>NZ_JAMYMD010000034.1:0-66147 GCF_040318335.1 Mesorhizobium sp. M1182
AGGCGAGGAGGTCGCGTCGACCTTAATCAAGACGCTTCGGTGCGAGTGGATCCACGGCTTCATCGCCGACTTCTTCAACACTATCCACCTGAAGCAGACATTCGGCTCGCAGCTCGCTCCAGCAACGCGCCTATCGCCCCAACATTTCAATGGCAGACCGTACAGGCCGGCGGGCGGTGCAAGCCGTAAGCTCGCGCTTGCGACATATCACCTCTCGAAATGCCACGGCTGCATGCTAAGAGACTCAAAACATCAAACGGACTGAACTGAGGAGGCGGCCGTCATGACAGGCGAAAGCAAGAAGGCGGCTCGATCCGACCTCGACGAAGCAGCGCTCTATTTCCATAAGCATCCCCGTCCCGGAAAACTTGAAATCCAGGCGACGAAGCCACTGGGCAATCAGCGCGACCTGGCGCTTGCCTATTCGCCGGGGGTCGCCGCCCCCTGCCTTGAAATCCGCGACGACCCGGCAACCGCCGCCGACTATACAGCCCGTGCCAATCTGGTCGGCGTTGTCACCAACGGTTCGGCGGTGCTGGGCCTCGGCAACATCGGTCCGCTCGCCTCCAAGCCGGTGATGGAAGGCAAGGCGGTGCTGTTCAAGAAGTTCGCCGGCATCGATGTCTTCGACATCGAGATCGACGCACCGGGCATCGAGCGCATGGTCGAGACGATCTCGGCGCTGGAACCAACCTTCGGCGGCATCAACCTGGAAGACATCAAGGCGCCCGAATGCTTCGAAGTCGAGGAGCAGTTGAAAGCGCGCATGGGCATACCGGTCTTCCATGACGACCAGCACGGCACCGCCATCATCGTCGCCGCCGCCGTGCTCAACGGGCTGGAATTCGCCGGCAAGTCCATCTCGGATATCAAGATCGTCACGTCGGGCGCTGGTGCTGCGGCGCTTGCCTGCCTCAACCTACTGGTCTCGCTCGGCGCGCGGGTCGAAAACATCTGGGTCACCGACCGGTTCGGGGTCGCCCATAAGGGCCGCGTCGAGGAGATGGACCGCTGGAAAGACCCCTATGTGAAGGACACCGAGGCGCGCACGCTGGCCGACGTTCTGCCCGGCGCCGACGTGTTTCTCGGCCTGTCTGCCGCCGGCGTGCTGAAACCGGAACTGCTGCACCACATGGCGCCCAAGCCGCTGATCCTGGCGCTGGCCAACCCCAATCCCGAGATCATGCCGGAAGCGGCACGGGCGGCGCGACCCGATGCGATGATCTGCACCGGCCGCTCCGATTTCCCCAATCAAGTCAATAACGTACTCTGTTTTCCTTACATCTTCCGTGGCGCGCTGGATTGCGGCGCAAGTGCCATCAACGAAGAGATGAAAATGGCCGCCGTTCGGGCGATCGCAGCGCTTGCCCGCGAAGAGCCGTCCGACGTTGCCGCGCGCGCCTATTCCGGCGAGACGCCGATCTTCGGCCCGGAGTTCCTGATCCCCTCGCCTTTCGATCCGCGGCTGATCCTGCGCATTGCCCCTGCCGTCGCCAAGGCAGCTTGCGAGACCGGCGTCGCGACCCGGCCGATCACCGATTTCGCCGCCTATATCGACAAGCTGAACCGCTTCGTCTTCCGTTCTGGCCTGGTCATGAAGCCGGTATTCTCGATGGCCAAGACGTCGAGCGCCAAGCGCGTCATCTATGCCGACGGCGAGGACGAGCGCGTGCTTCGCGCCGCGCAGGTCGTGCTCGAGGAAGGCATTGCCGAACCGATCCTGATCGGTCGCCCGCATGTCATCGAGGTGCGGCTGAAGCGCTATGGGCTGCGCATCAAGCCGGGCGTCGATTTCGGCCTGATCAACCCGGAAGACGATCCGCGTTACCGCCACTATGTCGACCTTTTGATCGAGCTTGCCGGCCGCCGTGGGGTGACTACGGAAGCGGCACGCACCATGGTGCGCACCGACAATACAGTGATCGCCGCCCTTGCCCTGAAGCGCGGCGACGCCGACGCCATGGTCTGCGGCCTTGAGGGCCGTTTCGAGCGCCATTTGCGCAACGTCACGCTGATCATCGGGCCACGCGCCGGCATTAGGGATCGCGACCTGTCGACGCTTTCCATGCTGATTTCGCAGCGCGGCATCATTTTCCTCACCGATACCCATGTCTCCGTCGATCCGACCGCCGAGGAGATTGCGGAGATGACCGTTCTGGCGGCCGAGGAGATTCAGCGTTTTGGCATCGAGCCCAAGGCAGCCCTGCTTTCGCATTCGGATTTCGGCTCCCGCGATTCGCCAAGCGCCATGAAGATGCGGCAGGCGGCGGCGATCCTGGCGCGCATCGCGCCCGACCTGCAATGCGACGGCGAGATGCATGCCGACTCGGCACTGTCGGAGCAGCTGCGCCAGCGCGTCTATCCGCATTCGCGGCTGAAGGGCGAAGCCAATCTGCTGGTGTTCCCCAATCTCGATTCGGCGAACATCACGCTGACCGCGCTGCGCACGATGATGGACGCGCTGCATGTCGGCCCGATCCTGCTCGGCACCGACAGCCCGGCGCACATATTGACGCCGTCGGTGACGTCGCGCGGTGTCGTCAACATGACGGCACTGGCAGTGGTCGAAGCCGCGCATAAGGCGCAAGCCATCGTCGAGCTGGGCTAGCCATGGGCCTTCTCAGATTGGCTTGAACCGGAAATGCCCTGTCTGCCTGAAGGCAAACAAAGTGTCCTCTTCCCTGGCGCCGCCGCCGATATTGTGAATGACCAGTCTTCTTGTCGGTACCAATGTGGAGCGATTGGACGACACGATGGCAATATGCGGCAGATTGCCGGGCAGCATCTGGGCGACGAGATCCCCAGGCCGATAATCGGCGGGGTCTTGGCTGACGGGCAAGGCGGCACCGCGCCGCTCGAAATAGACCGCAAGATTGGGCACACGGCGGTGGTCGATGTTGCGGTCCGGCGCTTTCAAGCCCCAAGCCTTCGGATAGGCGGCAAAATTGGCCCGCATATCCTCATGCACCAATTTTTGCAGGTCGAGATCGAAGGCGCGGCGATAGGCACGGATCACGACATCCGTGCACACACCCCGCTCGGGCTCAACGTCCCCGCCCGGATAGGCCAGGCGTGTATAGGTCGGATCGTAGAGTGTGGTGACGCCGATCTGCTCACGGGCAGCTTCGACCAATTTGGTACCCCAATCCGGCGTGATGGGCTTTTCCTGCGCCAAGGCAACCGGCATCGCCAGGCACAAAAGACCAAATTGCAGTGCGGCTCGACGGGTAATCGCGGTCATGCCAAGCCTCCGGGCATTGCTGGATCCGGGCATTCTTCTGGGCGAATACGCCTTTTTTCGTGCAACGCCAGGATGTCGCGGATCTGGCTCTGTCCGAATATGTCGTGTGGCGTAGTCGATATGACAGCACCGGTCCTGATCGAAGCCGCGCACAAGGCGCAAGCCATCGCCGATTTGGGCTGAAGGCGGAATCGGCGGTATGCTAAACAAACGGTTAACCGCAAGCGCGGTAGCTTTCTGAACGACAGGCAGTCGGAGTTCCGGAGGGATGACGGGCGCAAGTTGGAAGCTGACGCGGGCCGCTGCGCTGCTCGGCGCCGTGGTGCTGTGCGGCATTGCCGCCACTCAGGCACAGGCCGCTTCCCGCCTCTGCCGCCAGCTTGAAGCCGATCTTGCCGCCGCTTCTCGTGGTGGCGGCGGCAAACCGGCATTGCTCAGGAAATATGACGACGCAATCGTCCGGCAGCGCCAGCAGATTTCAAAGGCCGTCAGGCAGGCCAGCAGCGCCGGCTGCGGCTTTTCGCTGTCTCGCCGCAACGCCAACGCATGCGCAGCACTCGACGCCACCATCGATCGCATGGCAGCCAATCTCGACGCCCTGCAGGCCAAGCGCGGCGACCTTGCCGGCGGTGGTTCGCGACGTGATCGTGCGCGCATATTGACGTTGCTTGACGCCAATGGCTGCCGCGATGATGCGGCGGCGCCGACGCCCGCGCCGGTCCGCGAAGCCAACCGTGAAAACGGCAAGCGAAACCTGCTCGACCAGCTTTTGGGCAGTCAGCCCGAAGAGGCCGACCAGGCTGAAGAACTGAGCCAGCCGGGCAACATCCGCACCGTGCTCAACAGCGCCGACATGGGCCAGCCCCAAGGCGAATTCCGCACCATGTGTGTGCGGACCTGCGACGGCTATTTCTTCCCGATGTCGAATGCTGCCTCGCTGGGCGATTTCGAGCGCGATCAGAAGAATTGCGAATCGAGCTGCCCCGGCACCGAGATGCAGGTTTTCTACACGCGCGGCGTGAACAGCGATTCGGCGTCGATGACGTCTTCGGTGACGGGCAGGCCTTATATCGAACTGCCGACGGCCTACCTCTACAAGCAATCCGACATGCCGCGGCCGCCGACCTGCGGCTGCAACGCCGCGCAGAATTTCGAGATCATCGCCGGCAACCCGCCAACCCGGGAACAATCCGAGGCGAATGTAGAGAGTACCCCGTTCATTCCGCTGCCGGTTGCCAGGCCTGATCCGGGCGCCGACCCGGAGTCCTTGGCCAATGCGCAAGACGGCCTCGACCGTGGGGCGATCAGACGCCTTGCTGTCAAACCTGTGCCCTCGCCGACATCGCTGCCGCCGCCGGAGCAGCGCAAGGTCAGGGTCGTCGGGCCAACGTTCCTTCCCGACCCAGCAACGGCAACAGATCTGCAAGCTCCGGACCCGAAGGCTGTCCCGTAAGCGCCAGCCTGAGCGGCATGAACAGCGCCTTGCCCTTACGGCCGCTCGCCGCTCGGATCTTGCCCGTCCAGTCCTTCCAGACGGTGCCGTTCCAAGGCTCTTCCGGCAGCAACTCGAATGCCTGGCGAAGAAAGTCGCGGTCCTCGTCGGAAAACTCCGCCGGCTCCTCTGGACCGTCTCGAAGCGTACGCCACCAGATCGCCGCATCGGCCAGCCTGTCGAGATTGCCGCGCACGGCCAGCCAGAAAGACTCGGCCTGTTCGCCGGAGATGCCGAGCACGATCAGCCGGTCGCGCGCCTCGGAAAACGGCATGTGATGCAGCAGCGTGCGGTTGAGCACGAAGAGCTCGTCCGGGTCGAATTTGGCGGCGGATTTCGATGTTGCAGCCGGATCGAAGCGCTCGACTAGCTCGGCCATCGTTGGCACCGCCACGACGTTTTCCGAGGTGCCGACGAGCACCGCCAGCGAAGCGATCGCCATCGGCTCGATGCCGCTCTCACGCAGGCTCTGGATGGACAGCGCGCCGGTGCGCTTCGAAAGTCCCTCGCCTGATGCCGTTGTCAGGAGATTGTGGTGGCCGAACACCGGCGGCTCCGCGCCAAGTGCTCGGAACAGGGCTATCTGGACGCCGGTATTGGTGACGTGGTCGTCGCCGCGAATGACATGGCTGACGCCCATGTCGATGTCGTCGACAACCGAAGGCAATGTGTAGAGGTAGGTGCCGTCCTCACGCCGCAGAACCGGGTCTGAAAGCGAGGCGAGGTCGACCGTCTCTTCGCCGCGCACCAGGTCGTTCCAGTGGATTTCGGTGCGCTCCGGCTGTAGCGGATCGCTGCTGAAGTTGGGCAGCAGAAAGCGCCAGTGCGGCCGCCGGCCATCGGCCTCATATTCCGCCACCTGCTCGGGTGCCAGCGTCAGCGCCTCGCGGCCATAGACTGGCGGCAGGCCACGCGTGCGGCGCACCTTGCGCCTCAGGTCGAGCTCTTCAGGCGTCTCATAGCAAGCATAGACGAGGCGCGCCTCCTTCAGCCTCTCCAGTGCGGCATCGTAGATTTCGACCCGCCGCGACTGGTACTCCGTGGCATCGGGGAAGATGCCCAGCCAATGCAGGTCATAGAGGATAGCGTCGGAAAACTCCTGCGTCGAACGGGCGACGTCGGTGTCGTCGAAGCGCTGGATGAAGCGGCCTTTGTTCTTGATGGCGAACAGCCAATTGAACAAAGCGGTGCGCGCATTGCCGATATGGATGCGGCCGGTCGGTGACGGGGCGAAACGGACGGTAACTGTCATGAGCGGGGCGTACCGGATGGTTTTGCTGTTGACAAGACGCGCCCCCGCGCTCGGCGGCAGACATAGAACATGACAAAGGCGAAGAAAAGACTGCAGCGCCGCACGTCTATCAAGACGCGCGGCACCGCAACCGTCAGATCACCAGGCCTTTGGTCAGTTCAAGCGCCTGGCGTTCGAACAGCCGGCGGTAGATGCCGCCTTGCAGCCGGATCAGTTGGTCATGCGAGCCCTCTTCGACGATGCGGCCGCGATCGAACACCAAAAGCCTGTCCAGCGCCCGCACCGTCGACAGCCGGTGGGCAATGACCAGCGTCGTGCGGCCGACCATCAACCGCTCCATCGCCTGCTGGATCAGCACCTCCGATTCCGAATCGAGGCTCGACGTTGCCTCATCCAGGATGAGAATGCGCGCATCGGCAAGAAAGGCGCGTGCGATTGCAACGCGCTGACGCTCACCACCCGATAGCTTTACGCCACGCTCGCCGACCAGCGTGCCATAGCCTTTCGGCAAATTGGCAATGAAGTCATGCGCGCTGGCCAATCGCGCCGCGTGCTCGATCTCGGCCTGCGTGGCGGCCGGCCGAGCATAGGCGATGTTTTCGGCCAGCGACCGGTGAAACAGGATCGGCTCCTGCTGGACGATTGCGATCTGTGCGCGCAGCGACGCCTGCGCCACATTCGCAATATCCTGGCCGTCGATCAGGATATTGCCCGCAGTCACGTCGTAGAGGCGCTGGATCAGCTTGACGAATGTCGTCTTGCCGGAGCCCGAATGGCCAACCAGCCCAACCCGTTCGCCCGGCGCGATGTCCACCGAAAAGTCGCGATAGAGCGGCAGGCGGTGGCTGCCATAGTGGAACGTGACATTGTCGAAGGTGATACGGCCATCGGTGATCCGGATCGGTTTGGCTCCGGGCCGATCCTCGATGCCGAGTGGTTCGGACTGGAAGTCGACCAGTTCCTCCATGTCGTTGATCGAGCGCTGCAGATTGCGGATATGTGTGCCGATGTCGCGCAGATAGCCTTGCAGCACGAAGAATGAGGTCAGCACGAAGGCGACATCGCCGGCGCTCGCCTGCCCCCACGACCACAACAGCAGGGAGAACCCGATGACCGCTGCCCTCAAAAGCAGCAGCATCGTCCCTTGCGTGGTGCCGTTGACGGTGCCGCGCATCCAGGTGCGGCGCGTGCGACCGCGCCATTTGGCGACGACCTCGGCAAGCCGCGTCTCCTCGCGTTCCTCGGCGCCAAAACCCTTGACCACGGCGTTGCAGCTTACCGCGTCGGCCAGCGAGCCGCCGAGCCGTGTATCCCACGCATTGGCAAGCCTTGCCGCGGGCGCGACATAGCCAAGCGACAGCATCGTCGTCACCGCGATGAACAGAACCGAACCGGTGGCGACGACAGCACCCATCAGCGGCCAGAACCAGCCAAGCAGCAGCGTCGAGCCGACGAGCATGACGACCGATGGCAGCAGCGCGATCAGGATCGTGTCGTTGAGCAGGTCGAGCGCCCACATGCCGCGCGTTATCTTGCGCACCGTCGATCCGGCGAAGCTGTTGGCGTGCCAGTCGGTGGAGAAGCGCTGGACGCGGTGGAAGGCGTCGGCGGCGATATCCGCCATCATCTTCAACGTCAGCTCGACAATGGCCATGAAGGCGAGATTGCGCAGCACGACACCGGTGAGCGCCAGGGCCACCAGCATCGAAAAGGCCGCTGTCGCCGCGTTCCACGCAACATCGTCGGCCGCAGCACTGCTGGCGACGGCATCCACCAGCCGGCCGGAATAGAGCGGCGTCAGCACGTCGGCCAAGGTCGACAGCAGGAATGTGCCCATAATGCCGGCAAGCCGCCACGGCTGACACCGCCAATGGCTGAGCGTGAAGCCAAGAACGCTGCGAAAGGCGCCCGCGCGCAAATCTATTCGAAAACGAGTCATGATGTCATTCGGGCGCAAACGAGCCCGATCCCACGAAAGTAGAAATTGAAAAACCGCGTCGGCGCCGTTTGGCGCCCGGAGATGCGGAGGTTTGGCGTATTTGGCGGCCCTGTAGAGGGGCGGCGACCGGCAGCGGCGAAATACCTGCCTCGGTTCAGCCTTGCCGCGAGGCTATCTCGCGGCGCACTGACCAAGACCTAGGCTTCGCAGCCTCGCATAACGATGTCAAATCCTGGCATTCGGTTCCTCCTGAAGGGGAATCGCGGAGAGGTGTTTATAGAGACGCCTCAACGCCGCGCCAAGTCAGTAGATAGCCAAAAGCGCATCTGGTCCAAGCAGTGAGACGATTTTGCAACAATCGCGGGTTGTGCGCTGCCTCTGTTCAGGTTGCCGGGATGCGGTCGAGGCGCATATAGCGGCCATCGGTGGAAGGCCTGAAGCCGAGCTTCTCGTAAACCGCATGGGCGTCGTTGGTCGACAGGCTCCAATGCGTGACCGTCTTGACGTCCGAGTGGTCGATAAGCGCCTGGACAAGCCGGGTTCCGATGCCTTGTCCGCGATACCCGGGCCAGACAATTATGTCGGCGAGATAGGCAAATACCGTACGGTCGGTGATCGCCAGGCCGAAGCCGACCTGATTGCCGCCGACATAGGCGCCGACGCACAGTGAGTTGGCAAAAGCGCGGCGGTGCAGTTCATCGCTGCGGCCGCTGCCCCAATAGCTCGCCTTCAAAATGTCGGATGTCGCCCGGAAGTCGATCCGCGACAGGTCAAAGCTAATTTCAAGGTTGGCCATGGCTAAACCGTTACGCAGGCCAATGGCCTACCCGCGATCCCTGAACCGGTTGGTGATGGGATAACGGCGGTCGCGGCCAAAGTTCTTCCTGGTGATCTTCACGCCGGGCGCCGCCTGCCGGCGCTTGTATTCTGCGACGTAAAGCAGGTGCTCGACACGCGCCACCGTCGCCCGGTCATGGCCGCGCGCAACGATCTCGTCGACGCCCATCTCGTTCTCGACCAGACACTCCAATATGTCATCGAGCACTGGATAGGGCGGCAGCGAATCCTGGTCGATCTGGTTCTCTCGCAGTTCCGCCGAGGGCGCCTTGTCGATGATGTTGGTCGGGATCACCTCGCCGGACGGACCGAGCGCACCCGGCGGCACATGCGCGTTGCGCCAACGCGACAATGCATAGACCTGCATCTTGTAAAGATCCTTGATCGGATTGAAGCCGCCATTCATGTCGCCGTAGAGCGTCGCGTAGCCGACCGACATCTCGCTTTTGTTGCCGGTGGTGACCACCATCGAGCCGAACTTGTTGGAAATCGCCATCAGGATAGTGCCACGTGCACGGCTCTGCAGGTTCTCCTCGGTAATACCTTCCTTGGTGCCCTCGAAAAGCTGCGTCAGCGCGTGCAGGAAACCTTCGACCGGCTCGAAGATCGGCACGATATCGTAGCGGCAGCCGAGTGCGCGGGCGCAGTCCTCGGCATCCTTGAGCGAGTCCTTCGAAGTGTAGCGGTAAGGCATCATCACGGCGCGCAGCCGTTCCTCGCCGAGCGCGTCGACGGCAAGTGCCGCGCAGATCGCCGAATCGATGCCGCCTGAGAGGCCGAGCACGACATTCTTGAAGCCGTTCTTGTTGACGTAATCGCGCAGGCCCAACATGCAGGCGCGGTAGTCGGCCTCCTCCTTCTCCGGGATTTTCGACATCGGTCCGTCAGAGCAGACCCAGATGTCATTCTTTCGCTTCCAGGTGGTGACGTTGACCGTCTCCTCGAACTGGCTCATCTGGAAGGCCAGCGTCTTGTCAGAACCTATGGCAAACGATGCGCCATCGAAAACCAGCTCGTCCTGGCCGCCAAGCTGGTTGGCATAGATAATCGGCAGTCCGCATTCGATGACCTGGCGGATGACGATCTGGTGGCGGACGTCGACCTTGCCGCGGTAATAGGGCGAGCCGTTCGGGACCAGCAGGATTTCCGCGCCGCTTTCGGCCAGCGTCTCGCAGACGGCAACCTCGCCCCAGATATCTTCGCAGATCGGCACTCCCACGCGCACGCCGCGGAAATTGACCGGCCCCTGGATCTCGGGACCGGCCTGGAAGACGCGCTTCTCGTCGAACTCACCGTAATTCGGCAGATCGAGCTTGTAGCGTTCGGCAAGGATCTTGCCGCCATCGGCAAAGATGATCGAATTGTGCGTGCCGGTCTTGCGCTTCAACGGCGTGCCGATGACGAAACCCGGGCCGCCGTCGGCGGTATCGCCGGCGAAATCCTCCGCCGCCCGCTCGCAGGCCTTCAGGAAGGCGGGCTTCAGCACCAGATCCTCAGGCGGATAGCCGGCAAGGAAAAGCTCGGTAAACAGCACGAGGTCGGCGCCTTGGCGGGCGGCATCCGCCCTCGCCTCGCGTGCCTTGGCAAGATTGCCGGCGACGTCGCCGACCGTCGGATTGAGCTGGGCGACGGCGATGCGCAATATGTCTGGAGCGGTCTTGTCTGTCATGCCCGTGGGTTTAGCGCGGCAAAATTCGTCGAGCAATGGCGTTCGTTTGGACCAAACAGTCGATCCTATTCGCCCATATATTCGCGCAAGGCTTCCGGCGGATGGTTCTCGCCGATCGACATTGCCAGAATGCGCGAAATGTGCCGGCGCGGCAGTCCGGTTTCCGCCGCCCAGGCGTTTATCTGCACTTGGATCTTGCCCAGGTCCTTCTTCGATGTCGGGCTCTGCGCGAGGTCGAGCCCGGCGTCGCGCAGCGCTGCCGCCATGTCGGCCGAGACGATGAAGGCGTCCCACTCCAGCCAGCGCAGAAAATACTGGCCGGTATTGCCGCCGAGCCGGCTGCCATGCTTGCCGAGATAGGCCATCAATCCGACCTGGTCATCCGCCGGCCAATTGGCCAGGAACTTGCCGAAGCTGCCATGCTCCTTCGACACGCGCTCGACGAAGGCTGCGTTGTCGCGTACGGATTTGATCTTCTGCGGATTGCGGACGATGCGCTTGTCGGCTGTGAGATCGTGCCAGAAATCGTCAGGCTGGAACAGCAGCCGCTTCGGCTCGAAGCCAAGAAATGCTTCCTCGAAACCCGGCCATTTCTGCTCGATGACGCGCCAGACAAAGCCGGCGGCAAAAACCCGCTCGGCCATAGTCGACAGGATCCGGTCGTCCGCAATCTTTGCCACCGCGGCATTGTCGGGCATAGGACCCAGCAGCGACGTCAGCGCTGCCTCACCGCCTTTGCGCTTCGCTGCACGGGCGCGAATTTTCTGAAAATCCACCATTGTTTCCTGACCCCATCGCGTCAATCTACCACTTCCCGTAGGAACCGGCAGCTTCTACCTCATCGCGGACGACGGAGGCGACGATGAACAAAACGATCGAGGACCTGGCAAGCCGCTGGCTGAAGCGAAAGCCGGACGGCCTCAGCGCGCTCGAAAGCCGGGTACTGCAATCTACGCTCGAGCGCACCACGATCTCCAAGGACACCAACAAGGCCGTCGCCTTTCACCAGACGTTTGGAGATCGCCTGGCCGACACCATCGCCCGGATCGGCGGCTCTTGGTCCTTCATCCTGGCATTCATTGGCTTCCTGATCCTGTGGACGGCAGGCAATGTCTGGCTCTTGTCGCGCGCCGCCTTCGATCCCTATCCCTTCATCTTCCTCAATCTCGTGCTTTCCATGGTTGCCGCCCTGCAGGCGCCAGTGATCATGATGGCGCAAAACCGCCAGACGGAGCGCGATCGAATCGACGCCGCCCACGACTATGAGGTTAATCTCAAGGCCGAGATCGAGATCATGGCGTTACACGAAAAGCTCGACGAACTGCGCCACAGCCAGATCATCGGCATGCGAGACGAGATCGCCCGGCTGGCCGAGCAGGTGAAGCGCATCGACGACATTCTGTCGAAGCAGCGAACGTCTTCATGACGGAAGTCATCCATCGTCTCATTGAGCAATATGGATTGGTCGCGGTTTTTCTGGGCTTCGTCGCAGAGGGCGAAAGCGCCGCAATTCTTGGCGGTTTTTTTGCGCATCAGCATGTCTTCATCCCGTGGCAGGCGTTTCTCGCAGCCGCGCTCGGCGCCTTCGGTGGCGACACGTTCTTCTTCATCTTGGGACGGAGCTTCGCCGACCATAAATTCGTGATCAGGCTCCGAGCCCGGCCGGGCTTCAGCCACGCCTACCGCCTTGTCACCTCTCATCCCAACATTTTCGTGCTGTCGAACCGCTACATCTATGGCCTCCGCCTGGTCGGCGGCATCGCCGCCGGGCTGTCGGGCATTGCGGCGGCGCGCTTCGTCATCCTCAACGCCATCTCATCGGTGGTCTGGGCGGCACTGTTCTGCACTGTCGGTTATGTCTTCGGGCTGGGCGCGGAGCACATCGTCGGCCAAGCGCTGGCTCGTCACGAGCGATTACTGATCGCTCTGGCAATCGGCCTTGTTGTGGCCATCCTCGGCTGGCTCGCGGCCCATATCGTCGCCATGAAGGAACTCCGCAAGGGAAGCTGATCGTCAATCAATGCCGAGCGCGCGATCACCCTTCTCGAGGATCAGCGGAATGATCAGGTCTTCCTCGTCGGCAAGATGCCGGGTCAACATGGCGATCAGCCGGCCGTTCTCGTCGGCATAGGCATCGGCGGCGAAACGCTGTTTGTCTTCGCTCTTCTGAAGCGTGCGGATGAAGGCATTGCCGCCTCGGCATTGCGCTCCAGTCCCTCATGGATTGTGTGGTGATCGGCATCGAGAATCTCGAAGCCGCGCTTCAGACGGGTCTCGGCCCTGGCGAAGACCGGGAAATAATGATGGTCCTCGACATTGTGATGGCCGTCGAGATTGCCGAGGAAATGGTTGAGGCGCGGCGCGAACCAGCGCGCGAATTCCGGCGCGTTCAGCCTACTTTCTCGATAATCGCCGATACCATTGGTGAGCATGCCGCCAAGCTCGCGGAACATGTCGTGCCGCTGCAGCCACATATTGGCTATGCCGTGGATATTGGCATGCGCCTGCCAGTCCTCGCGCGGATATTTTTCGACCAGCCAGCGCAGATCGTCCGGCAGGCCCTCACGTTCAAGCAACAGAAATCCGGTGGTATCGGCCATGTCGGGCCCCTCAGTTGACCTGCATGTAGTGTCTGAAACGTCAGATCGGTACCCCGAGGATCCGCTCGATGACGGCGACGCCCCATACCCCGGCAGCGATCACCACCGAAATCAGCACCGCCAGCGAACCGCAATCCTTGGCCAGTTGGATATCGACGTTGAATTCGCGGCTGAACGCGTCGCATGCCGCCTCGATGCCGGTGTTCAGCACCTCGATCATGATCATGAGCAGCACCGCGCCGATCAGCAACGCATAGCCGCGCCACGATTCCGAAAGGAACCAGCCGAGCGGCAAGGCAAGCACGAGCAGCGTCAGCTCCAGCTGGAAGGCCTCCTCGCCGGCGGCCAGTTTGCGAAACGCCCGCACCGAATTGTAAAAAGCGTCGATCAGTCGCTGCATGCCAAAACCCTTCGGAATCACCGGCAGGGGATAGCGCAATGGCTGGACCAAGGGAATAAGGCGGCCTCTGCAAAGAATCAGCCGGCTGCCACCTTGATCGACGGCGTCGACTTCTCGAACTGCGGCAGCCCGTCATCGATGGCGTAATAATCGCCCTTGTCGCCGACGAAGATATGACATTCGCCTTGGAGCCTAGTTGGCGCGTCGAACAGCCCTGCCATGACCGAAACATAGCCGTCATCGCTCGGCTTCCAGAACAACAGAGAGCCGCATGTCTTGCAGAAGCCGCGCCTGGCGAACGAAGAGGCCTCGTACCAGGTGATGCTCTTCGCGCCGGTGATTGTAATGTCGCGGTCGGCAACGTTGGTCGCCGCATAAAAATGCCCGCTCTGCTTCCGGCACTGCGAGCAATGGCAGTAGACGACACCGCGTAGCGGTCCTAGTGTCTGGAACCGCACTGCCCCGCACAAGCATGATCCGGTGTGACTTTCAGCCATGTCGGCCTCCCGATGCAATTGCCATCGCCTGGCAGGATTCCAGTTTTGCGCGCGTTAGGCACGAGCAAATGCGACACCGGCGGGATTGAATACAAAAAGCGCCGGTTTTCGCCCGGCGCTTCTTCAATGACATCAAAGTTCAGATCATATCAGCCGTTAACGGCCTGCTTGTGCTGGACCGGATGGGTCTTCTTGAGCAGATCGGAGACCAGGAACGCCAACTCGATCGCCTGGTCAGCGTTGAGGCGCGGATCGCAATGGGTGTGGTAGCGGTCCTGCAGCTCTTCGGCGGTGATGGCGCGGGCGCCACCGGTGCATTCCGTGACGTTCTTGCCGGTCATCTCGACATGGATGCCGCCCGGATGCGTGCCTTCGGCGCGGTGCACCTCGAAGAAGGTCTGCACCTCCTTCAGGATGCGGTCGAATGGCCGTGTCTTGTAGCCGGCGGCCTCGATCGTATTGCCGTGCATCGGGTCGGACGACCACACCACGCTGCGGCCTTCCTTCTGCACCGCGCGCAGCAGTTTGGGCAGATGGTCGGCAACCTTGTCGGAGCCGAAGCGGGCGATCAGCGTCAGCCGGCCGGGCTCGTTCTCCGGATTGAGCAGGTCGATGAGCTGCAACAGGCCATCCGGCGTCAGCGACGGACCGCATTTCAGCCCGAGCGGGTTCTTGATGCCGCGGCAATATTCGACATGCGCATGGTCGGGTTGGCGCGTGCGATCACCGATCCAGATCATGTGGCCAGAGGTGGCGTACCAGTCGCCGGAGGTCGAATCGACGCGGGTCAGCGCCTCCTCGTAGCCGAGCAGCAACGCTTCGTGGCTGGTGTAGAAATCCGTCTCGCGCAGCGCGTAATTGGTCTCCGAGGTGATGCCGACGGCCTTCATGAAGTCCATCGTCTCGGTGATGCGGTTGGCGAGCGATTCGTATTTCTCGCCCTGCGGGCTGTCGGACACGAAGCCGAGCATCCATTGATGCACGTTCTCCAGGCTGGCGTAGCCGCCCTGGGCGAAGGCACGCAAAAGGTTGAGCGTCGCCGCCGATTGGCGGTACGCCATCTCCTGTCTTGCAGGATCGGGAATGCGCGACTTGGCGTCGAACTCGATGCCATTGATGATGTCGCCGCGATAGCTCGGCAGCGTTACACCGCCCTTGGTCTCATTGTCGGACGAGCGCGGCTTGGCGAACTGGCCGGCGACACGGCCGACCTTCACCACCGGCTGGGCGCCGGCGAAGGTCAGCACCACCGACATCTGCAGGAAGACGCGGAAGAAGTCGCGGATATTGTCGGCGCCATGCTCGGCGAAGCTCTCGGCGCAATCGCCGCCCTGCAGAAGGAATGCGTCACCGGCAGCGACGGCTGCAAGCTGCTTCTTCAGCTTGCGTGCCTCACCTGCAAAAACCAACGGCGGAAACGTGGCAAGCTGGGCTTCCGTGTTCCTCAGCGCGGCAAGATCCGGATAGGCAGGAACCTGCTGGATCGGCTTAGCTCTCCACGAATTCGGCGACCATTTCGTCATCGAAGCACCTAACGCTCTTTCACACGGACGCCATCGCCCGCCAATCCGCCCCATATGGGGTCGCGGCTCCATACACGAAGCCGATTTCCTATTCTAGACCGGAAGTGGTCGCGTGGCGAATGAGCACGGCACTGCGAAAGTGCCGATGCGGCTGTGCCCAGAGCACCAGCCACGCGCTGCTACGCCGCCTTCTCCACCAGCCGCGCCAGCTGCGTCATGACAACCGCTGAGCCAGCCAGCCGCTTCTCGGGCGTCGCCCAGTCACGGCTGAAGACGACGCTCTGGTCGGGTCGGATCTTGGCCAGCGAGCCCTGTTCGCCGATGAGCTTGACCAGCCCGACCGGATTGGGGAATTCCCGCTTGCGGAAATGGACGACGACACCTTTCGGCCCGGCGTCGAGCTTCTCCACGTTGGCCTTGCGGCAAAGCGCCTTGATGAAGACGATCTTCAACAGATGCTTTACCTCTTCCGGCAACGGTCCGAACCGGTCGATCAGCTCGGCGCCGAAAGCATCGATCTCTTCCGTATTTTCGAGATCGCCAAGACGGCGATAGAGCGCCAGCCTGAGCTGCAGATCCGGGACGTAGCTTTCCGGGATCATCACCGCCGTGCCGACGGCGATCTGCGGCGACCAGCCGCCGTCCTGCACCTCGCCGGAATCCTTCACTTCGGCCACCGCCTCCTCCAGCATCTGCTGGTAGAGCTCGAAGCCGACCTCCTTGATGTGGCCCGACTGCTCTTCGCCAAGCAGATTGCCGGCGCCGCGGATGTCGAGGTCGTGGCTGGCCAGCTGGAAACCGGCGCCTAGCGTATCGAGCGATTGCAGCACTTTCAGCCGACGCTCGGCTGTATCGGTTAGCTTGCGGTTGGCGGGCAGAGTGAACAGCGCATAGGCGCGCACCTTCGAACGGCCGACGCGGCCACGCAACTGATAGAGCTGAGACAGGCCGAACATGTCGGCGCGGTGTACGATCAGCGTATTGGCGGTCGGTATATCGAGGCCGGATTCGACGATGGTGGTCGACAAAAGCACATCGTACTGGCCGTCATAAAAGGCATTCATGATATCGTCGAGCTCGCCGGGCGGCATCTGGCCGTGGGCCACCGCCACTTTCAGCTCAGGCACGGATTCGCTCAGGAAATCATGGATTTCCGTGAGATCGCTGATACGCGGTACGACGTAGAAGGAATGGCCGCCACGGTAGCGCTCGCGCAGCAGCGTCTCGCGGATGACCAGCGGATCGAAAGGGGAGATGAAGGTACGCACGGCCATGCGATCGACCGGCGGCGTGGCGATCAGCGACAGCTCACGCACCCCGGTCAAGGCAAGCTGAAGCGTTCGCGGGATCGGCGTCGCCGACAGCGTCAGAACGTGGACGTCGGTCTTGAGATCCTTCAGCCGCTCCTTGTGCTTGACGCCGAAATGCTGCTCCTCATCGATGATCAGCAGGCCGAGATTCTTGAACGAGATCGAGGAGCCGAGCAGTGCGTGCGTGCCGATGACAATGTCGACTTGGCCTTCGGCGACGCCCTTCTTGGTCTCGGCCAGTTCCTTGGCGCCGACCAGCCGCGAGGCCTGGGCAACGCGGATCGGCAGGCCGGAGAAGCGCTGCGAGAAGGTCTTGAAATGCTGGCGCGACAACAATGTCGTCGGCACCACCACCGCGACCTGAAAGCCTTCCATCGCCGCGATGAAGGCGGCACGAAGCGCGACTTCGGTCTTGCCGAAGCCGACATCGCCGCAGATCAGCCGATCCATCGGCTTTCCAGCGCCCAGATCACCCATGACCGAATCGATTGCCGTTTGCTGGTCGTCGGTTTCTTCATAGGGGAAACGCGCCGCAAACTCGCCATAGAGGCCTTCCGCCGACACCAGCGCCGGCGCGGCCCGCATTTGTCGCTCGGCGGCGATGCGGATCAGCTGCCCGGCCATGTCGAGCAGGCGTTTCTTCAGCCGTGCCTTGCGCGATTGCCAGGCGCCGCCGCCAAGCTTGTCGAGCGTCGCCTCGGCCGAATCCGAGCCATAGCGCGACAGCAGCTCGATGTTTTCCACCGGCAAGAACAGCCGATCGTCGCCGGCATAGTGGATTTCAAGGCAATCGTGCGGCGCACCGACCGCCTCGATGGTGCGCAGCCCGATGAAGCGGCCAATGCCATGGTCGGCATGCACGACGATATCGCCTGAAGACAATGCCGAAGCCTCGGCGATGAAGTCGGACGCGCGCTTCTTGCGCTTCGAGCGCCGGATCAGCCGGTCGCCGAGAATGTCCTGCTCGGCGACGACGACCAGTTTCTCGGTCTCGAAGCCGGATTCGAGCGGCAGCACGGCCAGGGCCGCCTGCCCTGGCTCAAGCCTTTCGGCTTCGGCAAGCGTCGCCACCGGCTCCAGATTGCCAAGGTGATGCTCGACCAGGATCTGGCCGAGCCGGTCGAGCGAACCTTCAGTCCAGCCGGCGACGACGACACGGCGGCGTGCAGCGCGCTCGTCGGAAATGTGTTTGACGACGACGTCGAAGACGTTGGCGTTAGGGTCGGCGCGTTCCTCGACGAAGCTGCGGCCATGGCGCGAGCCGGCATGGAACACCTTTTTCGCACCGGCATCGGGCGCGTCGAAGGAGGTGAAGTCGATCGCTTCGCGCGGACCAAGCGAGGCAATCAGGTTCTCGGGCGACAGATAAAGCTGATCCGGCGACACCGGCTTGTAGGGCACGGCATCCTTCAAGGCGCCGTCGGCCTGTTTTTTTCGCGCCTCGTAATGATCGAGGATCAGAGTGTGGCGCTCGGCCAGTGCCTCATGCGCCAGATGATCAAACACCACGGGCGCATCCGGCAGGTAATCGAACACGGTTTCCAGCCGCTCATAGAAGAACGGCAGCCAGTGCTCCATGCCGGCAAACCGCCTGCCCTCGCTGACCGCCGCATAGAGCCCATCGTCGCGCGAGGGCGCGCCAAAGGCTTCGATGTAGGCGCGGCGGAAGCGGCTGATGGTTTCCGGCGTCAGCGCCACCTCGCTCATCGCCTGCAGCGCCATCGACTTGCGTTGGCCGATGGTGCGCTGGGTTGCGGTGTCGAAGACGCGGATCGATTCCAGCGTATCGCCGAAGAAATCGAGGCGCAGTGCCTCCGTCCAGCCGGGCGCGAAGAGATCGAGAATGCCGCCGCGCACGGCAAATTCGCCGATGCCGCGCACCGTCGGCACCCGCTCGAAGCCGGAAGTCTCCAGCCGTGACACCAGCGCGTTCATGTCGATCTGGTTGCCGGGCTTGGCGTGAAAGGTCTGCGCCTCGACGAGTTCCGCCGGCGGAATGCGTTGAAGCAAGGCGTTCGCGGTGGTGAGAATGACGGCGCGGTGCGGCTTCTTCGCCAGCGCGATCATCGCTGCCAGCGCATCGAGCCGCCTTGCGGCGGCGTCGGCGCCGGGCGAGACGCGGTCGTAAGGCAGGCAGTCCCAGGCCGGCAGTTCCAGCACCGGCAGGCCCGGCGCGGCAAAGGCAAGCGCCTCGACGATCGCCGGCAGACGCTGGCCGTCGCGCGCCACGAACAGCACCGGCTTGTCAGGGGCGATCTCGTGCGCAGCCTGCACCAGCGCAAAGGCTTCGTAGCCGTCGGCGACGCCATCGACGATGAACTGGCCGGCGCGGCCTTTCGGCAGACCGATCGTAGGGATAAGGCTCATGGCTACACGTTGTTCAGAAGGTCATCTCCCGGCGCGAAGCCAGGATTTTTTGCAGGACGGTACAGTCGATATCCGCCGGAACCGGGCGTTCGCCAGTGACGAGAGGCAGGAATTCGGTGTCGGGAATGTCGAGGAGCCTCTCATATTGGTCGATTTCGTCGCCGGTCAAGGCGCCGATCTCGGCATCGGCGAAGCTGCCGAGTATAAGGTCCATCTCGCGCATGCCGCGGTGCCACGAACGAAACAGAAGCTTGCGGCGGCGGGCATCGAGCCCCTCGCTTGATCGTTTCGTTCCGGTCATCTTGCAACATCCTTGCCCAGGCGGCGCATATAGCGTGGATAGAAGGCGGTGTCAGCCTTGCGCTACAGTCGCCGCAACATAAGCTGACATCATGCGTCCCTCCCTCCTCGATCCGCTGTTTGTCCCGATCACCTCGCTTGCCGGGGTCGGGCCAAAAGTTGGCGCCCTGATCGAAAAAGTCGTAGCAGCCGACCTCGGCGACCGGGCCGCGCGCGCCGGGGATCTCTTGTTCGTGCTGCCGCATACTGTCATCGACCGCCGCAACCGGCCTGGCATCGCCGGCTCGGCGGAAGGCGCCATCGTTACGCTCGACGTCCGCATCGACCGCCACCAGCCGCCGCCACGCGGCAACAGGTCGGTCCCGTACCGGGTCTACGCCCATGACGACACCGGCGAGATCGCGCTGACCTTCTTCCATGCCCATGCCGCCTATCTCGAAAAAGCAATGCCCGTAGGCGAGCATGTCGTCGTCTCCGGCCGCATGGAATGGTTCAACGGCCGCCCGACCATGGTTCACCCCGACCATATCGCACTTGCCGACGACGCGGAAAACCTGCCGCTGGTCGAGCCGGTCTATCCGCTGACCGCCGGGCTCTCGGGCAAGGTACTGCGCCGGGCCATCGGCCAGGCGCTGGCCCGCCTGCCGGTGCTGCCCGAATGGCAGGACGGTGAGTTCCGGCGCCGCCATGCCTTTCCTGCTTTCAGCGATGCGCTCAACCGCATCCACAATCCTGCCGACCCGATCGACGTCTCCGTCGACGGCGCAGCGTGGCGGCGCCTTGCCTATGACGAGTTCTTGGCCGGCCAGGTATCGCTGGCGCTGGTGCGGGCCAAGGTCCGCCGATTATCTGGCCGGCCATTGGTCGGCGACGGCCGCATAGTCGAACAACTGCGCGTGGCACTCCCCTATTCGCTGACCATGTCGCAGGAAATGGCGCTTGCCGAAATCAACGCCGATCTCGGTGACCCCGAACGCATGCTGCGCCTTTTGCAGGGCGATGTCGGCTCCGGCAAGACGGTGGTCGCGCTGCTTGCCATGGCGCGTGCCGTCGAGGCCGGCGGCCAGGCGGCATTGATGGCGCCGACCGAAATCCTGGCGCGCCAGCATCTGGCAACAATTGCGCCGTTGGCGGAACGGGCCGGCCTGCGTGTCGCCGTCCTCACAGGTCGCGAAAAGGGCCGCGAGCGTGCCGACACACTGACCGGGCTGGCCAATGGTGACATCGACATCGTCGTCGGCACCCATGCGCTGTTCCAGGAAACGGTGACGTTCCGTGACCTCGTGTTCGCCGTCGTCGACGAGCAGCACCGTTTCGGCGTCCATCAGCGCCTTGCCATTACCGCCAAGGGCGATGCGCCCGACATGCTGGTGATGACAGCAACGCCGATACCGCGGACGCTGGTGCTGACTGCATTCGGCGACATGGATGTGTCGAAGCTGACGGAAAAGCCGGCCGGCCGCCAGCCGATCCGCACCGTCACCTTGCCGCTTGAACGGCTCGACGAACTGATCGGACGCATGCTCGACGCCGTCGCCGATGGCCAGAAAATCTACTGGATCTGTCCGCTGATCGAGGAATCCGAGGAGATCAAGCTGATGTCGGCCGAGGACCGTTTTGCCTCGCTGAAGCCGCTGTTCGGCGACCGCATCGGCCTGGTGCACGGCCGCATGAAAGGCACCGACAAAGACGAGGCGATGCGCGCCTTCAAGCAGGGCGACACCCGTATCCTGATCGCCACCACCGTCATCGAGGTCGGCGTCGATGTGCCTGATGCGACGATCATGGTCATCGAGCATGCCGAGCGTTTTGGCCTCGCCCAGTTGCACCAATTGCGTGGCCGGGTCGGGCGTGGCGACAAGCCTTCATCCTGTGTGCTGCTCTACAAGGACCCGCTCGGCGAGACGGCAAAACGCCGTTTGTCGGTGATGCGCGAGACCGAGGACGGCTTCCGTATCGCCGAAGAGGATCTGAAGCTGCGCGGCGAAGGCGAGTTGCTCGGCACTCGCCAGTCTGGCACGCCGGGCTTCCAGGTGGCGCGCATCGAGGTGCATGCCGACCTGCTCGAGGCCGCTCGCGACGATGCGCGGCTGATCCTGTCGCGCGATCCGGAATTGCAGTCCGAACGCGGCACGGCGCTGCGCCTGTTGCTCTATCTGTTCGGCCGCGACGAGGCCGTGCGGCTCCTGCGTGCCGGCTGAGGCATCGTGTCGAGCGGCGGATTGGCAAGCGCGCCGTGGATCTGCTCGCCATTCACCGTCACCATTTTGACCGCCGGCGCCACCAAGCCGGCCGACACGATCAGCTTGGCTCCGTCCTCGATTGTCATGTCGAGCAGCACAATGTCGGATTTCGGCACATACATCAGAAAGCCCGTCGTCGGGTTGGGCGTACATGGCATGAATACGGCAATCAGCGGATCGCCTTCCCGGTCGAGCTTCTGGTTGATCTCGGTTTCCTTCTCGCTGGCGACGAAGACCAGCGACCAGACCCCTTTGCGCGGATATTCGACCAACCCGACCTGGCGGAACATGTCGCCCTTGTTCGACAGCACGGTCTCGAAAATCTGCTTCAGCGAACGGTAGATGCCGCGCACCAGCGGCATGCGGCCAAGCAGGCGCTCGCCGAAATTGACGATGGCGCGGCCAACGATATTGGCGGTCATAAAGCCGATGAAGGTGATGAGGATCAAGGCAACGATCAGCCCAAAACCCGGCACTGGAAACGGCAGGTAGGTGTCCGGATTGTAGCGTACCGGAATGTAGGGTTTCACCCAGGAATCGACCCAACCGATCAGCGACCAGGCAATGTAGGCGGTAATCGCCAGCGGCGCGCAAACGACGAAGCCGGTCAGGAAATAGTTTCTCAGCCGGGTCATGCCTGAGGTCTTGAGAGCATCCGACATGGTTCACCGCAGCGTGTGTTTGCAGCGCGACACTACTGAACCCCAAGGCGCTTTGGAATGGCGAAGTTTTTAAAAGATCAACTATGCCGCGGCTTCCAGCGGTTCGATCTTCTCGAGCTCCGGTGCGAGTTTCTTCGCCTCGGTTTCAAGTTCATAAGCCTGCTGAAAATTCATCCAGAATTCCGGCGTGGTGTTGAAGAGCCTGGCGAGGCGAAGTGCGGTATCAGGAGTCAGGCCGATCTCTTCCTTGGCAATGCGTTCGATACGGGTACGAGGAAGATTGAGCTTCTTCGCCAGCGCACCGGCACTCATACCGAGCGGGACGAGATATTCCTCGCGCAGGAACTCTCCGGGGTGAATTGGACGTACGAACTTGAGCATGGTTCAGAGACCTCAAGGGTTTAGGGCAAGTGCCCGCTCAATGGTAGTCGACGATCTCCACCTCTTCGGCGCCAGCGTTGGTCCATTTGAAGCAGGCATTGGTCGTTGATACGAATTGAATGCTGCCCAGCTCTGCTCCCTTCAGGGCTTCAAGGCGATTTCCGGGTGGCGATCGTTCAATTGTCCGGCGTTTTCGATCGCTCGAAGACGACGTTCGCCACGGGCAACCAGATCCGGTGGAAAACCTTTCGGTGCCTTCCCCTCGGCAACCGCTTCCACCGCTTTGCCTTTGAACGAAACGATCAACTTGGACCCTATCGGTAGCCGTTTGGAACCGATCATTCCACCGTTACCGATTTCGCCAGATTGCGCGGCTGGTCGACATCCGTTCCCATGAACACGGCGGTGAAATAGGCGAGCATCTGGATCGGCAGTGCGTAGATGATCGGCGAGATGATTTCCGGCACGTCCGGCAAAACGATCGTCTCCATCGTCTTCACCGTGGCGTGCGCGGCGCCCTTGCTGTCGGTGATCAGGATGATCTTGCCGCCGCGCGCCGCCACCTCCTGCATGTTCGAGACGGTCTTTTCGAAGATACGGTCATGCGGGGCGATGACGATGACGGGCATGTTCTCGTCGATCAGCGCGATCGGGCCGTGTTTCAACTCGCCGGCGGCATAGCCTTCGGCGTGGATATAGGAAATTTCCTTGAGCTTCAGCGCGCCTTCCAGGGCCAGCGGAAAATTGGTGTCGCGGCCGAGATAAAGC
Source organism: Mesorhizobium sp. M1182 (assembly GCF_040318335.1). Taxonomy (NCBI): domain Bacteria; kingdom Pseudomonadati; phylum Pseudomonadota; class Alphaproteobacteria; order Hyphomicrobiales; family Phyllobacteriaceae; genus Mesorhizobium; species Mesorhizobium sp. M1182. The sequence continues at coordinate 23,482 of NZ_JAMYMD010000034.1, forward strand.
ACATTCTTGTAGTGCGAGAGGTCGCGCGCGACCTTTTCGATCTGCCCGTCGAGCTTTAGCACCTGGTTCGCATAACGCGGCGCTTCCGACAGCTCGCGTATCAGCGTTTTCTCCTGCTCCTGCGAAATCGTTCCGCGCGCCACGCCCGCCCGCACCGCCAGCGAGGCCAGCACGGAAAGCTGGCAGGTGAACGCCTTGGTCGAAGCGACGCCGATCTCCGGGCCGGCCAACGTCGGCAGGATGACGTCGGATTCGCGCGCCATGGTCGATTCGCGCACATTGACGACCGCGCCGATCTTCATGCCGGCCTTGCGGCAGTAGCGCAGCGACGCCAGCGTGTCGGCGGTCTCACCCGATTGCGAGATGAAGAAAGCGGCATCGTTCTTCGACAGCGGCATCTCGCGATAGCGGAACTCCGAAGCGACATCGATGTCGACCGGCAGCCGCGCATAGCGCTCGAACCAGTATTTGCTGATCAGCCCGGCGAGATAGGCGGTGCCGCAGGCCGAGATCGCCAGCCGGTCGATCTTGGCGAAATCGAACGGCAGGTCGAGCGGCTTCGAGACGCCGCTGATGAAATCAACATAATGCGCCAGCGTGTGCGAGATCACTTCCGGCTGCTCATGGATTTCCTTTTCCATGAAATGGCGGCGGTTGCCTTTGTCGACCATGAAGCTCGTGCTGAGCGACTGTTGGCGTTTGCGGTCGACCTTGTTGCCGCCCATGTCGAAGATATCGACCTCGTTGCGGCGCACCACCGCCCAGTCGCCGTCTTCCAGATAGGTGATCGAATTGGTGAAAGGGGCAAGCGCAATGGCGTCGGAGCCAAGGAACATCTGGCCGTCGCCATGACCGACCGCGAGCGGCGGGCCATTGCGCGCGCCGACGATCAGATCCTCGTCGCCCTTGAACATGATGGCGAGCGCAAAGGCGCCTTCCAGCCGCTTCAGCGCCTTGTGCGCCGCCTCAACCGGCTTCAGCCCCCTGGCCAGTTCGCGCGCCACCAGATGTGCGACGACTTCGGTATCGGTCTGCGAGGTGAAGCTGTAGCCGTCGCGCATCAGCTCGTCGCGCAATTCGGCGAAATTCTCGATGATGCCGTTATGGACGATGGCGACGCCGTCGGAAAAATGCGGATGCGCATTACTCTCGTTCGGAACGCCATGCGTGGCCCAGCGCGTGTGGCCGATGCCGATCATGCCGTCGAGCGGTTCGTCCTTCAGCAGGCGCTCGAGATTGACCAGCTTGCCCTCGGCGCGGCGGCGGTCAAGCCTGCCGTGCTCGATCGTGGCGACGCCGGCCGAGTCATAGCCGCGATATTCGAGCCTTTTCAGCGCATCGACGATAAGCGGCGCGACCGGCGAGTCACCGACAATTCCAACGATACCGCACATGGCGCTTGCCCCCGATTCCGACCTCAAACCCGGCGCTATTTAGAGACTGCCGGGCTGTCGCGAAAAATCACATTCCATTTCGTCCGGTATCAGCCGGACTATCCTGCACAGATGCACCATGACAGGGCGCACTTGCAATCCGGTTACTGCAATTGCTCAGTTTCTCCGCTTATGTATCCTATCTCGGCTCAACGGCTCCAGAAATCAGTCAAAGACATGATGCGGCTACGAACGAACGAATTGACACGGTGACGCTTTGGCGTCCGGTTAGGCCCCGCGAACTGGAGTTGATCCAGAGGGCAGGGATGCGCGCCTTTCCTCCTCGACTTGCCGATCAGCCGATCTTCTATCCGGTCACCAGCGAGGCCTATGCCACCCAGATCGCCCGAGACTGGAATGTGCCCGCGAGCGGATCAGGTTTCGTGACGCGTTTCGAGGTGCGTCGCAGCTTTCTGGACCGTTACAGCGTCCAGCATGCCGGCAGCCGGGCGCATCTGGAATACTGGATCCCGGCCGAAGACCTGTCGGCCTTCAACGATGCAATCGTTGGCGAAATCCAGCTTGTCGCCGAGTTCCGCTAGTCTACCCTTTTTTGCGGGCCGCCGCGGCCTGAGAAAAACGCTCTCGCAACTCCTTGCCCTTGCCGGGTAGAGTCCGCTGGCGGGCGCGGCCGAAGGCCAGCGCATCGTCGGGTACGCTTTCGGTGATGACGCTGCCCGAGGCGATGTAGCCGCCCTTGCCGATCGACACCGGCGCCACCAGCGAGGAGTTCGAGCCTATGAAGGCGCCTTCGCCGATATCGGTGAAGAATTTCGAATAGCCGTCATAATTGCAGGTGATGGTGCCGGCGCCGATATTGGCACCGGCGCCGATGCGAGCATCGCCGATATAGGTCAGATGGTTGACCTTGGCGCCCTCCTCGACGATCGCCTGCTTGACCTCGCAGAAATTGCCGACCTTGGCCTTGGTTCTCAGATCGGCCCCGGGCCGCAGCCGCGCGAACGGCCCGACATCGCAATTCGACGCGATGGTGGCGCCTTCGATGTGGCTGAAGGCATGGATCTTGGCGCCCGTGGCGACTTTCACGCCCGGTCCGAACCAGACATTGGGCTCGACGATCGTGTCGGCACCGATCTCGGTATCGTGCGAGAAGAACACGGTTTCGGGCGCGATCAGCGTAACGCCAGAAAGCATCGCCTCGCGCCGGCGGCGCTGCTGCCAGATACCTTCCGCCTGGGCAAGCTCGGCACGGTTGTTGATGCCGAGCGCGTTCTCGAAACTGGCTTCGGTGGCGACCACATCAAATCCCTGCGCAGCGGCGATCTCGACGATGTCGGTGAGATAATACTCGCCCTTGGCGTTCTTGCTGCCGACTTGATCGAGCAGCTTCAGCGCGTGCCTGCCGGCGACCGCCATCAGCCCGCCATTGCAGAAGGTGATTTTCTTCTCCTCGTCCGAGCAGTCCTTCTCCTCGCGGATGGCCACGAGCTTGCCGGCCTTTTCGATAAGCCGGCCGTAGCCCGAAGGATTTTCCGTACGGAAGCCGACTACGACGACGGCCGCACCTTCCGCCAGCTTCAGCCGCGCCGTCGCGAGCGCTTCCGGATCGATCAACGGCGTGTCGCCAAACATCACCAAGATGTCGTCATAACCTTTTGATATTGCTGCGCGTGCGGCAAGCACGGCGTGCGCGGTGCCGAGACGTTTTTCCTGAACGAAAGCCTCGGCCTTCGGCGCAAACTTGAGTGCGGCCTTGCGCATCTCATCGGCGCCATGGCCGATCACCAGCGCCAACTCGCCGCTGCCGGCGGCTTCGGCCGCCTTGACGACATGGGCAACCATCGGCAGGCCGGCGATTGTGTGCAGCACTTTCGGCACCGCACTTTTCATGCGCGTGCCTTCGCCGGCAGCGAGGATAACGGACAGGCAGGTTCTCTGGCTCATGGGATGGCAACCGTTGAAAGGGGTCTGGAATCGAAGCGTTAGTAGCACTGGCGCCATGCTGCACCAATGCGGTTAAATTCCGGTGAGACGGTGGAATCTCCAACCCGCGACACGCCCAAGCCGATCGGCTCAGGCGGCTTCCGCCTCGTCACGTGACGCGAAGGCCGGAGCCCGGCCACGGCCATATTGCCGTGGTGAACAGTTCATGACCCGCTTGAAGGCTGTGCTGAAGGCGCTTTCGGATTCGTAGCCGAGCGAAAGCGCTATGACGGCGACGGGATCGCTGGAATTCGTCAGCCGGTCGCCGGCCAGCAGCATTCGCCAGCGCGTCAAATAGTCCATCGGCGACGCGCCGACCGTCTCCTTGAATCTGAGCGCAAAGGTCGATCGCGACATGCCGGCCCGTTCCGCCAGTTCCTGTAACGTCCAACCATGCGCCGGATCGTCATGCATCGCGCTGATCGCCGCGCCGATCTGTTTATCCGCGAGGGCAAAGAGCCAGCCGATGCCACCTTTCAATCCTTCCGAAAGATGCAGCCGCAGCGCCTGAACCAGCATCATGTGGGCGAGGTGCTGGATCATCAGAAAGCCGCCCGGCTGCGGCTTGCGCAGCTCCTGCATCATCCGCTCCACCGACCAGCGCAGCGCCGACTGGTCCGACTCTTTGCGGATATGCACAATGGCTGGCAGCATCCGCAACAGGATGCCGGCATGATTGCCGCCAAGCGCGAAGCGGCTGCTGACCAGAAAGAAATCACCACCGCCATTGTGGGTCACGACACCGCCGGCTCGCGCAGGCGGAAAAATCTTGACGGCTTCAACAGGCGTCAAGCTCATGTCGCTTGCAAGGCGGAAAGGCCGTCCACTCGGCAACAGGAAGCAGTCTCCCGTCTCAAGGCGCACTGCGTCAGCAACGCCCTCCACAGATAGCCAGCACCGGCCGGAGACCACCGCTCCGGTCTTGATGCTTTGCTGCTGGTCGGGGAACTGGATCGACCATTCACCACCAGCATCGAAACCGGCCGACATATAGTTTCGCGGCTTCAGCAGCGAGAGCACATCTGAAAGGGGATCCACAGGTCATTCCGGACGATTGCGAAGATAATACGGACTTTATCGCATAGATCGTATTTTCTCAAGCGCCTATCACGACACAACTGAGCCGCGAAAATGGTCGTGGTCAGAAACGGACAGGAGAAGTCGTGATGCGTGTTTTCGTTACCGGAGCGACCGGATTCGTCGGTTCTGCCGTCGTTCAAGAACTCATCGGCGCCGGCCATCAGGTGCTCGGCCTCGCCCGCTCGGCGGCGTCGGCCAAGTCGCTTGCAGCCACCGGAGCCGAGGTGCATCGAGGTGACCTCGAAGACCTCGAAAGCCTCAGCAGGGGCGCAGCGGCAGCTGATGGAGTGATCCATACCGGCTTCAACCACGACTTCTCGAAATTCGCGCAAAATTGCGAGATGGACCGGCGCGCCATCGAGGCCTTGGGCGGTGCACTCGAAGGCTCCGAGCGGCCCCTGCTCGTCACCTCCGGAACCGCGCTCCAGGCGCGGGGCCGTATCGCGACCGAGGAAGATGCGCCTGTCCCCTCTTCCGCTTCGTATCCCCGCGCCTCCGAAGCAACAGCCGCCGCGCTGGCGGCACGCGGCGTGCGCGCGTCGGTTGTGCGCCTCCCTCCGTCGGTCCATGGCCAGGGCGACCACGCCTTCGTTCCTATTCTCATCGACCTCGCTCGCAACAAGGGCGTGTCGGCCTATATCGGCGAAGGGCTCAATCGCTGGCCTGCCGTGCATCGGTTCGATGCCGCCCGCGTTTACCGGCTTGCGCTCGAGCATGGAGCCTATGGCGGGCGATATCACGCGATCGCCGAAGAAGGCGTGCCGTTCAAGGACATCGCCGGCGTGATCGGCCGGCGCCTGAACGTGCCGGTCGTCGCCAAGTCCGCGGAAGAAGCCGCCGATCATTTTGGCTGGTTCGCGATGTTCGCGGCGATGGATGTCCCAACCTCGAGCGAGCGGACTCGCGCGCTGCTGGGGTGGGCGCCGAGCGGACCCGGGCTCATCGCCGATATCGACCAGCCGGGCTATTTCGAAGGCTGAACGGATCACTTAGCTGCGGTGCCCTTGCGCCGCAGCTACGGCCTCGCGCTTCGGCCGGGCGGCAAACCTATCCCAACTGCCCCAGCACCGGAAAATTCTCGAGCAGCCAATAGGACACCGCCTGCACGCCGCCGGTCAGGAAAAACACGCCGGCCACGACCAGCAGCGCGCCGATGGCCTTTTCGACGCGGCCGAGATGGACGCGGAATTTCCCGAGAAAGCGCATGAAGGCGCCTGAAAACAGCGCCGCAACCAGGAAGGGAATACCGAGGCCGAGCGAATAGGCGGCAAGCAGCAGCGCGCCCTCGCCCACCGTCTCGCGGCCGCCGGCAAGCGTCAGGATCGGCCCCAGCACCGGGCCGATACAGGGCGTCCAGCCAAAGGCGAAGGCCAGGCCCATGACGTAAGCGGCGATCAGGCTGGCCGGCTTGCCTTGTGACTGGAAGCGCGCCTCGCGTGAAAGCAAAGGGATGCGCAGTACGCCGAGGAAATTCAGCCCCATCAGGATGATGAGCACGCCGGCCGCCATTGCCAGCGGCTCCTGCCAGACTCGCAGCAGATGGCCGATGGTCGAGGCGCCGGCGCCGAGCGCGACGAAGACGGTCGAGAAGCCGAGCACGAAGGCGATGGAGGAATTAACCAGCGCGCCTCGCGCACCGGCCTTTGCCGTAATGCCGGCCTCGCCGCGGAAATCGTCGACCGACACGCCGGCCATATAGCACAGGTAAGGCGGCACCAGCGGCAGCACGCAGGGTGACAGGAACGAAATCGCTCCCGCCCCGATCGCACTGACATAGCCGACGTCCAATGCCATTTCCGTCTCCCGATGACTGCGCAGCCATATAGCCGCGACAACGGCCGTCCGCCAATCACCATCGCGTGGCCCCATCACATTGGGTGGCAAGTCGACGCCCGCCCGGGAAGAAAGGGCAGCCAGGCAGCGTTGATCAAACGAAGCTGCGTTGTTCCGCGCGCTCTTCGAATGATCCAGGGAGAAGTCCATGAAAACGATCGCAATTGGCATGGCCGCGCTTTTGCTCGGCACCACGGCGTCCTTGGCCGCCGAGGCGTGGAAGGAAGCAGAGGTCGGCGGCACCAAGATCTACACCGACGCCAGCGGCATGACGCTCTACACCTACGACAAGGACGAGGCGGGCAAGTCGAACTGCTACGACAAATGCGCCGCCAATTGGCCGCCGCTGAAGGCTGACGCCAACGCCAAGGCCGAGGGCGAGTGGACGATCGTCGACCGCACCGACGGCACCAGGATGTGGGCCTACGAAGGTAAGCCGCTCTACACGTTCATCAAGGACAAGAAGGCCGGCGACGTGACCGGCGAGGGTGTCGGCGGCGTCTGGCATATCGCCAAGGCCGACTAGGCCTTGAGCTTCTAATCGGCTGTAACAGGCAATAACACGGCTGGTCGCTGGGAACTCGACCCAACCGCCCCGGCGGCCAGCTTTTCAGCACGGTACTTCCTTGCGACTGTCCGAGCAAAATGCCGGGCAAGCGATTGCGCGCTTTACAGCATCTGTTCAAGCAGGGCTGGCGCGTGCTCCATGTTTCTCTTATATCCGCGGGAGAGTTTGTCCCGTTCTCCAGGATCAATTGCCGGGTTTGTCCAGCGATAGGCTGCTCATTTCCCTTGTCCAGGATTGCGGAAATCGCATGGCGCGCCGTTGGGTTGCGCATTCGGTACAGGGCCGCATTTTGACTGCTTGGCCTTGACCGGATGCAAAAGCGCGGCCATGTGAGCGACACATTGAACGAGATTTCGTCGCGCGCAGCGGAATTCTTCTGCCGCATCACAACTGATATGAGACCGTATGGACGTCGTCGTCGTCGAATCGCCGGCCAAGGCGAAGACAATCAACAAGTACCTCGGCAAGAACTACAAGGTTCTGGCCTCGTTCGGCCATGTCCGCGATCTGCCGGCCAAGGATGGCTCGGTGCGTCCGGATGAGGACTTTGCCATGTCCTGGGCCGTCGACACCGCGTCTGGAAAGCGTCTCGCCGATATCGCCAAGGCGGTCAAGGACGCCGACGGGCTGATCCTCGCCACCGATCCGGACCGCGAGGGCGAAGCGATCTCCTGGCATGTCCTGGAAGTGCTGAAGCAAAAGCGCGCATTGAAGGACAAGCCGGTCAGCCGCGTCGTCTTCAACGCCATCACCAAGGCGTCCGTGCTGGAGGCGATGGCCAATCCGCGCCAGATCGACGCGCCGCTGGTCGATGCCTATCTCGCTCGCCGCGCGCTCGACTATCTGGTCGGCTTCACGCTGTCGCCCGTGCTGTGGCGCAAGCTGCCCGGCGCCCGCTCCGCCGGCCGCGTCCAGTCGGTGGCGCTGCGTCTGGTCTGCGACCGCGAATCCGAGATCGAGCGCTTCATCCGCGAGGAATACTGGCAGGTCGCCGCCATTCTCGGTACGCCGCGCAAGGATAATTTCGAGGCGCGGCTGACCGCCTTCGAGCGCAAGAAGCTGCAAAAGCTCGACATTTCCAACAAGGCGCAGGCCGACGACATCAAAGCGATGCTCGAAGGCGCCAGCTTCAAGGCGGCGTCTGTCGATGCGAAGCCGACCAAGCGCAATCCCGGGCCGCCCTTCACCACCTCGACGCTGCAGCAGGCAGCCTCATCGGGTCTCGGCTTTTCGGCCAACCGCACCATGCAGGTGGCGCAGCGGCTCTATGAGGGCATGGAGATCGGCGGTGAGACCACCGGCCTGATCACCTATATGCGGACCGACGGCGTGCAGATGGCACCGGAGGCGATCTCTGCCGCACGCGATGCGATTGCCAAGGAATTCGGCCCTAAATACCTGCCTGAAAAGCCGCGCTACTATTCCGCCAAGGCCAAGAATGCCCAGGAGGCGCACGAAGCGATCCGTCCGACCGATTTCATGCGCACGCCGGCTTCCGTCAAGCAGTATCTCGACGCCGACCAGGCGCGGCTTTACGAGATGATCTGGAAACGCGCCATCGCCAGCCAGATGCAGCCGGCCGAGATAGAGCGCACCACGGTCGAGATAGAGGCAGTCAACGGCCCGCGCACCGCCGAGCTTCGCGCTGTAGGCTCGGTTGTTCGCTTCGACGGCTTCCTTGCCGCTTACATCGAGCAGAAGGAAGAAGATTCGGAAGACGAGGAAAGCCGCCGCCTGCCCGAGATTCGTGCCGGCGAGCAGCTCACACGCGAGGCGATCAACGCCACCCAGCACACCACCGAGCCGCCGCCGCGTTATTCGGAAGCTTCGCTGATCAAGAAGCTGGAAGAGTTGGGCATCGGCCGGCCGTCGACTTATACGGCGATCCTGAAGACGCTCGAGGATCGTGACTATGTCACCATCGACAAGCGCAAGCTGGTGCCGCAGGCAAAGGGCCGGCTATTGTCGGCCTTCCTCGAAAGCTTCTTCGAGCGATATGTCGAGTACGACTTCACCGCTTCGCTGGAGGAAAAGCTCGACGAGATTTCCGACGGCAAGCTCGCATGGAAGGACGTGCTGCGCGATTTCTGGAAGGATTTTTCCGGCGCCGTCGCCGACATCAAGGAGTTGCGCGTCACCGACGTCCTCGATGCATTGAACGAGGAACTGGCGCCGCTGGTCTTTCCCGCGCGGGAAGACGGTTCGAACCCGCGCATCTGTCCGAAATGCGGCACCGGCAACCTGTCGCTGAAGCTCGGCAAGTTCGGCGCCTTCGTCGGCTGTTCGAACTATCCCGAATGCTCCTTCACCCGCCAGCTCGGCGACGCCGCCAATCCCAATGGCGAGAACGGCGGTGGTGAAGACGGCACCAAAGTGCTCGGCAAGGACCCCTATACCGCCGAGGAGATCACGCTGCGCAATGGCCGGTTCGGCCCCTATGTCCAGCGCGGCGACGGCAAGGATGCCAAGCGCTCCAGCCTGCCCAAGGGCTGGACGGTCGATTCGATCGATCACGAAAAGGCGCTCGCCTTGTTGTCGCTGCCGCGCGACGTCGGCAAGCATCCGGAATCCGGCAAGATGATTTCGGCCGGGCTGGGGCGCTACGGGCCGTTCGTGCTGCATGACGGCACCTACGCCAATCTCGACAGCATCGAGGACGTGTTCTCGATCGGCCTCAATCGCGCCGTCTCGGTGATCGCCGAGAAGCAATTGAAGGGCAAAGGCGGCCGCAATGGCGGCACAGCCGCTGCGCTCAAGGAACTAGGCGATCATCCTGCCGGCGGCGGCAAGATAGTCGTGCGCGACGGCAAATACGGGCCTTATGTGAATTTCGGCAAGGTCAATGCGACGCTGCCGAAGGGCAAGGATCCGCAATCGGTGACGATCGAGGATGCGGTGGCGCTCATTGCGGAAAAGGAAGCCAAGGGCGGCAATGGCGCCAGGAAGCCCTTCCGCAAAGCGGCCGCGCCTGCGAAGAAATCGGTTGCGGCCAAAAAACCGGCGGCCAGGAAAAAGGGATAGGACGGGTTGGCGCGCAAAGTCTCCGGAAGAAGCCACGGCGATCTGCGCACCGCCGATACCCGTGCCAAGGTCAGGGACAATTACCGGCCTTCACGCGACGAGATACTGCGTTACATCGCCGAAAATCCGGACCGCGCCGGAAAACGCGACATCGCCAAGGCGTTTGCGCTGCGCGGCGAAGACCGTATCTGGCTGAAGGACGTCTTGCGCGACCTGCAGGATGAAGGCCTGCTGACCAAGGAGCGCAAGCGGCTTGCCCGTGTCGGCGCGCTGCCCCACGTCGCGGTGCTCGACATCTTCGGCCGTGACGCCGACGGTGTGCTGCTGGCGCACCCGACCGAAGCGATTGGCAATGGCGAACCTCCGGTCATAGCGATCCGCGTGTCGCGCGGCGGCAATGGCCCGACGCCGGGCATCGGCGACCGCGTGCTGGCCAAGACCTTTCCGACCGACGATCCGGCAGGCCCGGCCTATACCGGCCGGGTGATGAAGATATTCGAGAAGCGCACCGATGCGGTTCTCGGCGTTTTCCGTGTGCTGAAGGACGGCACGTTCCGCATCGAGCCGGTGGAAAGGCGGCAGCCGGAGCTGGTCGTCGACAAGGAATTCCAGAACGGCGCCAAGAACGGCGACCTGGTCGAGGTCGAGCCGGCGCGGGCCTCGCGCTACGGGCTGCCGCGAGCCAAGGTTCTGGCGGTGTTGGGGTCGCTGACCAGCGAAAAGGCGGTCTCGATGATCGCCATCCACGCACACGACATTCCACATATTTTTCCCACGGACGTCATCGCCGAGGCGGAGGCGGTCAAGCCGGCGACGCTTGCCGGCCGCGAGGATTGGCGCGAGCTGCCGCTGCTCACCATCGATCCGGCCGACGCCAAGGATCATGACGACGCGGTGTTCGCTATGCCCGACACCGACGAGAAGAACGCCGGCGGCGTGGTTGTCACCGTCGCCATTGCGGATGTCGCTGCATACGTGCGCTATGCCACGGCGCTCGATCGCGAAGCGCTGAAGCGCGGCAATTCGGTCTATTTTCCCGACCGCGTCGTACCGATGCTGCCGGAGCGCATCTCGAACGACCTCTGTTCACTGCGCGAGGGCCAGGATCGTCCGGCGATAGCGGTGCGTATGACTTTCTCGGCCGATGGCCACAAACTCAGACACTCCTTCCATCGCGTCATGATGAAGTCGGCGGCGAAACTCGCCTATCAGCAGGCGCAAGCGGCGATCGACGGCGCACCGGACGACACGACTGGCCCGATCCTCGATACGGTGCTGAAGCCGCTATGGGACGCCTACGCGATCCTGAAGCGCGGCCGCGACACGCGCCAGCCGCTCGAACTCGATCTGCCCGAGCGCAAAATCCTGCTCAAGCAGGACGGCACCGTCGACAAGGTCATCGTGCCGGAGCGGCTCGACGCGCACAAGCTGATCGAAGAGTTCATGATCCAGGCCAATGTCGCCGCCGCCGAGACACTCGAGGCGAAGCGCCAGGCGCTGGTCTACCGCATCCACGATGCGCCTTCGCTTGCCAAGCAGGAATCGCTGCGTGAATTCCTGCAGACGCTCGGCCTGTCGCTGGCGCGCGGCGCGCAAATGCTGCCGAACCAGTTCAACGGCATCCTCGCTCGCGTGCGCGGCGCCGACAATGAGGGGCTGGTCAACGAAGTGGTGCTGCGCTCGCAGAGCCAGGCCGAATATTCGCCCGCCAATATCGGCCATTTCGGCCTCAACCTGAAGCGCTACGCGCATTTCACCTCGCCGATCCGTCGCTATGCCGACCTCATCGTGCATCGTGGGCTGATTGCCGCACTCGGCCTTGGTCCGGGGGGCCTGACGCAGGACGAGGCGGAGCGGCTGGAAGAGGTCTCGGCCCTGATTTCGGCGACCGAGCGGCGCGCGATGGCCGCCGAGCGCGACACGGTCGACCGGCTGATCGCCGCCTATCTCGCCGAGCGCATCGACGACCGTTTCGACGCCCGCATCTCGGGCGTCACCAAATCGGGCCTGTTTGTCCAATTGCCGCAGTACGGCGCGGATGGCTTCATTCCGGTTTCAACCCTGGGCGGCGACTACTATATATACGACGAAACTGCTCGATCGCTTTTCGGAGAACGCACCGGCAAGGGCTATCAGCTTGCTGATCGCGTCGAGGTTCGCCTGATCGAGGTGGCGCCGATGGCCGGCGCGATGCGTTTCGAGATGCTGACCGAGCCAAAGCCGCTGCCCGGCTCCAAACGGTCGTTCCACAAGGCCAAAGGCCGCGCCCGGGCGTTGCAATCGCGTCCAGGCTCGCGCGGCAGGAGACGGTAATGCCAACAGAACTGCAGGTGGAAGAACGGATTTTCGGTGGCGAACATCACTCGGGCCGGACCGCCCGGCCGCTATGGACGGCAATGAAGCGCGGCATGCTCGGCCGCTGCCCGCATTGCGGCGAGGGCAAGCTGTTTCGCGCCTTCGTCAAGACCGTCGACAAATGCGATCATTGCGGCGAGGAGCTCCACCACCATCGCGCCGACGACCTGCCGGCCTATCTCGTGGTCGTCATTGTCGGCCACATCGTGCTCGGGGCCTTCATGGGTGTCGAGGCGACCTCGACGCTGTCTACCTGGCAGCACATCGCCATCTGGGTGCCATTGACCATCATTCTGGCCGTCGTCCTGCTGCAGCCGGTCAAGGGCGCTGTCATCGGCCTGCAATGGGCGTTTTATATGCACGGCTTTGGCGGTGAAGAAGATCTGATCGAGTCGCATCCCGAGGCTTGAAACCGAGGCTGGCGCAATCGGCATGGCTGGACGCCACTTTCGCATCGGAGAAGATTCCGCTAGGTCGACCGCATGGACGTTATGACCAAGGCGGAAGTCGACAAGGTTGAGCGGATCGCGCTCGAGGCCAAGCCTATACGCCCGCGCGACGCCGCGACGCTGATCCTGCTCGACCGCAAAGGCGACGAATTCCTGGTGCTGATGGGTCGCCGCCACGCCGGTCATGCCTTCATGCCGGGAAAATTCGTGTTTCCCGGCGGCCGCACCGATCCGGCCGACAGCCGCATCTCGACAGCCACCGCACTTCATCCCGAGGAAGAGGCGAGATTGACCGCTGGCATCGGTCGCACCAGCCCGGCTCGCGCCCGCGCCATTGCCTTGTCGGCAATCCGCGAAACCTATGAGGAGGCCGGCCTGCTGATCGGTCAAAAAGGCGTGTTCGTAACCGCCAGGCGCGACTGGCAGGGCTTTGTCGAACACGGCGTCATCCCATCACTGCAAGCGCTGCGCTTCGTCGCACGCGCCATCACCCCGCCCAACCGGGTGCGCCGCTTCGATACGCGCTTTCTCGCCGCATGGCGCGACGATGTCGCCGTTGAACTGCCGGGTGGCGGTCCGACCAACGAGTTGGAGGACGTCGTTTGGCTGCCGCTGGCCAAGGCCAGGCAAGCCGATATTCCAGACATCACGCGCACGGTCCTGGAGGAACTGGAAACGCGGCTCGCCTGGGATCCGCTGCTGAGCCCCGGCAGTCCCGTACCGTTCTACCGGCTTGTCCGCAATCGCTTCGTCCGCGAAATTCTCTAGAGCAGCCAGGCATTCCATGACAGTCGATACCCAGCCGCAGGGCAAGGAACGCGTACACTGGCTGCCGATGGTCGCGGCGATCTCGTCGATCAGCGTCGTCGGCATTGCCATCGGCCTTGGCATGCCGCTGCTCAGCGTGATCCTGGAAACGCGTGGCCATTCCGCGTCGATGATCGGTCTCAACACCGCGGTCGCCGGCCTCGCCTCTATCGCCGGCGCGCCGCTCGCCACCCCGCTTGCCATGCGGTTCGGGGTCGCCTGGACGATGCTTGCCATGATCGCCGCCGGGGCGCTGGCCTTTGTCGGTTTCCATTTCGCGCCAGCTTTCTGGATGTGGTTTCCGCTGCGCGTGCTGCTGCATATCGCGCTGACGGTGCTGTTCATCCTGTCGGAATTCTGGATCAGCACCTCGGCGCCGCCACACCGGCGCGGACTGGTCCTCGGCATCTATGCCACCGTGCTGTCTCTCGGCTTTGCCGCCGGGCCTTGGCTGTTCGCCCATCTCGGCAGCAGTGGCTTCCTGCCCTTCGGCGTTACCATCGCCTTGGTTACGCTCGCTGCCATACCGGTCCTGGCGGCACGCAACGAGAGCCCGACGATCGTCTCGGACGGCGAAACCAGCAATTTCCTGCGTTACATCTGGCTGGTGCCGACGGCGACCGCCGCCGTGCTGGTGTTCGGCGCGGTCGAGACCGGCGGCTTTGCACTGTTCCCGGTCTACGGTAGCCGCATCGGCTACTCAGAGGCGGACGCCGCCCTTTTGCTCACCATGATCGGGCTTGGCAACGTGCTGTTGCAGATCCCGATCGGCATGATCAGCGACCGCGTAAGCGACCGTCGCTATCTGCTGATGGCCTGTGCCACCGTCGGGCTTGCCGGCACGGTCTTCATGCCGTACTTCGCGCAGAACTGGCATTTGATGGCAGCGCTTCTGTTCGTCTGGGGCGGTGTGGTCGCTGCCATGTACACAATCGGCCTGGCGCATCTCGGCTCGCAGCTTTCCGGCCACGAATTGGCCTCCGCCAACGCCGCCTTCGTTCTCTGCTACGGCGTCGGCATGGTGCTTGGCCCGCAGGCGATCGGCATCGGCATGGACGCTTTCGGGCCGTCGGGCTTCGGTTGGGCGCTCGGCCTGTTCTTCGCCTGCTATATCGTGCTGGTCGGCACCAGGCTGCTCCGCAAAATCCTCTGAGTCGGCCCAGCTGCCGACTTCCCTCCCACTGCTGACCAACTACTGACACAACCATGTCAGGAGGGCTCGAGTATATGCTCCCCCAAAGTGCATAAGCAGGGAGACCTCGGATGATCGATAGTGGCTTTGAAACGAAATCGCTGCGGATGGAATTGCTGCTGCTGGTGACCTTTCAGGCACCGGCAGCCGATGTCGACCGCATCATGGAGGCGGTGGTCGCGATCGTACCGCTCGGAATGGGCAAATATGACAGCAATGCCTTTCAGTCGGCGGACGGCATCGAACGTTACCGGCCGCTTGAAGGTGCCGCCGCCGGCGCCGAGACGGAATTGCGCAGGCGGTCGGGCACTGTCGAGGTGTCGTTCGAACTGCCTGATGACCAGAAGCTCGCCGCACGCGTCGTCGAGGCGATTTATCAGGTTCACAGCTATCAGGAACCGGTGATCCGCATTCAGCCACTGCTTGCCAGCCGCTCCAAGGGTCTCGACGACCGCACCAACCCGAACCGCTGGTGGAACACGACGGGAGACTGGAAGAAGGCGTTACAACCGGAAACCGTCGCGGCGGAGTGACCGGGACCTGGTCGTATCTCGGTTTGAATCTGGCTGTCAGGAAGCCTGCCGATGAATGATGAAGCAAACCGCAAACCGGCAAGCGATCCCCAGGACCTGGCGCGGCTATTGGTTTCTCGCGAGCAAGCGGGAGACGCGGAAGGAATGGCTGCTCTTTACGAACCCGGTGCCATCCTCGATACCGGCAACGGACAGTTGGCCTGCGGCAGAGATGCCATCCGCCGATTTTACGCCAAGTTGGTGGCAGCGGGACGAAAGTTTGATCTCGGAGATCAGCGTCCGGCTATCATCAACAGGGATTTGGCGCTCACTTCCACGCGCCTTGCCGACGGCACCGTTACTGCGGAAATCGCTCGCCGGCAAGGTGACGGGAACTGGCTTTGGGTGATCGATCAGCCGTCCATCGCTCGATATTCATAGCCAGCATTCAAACTGAGACGCCACCCAGAGGACGGCCGGAGGCACACAGGAGCCTCCCGCGGCTGTCGGCACCCAATCAAATTGTCGGGTTTTGGTAGCACTCAATGTCCGCTTCGTCCCCAGCCTCCATCGGCTGGCATAAACCCGGACAACTCATGTGCTACCTAATCCGGACAACTCATCTGCTTACGACACAGAACCTGGACAAGGGTTGACTTTCCGGGCGCGTTCTTTATGTGTCGCGGCAAGTTTCCCGCGTCCGGGTGTTTCCCCGTGCTCCAGCGGCCAAAACTCCACGAACATTTAACGGACGAATATCATGGCCAAAGCCGCAAACATCAAGATCAAGCTTCTGTCGACCGCCGACACCGGTTTCTTCTACGTGACCAGCAAAAACAGCCGCACCAAGACGGACAAGCTGTCGTTCCGCAAATACGACCCGGTCGCCAAGAAGCACGTCGAATTCAAGGAAACCAAGATCAAGTAATCGGGTTTTCTCTCGCAGTACCGAATCGCCGCCCTCCGGGCGGCGATTTTCGTTTCGGGATGCAGGGTTAGCCGATGCGATCGCCGCTTGCCGGATCGAACAGATGGAGCGATGCCGGATCGGCCGACAGGCGCACGGCCTCACCTGGCTTCACGCTGGCCCGGCCCATGGCAAACACGCAGACCTGCTGGCCGGCAAGCCTGGCATAGAACTGGGTGGACAGGCCGAGCGGCTCCACGACACCCACCTCGCCCTTCAGCGCGCCATTGTCGGCGAGCCGGATATGCTCGGGCCGCAAGCCGACGGTGATCGTATCGCCATCCCTGAGCGGCAGGCCGTCCGGCAGCCTCAGCTTCTGGCCGTCGGCCAGGATTGCATCCGGCTTGGCGCCCTTTTCAACCACGGCAGACAGAAAATTCATGCCGGGCGAGCCGATGAACCCGGCGACGAACATGTTGACCGGCCGGTCGTACAGATCGAGCGGCACACCGACCTGCTGGACGAGGCCGTCATGCATGACGACGATGCGGTCGGCCATTGTCATCGCTTCGGTCTGGTCGTGGGTGACATAGACCGAAGTGGTCTTCAATTGCTGGTGCAGCGCCTTGATCTCGGCACGCATGTGAACGCGCAGCTTGGCATCGAGGTTCGAAAGCGGCTCGTCGAAGAGAAAGACCTTCGGGTCGCGTACGATGGCACGGCCCATGGCGACGCGCTGACGCTGGCCGCCGGACAATTGCCGAGGCAGGCGCTGCAGAAGCGCATCGAGCCCGAGCCGCTTGGCGGCCCCGTCCACCCTTGCATCGATCACCGGCTTCCCGGCCTTCCTCAGCATCAGGCTGAAGCCCATGTTCTTCGACACGTCCATGTGCGGATAGAGCGCGTAGGACTGGAATACCATGGCAATGTCGCGGTCCTTTGGCGCCATATCGTTGACCAGGCGCTCACCAATATGGATTTCGCCGTCGGAGACCTCCTCCAGCCCGGCGATCATACGCAGCAGTGTCGACTTCCCGCAGCCGGACGGGCCGACCAGAACGACGAACTCGCCGTCGGCGATTTCGAGATCGACTGCGTGCAGAACGCGCACCGCTCCATAGTCTTTGCGGACTTTGTCAAGTGTAACGGAGGCCATCGATCTATCCCTTGACAGCGCCGGCGGTAAGGCCGGTGACGAGGTAGCGTTGCAGGAAGGCAAAGAAGACGCAGACCGGGATCAGCGCCAGGATGGAAGCCGCCATCATCTGTCCCCAGTCGACCGCGAATTTGCCGATATAGGTGAGCAGGCCGACCGCGAAAGTCTTCTGGTCGTCGCTGGAAATCAGCATCAGCGCAAACAGCAACTCGCTCCACGCGGCGGTAAAGACGAAGCCGAGCGTCGCGCCCATGCCGGGCAGCGTCAGCGGCACGATCACCTTGCGCATCGCCTGCAAGCGCGTGCAGCCGTCGATCATGGCTGCCTCTTCCAGGTCTCGCGGGATGCCGTCGAAGAAAGATTGCATCAGGAAGGTCGCAAAGGCCGTATTGAATGCGGTGTAGATGATGACGAGGCCGATCAGGCTGTTGATGAGGCCGATCTGTCCCATGATGCGGTAGATCGGCGGAATGACCATCACCAGCGGAAAAGTCTGGGTGAGCAAAAGCAGGATGGCCAGGGTCGCCTTGCCGCGGAAGGAAAATCGCGACATGGCGTAGCCGGCCAGCGTGGCAATGACCGTTACGAAGGCTGCCGTCGACACCGAAACGATAACGCTGTTCAGGAAGTAGCGCGGGAAATCGGTGGCTTCGAGCACGGTGACAAAGTTCTGCAGCGTCGCTTGCGACGGCCAGAAAGTGATGCCTTCGGAATAGAGCAGCCGCTCCGGCGTAACCGAGATCTTCAACGTCCAGAAGATCGGGAACAACGCGAAGGCCATATAGGCGGCGATGGCGCCGTAAAGGCCGATACCGCCGAGGACGCGCGAGGAAGCGGAGCGTCCGGCAATCATCAGACGTGCCTCACCAGCGAACGGCGGATGCCGATAAGCGCAACCGCGTAGACGATGAGCAGCACAAGCAGCAGGACCGCCACTGCGGAGGCATAGCCTTTGTCCAGCGACTTGAACGCGCTGACATAGATATAGACCGGCACTGTGGCGGTCGAACCGGCAGGCCCGCCTTCGGTCATGACGAAGATCAGGTCGGCGAATGTGGCGATCCATATCGTGCGCAGCATGACGGTAATGACGATGGTCGGCGCCAGGAACGGCAGCGTCACCTTGGTGAAGCGCTGCCACGGCGAGGCGCCGTCGATCGCCGCCGCCTCATGCAGTTCTGACGGGATCGACTTCAACGCCGCCAAAAGGGTGATGGCAAAAAAGGGAATGCCGAACCAGACATTGGCGACGATCGGCCCCCACATGGCTGTCGAGGGATCGGAGAGCACGTTGGTTGGCTCGGCTTTCAGCCCCAAGGCGTAGAGCCAATGCGGCAGCGGCCCGATGATCGGGTTGAACAGCCAGGCCCAGGTCAGGCCCGAGAGGAAGGACGGTACCGCCCAAGGCAGGAACACCACGGCCTGCACGATCTTTCTGCCCCGGAACGGCGTATCGAGCAGCAGCGCCAGGCCAAGTCCAAGGAAAAATTGGAAGAACAGGCTGGCTGCCGTCCACCATAGCGTGTTGACGAGCGCCTGCCCGAGCACAGGATCCGACAGCATCGCCTGATACTGCCCAAGCCCGACATATTCGGATTTGAAAGCGGAGAATTTGCGGAACGAGTAGCCGACACCGATAACCAGCGGCACCAGGAGCACGACGACCAGCAGCGCGATCGCCGGGCTGAGATAGAGCCAAGGCTCGATCACGGCATGGGATAGCCGCTTCTTTCGCGGCCTGCCGGCGGATCGGATTTCGGACACGGCATAGGTCATTGGTACTGGATCGTCTCCTGGGTAAGCACGGGCTGGCGACAGCGCCTTCCCCGTTTACGGGGAGATGCCGGTCCACCCTCCGCAGCTGCAGCGCAGCTGCTGCGGAGGACGAGCAGGCAGATGAGAGGCAACACGAGCCACGACGGGTTGGCGCCGCCCTCATCCGTCACTTCGTGACACCCCCTCCCCGTGAACGGGAGAAGGAAGAAGAGCTATTTCTTGTTCTTGGCCAGCCAGTCCTGCTGTTCCTTGGTCAGGAACTTGGCCCATTCGTCAGCCACGTCCTTGGCCGCTTTCTGGCCAAGCAGCACTTCCTGAAAATTCTTGATCGCCACCTGGTCGACGAAATTGCCCAGATTTTCCAAATGCGTCGGAGGTGTCACCATCTCGTATTTGTCGCCGTTGTTCAGTTCCTCGAACCAGCCTTTGAACTGCTCGGTCCTGAAGTGGGCGTCCTGGTCGGCGCCGTTGTGGATTGGAATGACGCCGACTTCCTTTGCCCATTCCAGATTGTCCTTGGGCGACAACAGCGTCGCCATCAGCTTCCATGCATCGTCCTTGTGCTGGGAATTGGCGAACATCGCCCAGCCGGCATAACCGAGCGTCGGATAGGATTTGCCGCTCGGTCCGACCGGCATCGGCGCCACGGCGAAATCGTCGGCGCTCATCTTGTCGGCGATGCCGAGCAGCGCGTCAGGATCCTGGTTCAGCATGGCGCAAGTGCCGGAATAGAAGCCGGTGACGGTCTCGTTGAAACCCCAGCTCACCGCATCTTTCGGCGCCAGGCCGTTCTTGTACATGTCGGCGAGCATCTGCAGGCCCTTGACCGAGCCTTCCTCATTGATGGTCGAGGTGCCGTCCTCGTTGAAATAGCCGCCCTTGCCGGCGGCGATGTTCATGAACATGTGCATGCCGTTGAAGGCGCCCGGGCCGCCGCGCAGGCAGTAGCCATATTTGCCCGGTATCGCCGAGATTTTTTTGGAGTCCTCGACGAATTCATCGAGCGTCGCCGGCGGACCGTCCAGACCGGCCTCCTTGAACAGCTTCTTGTTCCAGAACAGCGCGTTCAGGTAATAGCCGTAAGGGATCATGTACTGCTTGTTATCGACCGTCGAGCCGAACTGCTTGGCACGCTCGCCAAGCGTTTTGGCATCGTCCCATTTGGCCATGTATGGCCCGAGATCCTCGAGCTGGCCGTTGGTCGCATAGAGGCCCATCCAGCGCTCCGGCATCTCGACGATGTCGGGCGTGTCGCCGGCCTGCACCATGGTGAGGAACTTCTCGAACGCCTGGCCCCAGGGCAGCGATACCAGCTCGACCTTGACACCCGGATTGGCCGCCTCGAATTCGGCGATCTGCTTCTTGAGGAATTCGGTACGCGGCGGGCTGGTGATGACCTCGACCATCTTGACCGTGGAATCGGCCAGCACGCTGCCGGCGGAAATCGCCAGACCCAAGACGGCACCAAGAAGGATGCTCAGTTTTTTCATGTTCAGCACTCCCATTTTGAACGGCTCCTTTATCTTTTTGCTCTGTCGAAGGCCCGGGCAACATCCGCCCACAAGTCTTCGACACTTTCCAATCCGACACTGAAGCGGATGGTTCGTGGGCTGACGCCGAAGCGCGCCATCGAATTCAGGCCCGGCGTCTGCTCGAGCGAGGCCTTTGCCGGAACGACCAGGCTCTCATGGCCGCCCCAGCTGACGCCGATGCGAAAGAGTTTCAGCGCATCGACGAAAGCCGGGATGTCGACGTCTTCCGTCACTTCGAACGAGAACAGCCCGGCATAGCCGGCAAGCGTCGCCTTGCCTGGATGGTTGGAATAGGCCGGGTGGTTGATCCGCTCGACATGGTCATGCGCTTTCAGCCGTTCGGCGATGGTCAGCCCGCTCTTCATGTGGTGCGGCAACCGCAGCGGCAATGTGCGCAGGCCACGCAGCAACAGCCAGGCCTCGAAAGGCGAAAGTTTGCCGCCGAGATAGGAATAGGTCTGCTCGTTGATATGTCGGATATGGGCGGCCGAACCGGCCACCACACCGGCGACGGTGTCGCTGTGGCCGCCGAGATATTTCGAGGCCGAATGCAGCACCAGGTCGACACCGTGCGAAATCGGCTTCTGGAACACCGGCGTCGCCCAGGAATTGTCGATCGAGGTGATGATGCCCTGCTCTTTGGCCAGCCGCGCGAGCTGGGTTATGTCCTGGAGCTCGAACATCATCGACGTCGGGCTTTCCAGGTAGAGCAGCTTGGCGCCGGGAAGTGCTGCCGCGACCGCGTCCGGATCGGCACCGTCGACATAGTCGACCTTGATGTTGAGCCGTGGCAAAAGCCGTTCGAACAGCCGGTAGGCATCGCCGTAGCAATTGCGCACGACAACCATGCGCTCACCGGCGCCGACGAAAGCAAGCACCGTGGCGCTGATCGCCGCCATGCCGCTGGAAAAGCCGCGCGCGGCCTCCGCGCCTTCGAGAGCGGCGACACGCGCCTCGAACTCCATGACCGTCGGGTTGTCGCCGCGCGAATAGATCGGCTGACGTCGCCTGCCGGCGAATGTGTCGGCCATCTCGGAATAGTTGGCGAAGGTGAAGAGCGAAGTCTGGTAGATCGGCGGGACCACCGCGCCGCCGGGGAAAGGCTCGTCATGGGCGAGAAGCGTCGCTGCCTCGGCGAGATAGTCGTTTTCGAAACCGGCGGGATGATCGCTCATTTCTGGCCTGAAAGTTCGAGTTTGGCCGCGCCGCGCTTCAGATCGTCCTCGACGGTGGCGATCAGCTTGAGCGCCTCGGCCCGGGCCCCCTCCGGATCGTGCGCGGCAATGCGTTCGTAGATGGTGCGGTGGTAAGGAAAGCTGGCGTGGCCGAAATCACGAACGCCGAGCGGATGCTCCCAGAAACGATGGAACAGTTCGTGCATGGCGGCGATGATCTGCTCGAACAGCGGATTGCCGGAACTGCGGTAGATCGACTGGTGGAATTCCCAGTCCTCCTCCGCCGACATCCCGGCGCGGGTGTGGAAGGCCTGCTCCATAATGTCGAGCTTGCGCCCGATCTCGACGAGATCTGCCTGGCCCGCGCGGACGGCGCACAGGGCGGCGGCTTCCGCTTCCAGCGCCCGGCGGATTTCCAGCGTCTGCATCAGGCTGGTGAAATCATTGCCGCCGGCCAGCGTCAGCGGCATGTGCAGCATGTCCAGCGAGACCACTCCCTTGAGATAGGTGCCGCTCCCTTGGCGCCGTTCGACCAGGCCGAGCCCTTCCCACCGCGTCAACGCCTCGCGCACGGTGTTGCGGCTCACCTTGAGGCGCTCGGCAAGGATTCGTTCGGTCGGCAGTCTCTGGCCGGGCCCGAGAGCTTCCCGCATCACAAAGCCGGCCAGCGCCTTGAGCACCGCGTCGTCACGAGCAGTTGCCTGTATGGGGGAAAGGCCGAATTCGGTCATGCCAACGGGTCACCAAATGGCTCAATGGTCCAACCAATTTCTGCATAGAAGACAGGGGCCTGTCAATCGACTGCGGGCGCATACGCCCTGCCCAGCCGGCTATTTCAAAGGGCGCTGTCGCTGCCGCAACAAAAACCAAGCGTTTTCCGGGTCTTGGCGTAGAATCCTGATGTGTTCTGAAAATTGGGGGCCGGCCGGCGTTTGGCAGCGGTACGAGGAGGCCACTATGTGCCAGCGCCGGCCGGCCGACCCCACGGACCCAGGAGATGCGGCGGACCTGAGCATCATGGGGTATTCTTCGGGTCGAACCGGCGATCTAGCCTCGTTGCCGGTTACGTCTAAGGGCTGCACATTTGCGCAACAACTTATGGAAATCAACCGTTTCTTAACCAAGCCTCGCAAATCGCTTGGATTAAGGTAAATTCGTAACCTTGTCGCGTTGACCCGGCAATTGGTGTTCGGTGCTAAGCCGCCTTGGCGACGACGCGATTGCGGCCGCCGCTCTTGGCTTCGTAGAGCGCAAGGTCGGCGCGTTTCATTAGCGCGGAGACCGTGTCCACCCCTTTCAGCACCGACGAAACGCCGACGCTGACGGTGACTTCGACGGCTTTGCCTTCGGCGCCGACGGGAAACGGCAGTTGGGCGATTTCGGCGCGAATGCGCTCGGCGACCTTTTCGGCCACCGCGCCGTCGGTGTCCGGCATCACCACGACGAACTCCTCGCCGCCGAAGCGGCAGGCTAGGTCGATGCCGCGCACATTCTTGCGCAGCCGCCGCGCGAATTCGCGCAGCACGTCGTCGCCGCCGTCATGGCCATGCGCGTCATTGATGCTCTTGAAGCGGTCCAGATCGGTGATCATCACCGACAGCGGCCGGCGCCGTGCCACGGCGCGGTCGAACAGCGTCTGCAGATGGCTGTCGAGATAGCGCCGGTTGTGCAGGCCGGTCAGGGCATCGGTCACCGCCATCTCGATGGTCTGGGTGACGCTGGCGCGAAGCTGGTCGTTGTAGCGCTTGCGGCGCACCTGCGTACGCAGCCGCGCGGTCAGCTCCTGCTGGTCGATCGGCCGCATCAGATAATCATTGATGCCGAGTTCGAGGCCGCGGATGATACGCCCCTCCTCGCCCTCGTCCGCCAGAAGGATGATCGGCAGGAAACGGGTGCGATCGAGCGAGCGCAATTGCGAGCAGAGCCTCAGCGGGTCGAAATCGGCGAAGGCCGTCGAGATCATCACGCATTCATACGGCTGCTCGGCGGCCTGGAAGAAGCCTGCATGCGGATCGTTGGCGACGTCGAGATCGGCACTGCCGCGCAGCATCTTCTGGACGCGCTCGAACGAGGATTTGCGCTCGTCGACCAGCAGCACCTTCGGCACCGCGTCGTCGGCAGCGAAGTTGCGGCTCAAAAGCTCCTCGATGCCGATATTGCGTGTCGTCGAGGCGCGCAGCCGCAGCTCGTCGGTCAGCGATTTCAGCCTGACCAGGCTCTTGACGCGCGTCATCAGCTGCAGATCGTTGACCGGCTTGGTCAAAAAATCGTCGGCGCCGGCCTCGAGGCCGCACACCCGGTCCGAAACCTGGTCGAGCGCGGTGATCATCACGACAGGGATATGCGACGTCGCCGGGTCGCCCTTCAGCCGCCGGCAGACCTCAAACCCGTCCATATCGGGCATCATCACGTCGAGCAGCACGACGTCGACCTTGCCGTTCTCGCAGATCTCGATCGCGTCCGGCCCGTTGGTGGCGGTCAGGACCTCGAAATATTCGGCGAGCAGCCGAACCTCCAGCAGCCTGACATTGGCTGGGATGTCGTCGACGACGAGGATCCGCGCGGTCATTTCACAAAGCTCCGGCTCGGCTGAGAAGGGACATCAGGCATCGCCCAGGTAGGATTTGATGGTTTCGATGAAACGCGGCACCGAGATCGGCTTGGAGATATATGCCTCGCAGCCGCCCTGGCGAATGCGCTCCTCGTCCCCCTTCATCGCGAAGGCGGTGACGGCGATGACCGGGATGACGTGGAGATCATCGTCCTCCTTCAGCCATTTGGTGACCTCGAGGCCCGACACTTCCGGCAGCTGGATGTCCATCAGGATGAGGTCCGGCCTGTGCTGCCGCGCCAGATCCAGCGCTTCCAGGCCGTTGCGTGTGCGCACCGTCTCGTAGCCGCTCGCTTCGATGAGGTCGCGAAAGAGCTTCATGTTGAGCTCGTTGTCTTCGACGATCATAACCTTCTTTGGCATCGATTTCCCGTCCCGGCTGACCTTCCACTCGAAGGGTGCCGTCATGCGCCCCTTGTCGGCACGCACCAAACCTGTTCCCACTATACGGCAATATGATTGACGAAACGCAAACCGGCCGCCCTAAAAGCGTTCGGATTCCAGATCGGCGGCTTGCTGCCGGCGACACTTGCCACTACTGCGAAAACAGAACGATTCCGCCCATGAAGGAAGGTAGCGATGGCAAACGCAGCGTCAATGCGCGAGGAAGCGGAAACCATTGCCGTAAAGGCGTTGGGCTTCGTCGCCGCCGATCCGGAACTTCTGCCCCGCTTCCTGGCGATCACCGGCATCGAAGCCCATTCCATCCGCCGGGCGGCGGGCGAGCCGGGATTCCTGGCCGGCGTGCTGCAGTTCATCCTTGCCCATGAGCCGACGCTGATGCGTTTTTCCGAGGAGACCGGAACGCCGCCCGCCGCAGTCGGCAAGGCATTGCGGGCGCTGCCGCTCGGCGACGACAATCATGAGCATTCGGTATGAGCGACGATCCCGAGACGGCGCGGCAGATCGAGGAGCTGGCCGCCGACGACCGGCCGCTGCTGGTGCTCGACGTCGACGACGTCGTGCTCGAATTCATCCGGCCGTTTCCGCATTTCCTCAAATCGCGCGGCTTCGGCCTGACGCTGGCTTCCTTCCGCCTCACCGGCAACATCACCGAAACGGCGAGCGGCCGTTTGATCGAACAGCCCGAGGTTACGGCACTTCTGGGGGAATTCTTTGACGCCCAGGCCGATTGGCAAAGCATCACCGACGGTGCCGAGGATGCTCTTGCAGCGCTTAGCGACAGCGCCGAGATCGTTCTGCTAACCGCCATGCCGCACAAGCACCGCGTGGTGCGCCGTGCGCATCTCGACGCGCTCGGATTGCCCTACCCGCTTTTGACCACCGAAATGGCCAAGGGACCGGCGGTGGCCAAATTGCGCGGCAACAAGGGCCGCCCGGTCGCTTTCGTCGACGATCAGCCGTCCAATCTTGTGTCGGTGCAGAACTCGGTCGCCGATGCGTATCTCTTCCATCTGATGGCCGACAATTCGCTGCGCGCTTTCCTGCCGCCGCCGGACGGCGTCAGAGTCGTCGAAGACTGGCGCGACGGCGCGCCGAAGATCGCGAGCGCTCTGGGGCTTTAATGCGAGCGCTCAGGGCTGCAGCTTCGGTCCTGCCCCGCCATTGTCGCCGCCGTCCGAATCCTCGCCCCCGGTCGAATTGTCCGTTCCATTCGCGCCATCATCGCCCGAGTTGTCATCCTGGCCGGCGCTGTCGTCCTGGACTTCATCCGGCCCCTTCAGCATGGCGCCGTTGACCGCAACGGACCCATCGGCCTTGGTGTTGATCACCCATTCCAGCCGGCCATCCGGCAGCGTCTTGCCAAAACCTTTGACGGCCAGCGCAAAGGGGAAGGCCTGCGCCATCTGCTCATCGCTCTTGGCGCCTTCCTTCAAGGCATCGACGATCCTGTCGTAGCCGGCCACAGCGACGGTCACGGTCGCATCAGGCTTTTCGCCGCCCGGGAAAGTCATCTCGCCTTCCATGGCGACTTCGACGTCGCCATTCTTCACGGTCGAGTGGCCGAGGATTACTTTGGGTTTCTTGGCCTTGAAATCGGCGACCAAAGCCTTGCCGAATTCCCCCGGCAACGGCGGATTCTTATTGAGATCAAAGGCTTCGATCGCCTTCTTCGCCATCGTGTCGAGATCGATATTGGCACCGCCGAAGTTGAGGTCGATATCCGTCGGCACCAGTGGACCAGTCCAGGCGGGCAGCAATTGCCGGGGGATCGTCAGACCGGAGGCCTTGATCCCATAGTTGATCTTGCCGTTCTGGGAGACGCCATCCATGCCGCTAGCCAAATCCAACTGCTTCGCACCCCACTTGCCGACTGGGCTCTCAATTGCGAAATCCTTGAAGGCGTACGTTCCGTCGATTCTTTCCCAGACAGGCAACGCCGCAAGGAGACGTGACTTAAGTTCCGCCTGATTTACTTTCAGTTTCGCCTCGTCTTCATTAGCGACGGCAAAAGCAAGCAGATCCATCAACGGCTTTGTCCGAACACCCTTGCCGTTTGCATGCACCGAAAATTCCGGCGCATTGAGGGTGACCGGGAAATTCAACCCTCGCTCGGGATCGTTGATTTTGAGGACTTCAGCAAAATTCAAGATCTTTTCCGCGACAGTGAAATCGATGCCGCCGTTCGCCGATTTCGTCGAATTTAGCGTGGCGGTGCCGGCACCGGCAGAGACATCGGCCTCTTGCTTCGGCTCCCGGGTTTTCATCGTCATAGCGTCCATTGACCCCGTGGCGCTGACGAAGGCCACCAGGGCCGGATCATACACACCGGTGAACTTGTTGTTCGACACCGAAAAGTCGATGTGCTGCGGCCCTTGAGGCCCCTTGAAATCGAACGATCCGGTCAGCGACGTATCCGCCGACACGTCCCACTGCCCGTCCTGGCGCGGCTTGACCCGCATGTCGTAAGGCGTGACGTCGAACTTGAAGGAATCCTGTTTCGACAGCAACGCGACGAGCGGCTTGAAATCGACGGCGAGTTTGTACGCATCGCCGTCGGCAGTGATTTTCACCAGCCCGATATCGAAACCCTGCCTGCCGAAATAATGTGCCAGATCATCGGTAAGCTTCTTCGCGCCTTGGCTGTCGACGGTCTGGGCGAAAGCGGGCGCGCTAAACGCGACGGCGAGAACAAGTGGCAATACACGCTTCACGTCGATTCTCCGTTGTCTCGGGCCAAATCATTGCTTGTATTAGTGAAACAGCGTTACAGCGGCAAGACGCCGGCTGTAGGCCAAAAGCGCATCCGGCTAAAGCACCAGCCGCACCAGCGGTCGGCCTGGCTTACGTTCGACCAATCGCTGGAACCCGGCCTTCTCGAAGACCCGCGACGAGCCTACGAACAGCCCGATCGAGCGCGAATCCTTCGACAGGTCGATCGGGCAGGCCTCGATCAGCCGCGCGCCGTTCTCGCGGGCGAACTCGATGCCGCCTTGGACCAGGCGGTGCGACAGGCCCTTGCCGCGTGCTTTGGTGCGGATGAAGAAGCAGGAGATCGCCCAGACGCCCGGATCGCTGGCGTCGGCGGGGTCGATCGGCGCCGACCCCCTGCCCTGGTTGTTCCATTCGGGCACGTCGGCACGCGGGCCGATCTGCATCCAGCCGACCGCCTGGCCACCCTCGAAGGCCAACAGGCCCGGCGGCGGCCCGGCCTCGATCCGCGCCTTGATGTGGTCCTTGTTGCGCTCCCGGTTGCTCGCGCGGCGCGCTGCGGGCGACAGCCGGAAATGTGTGCACCAGCAGCCGTAGCAGGCGCCTTGCCTACCGAAAAGATCTTCGAAATCCGCCCAAAGCTCGGGCACTAGCGGCGCTGTGGTCGTATTCATGAGCTCTCTCCCGGCCCACCGCCTTGTCGTGGCATCCGTCCTGACGTACCATTGCATTTGTTCTCTTTATGTTCGCAGCGATGGCGGCCCCTGTCAACAATCCCGAACACGGTTTTTGCCGCGACTGCCTGAGTTTTCAGCGCAGCGAGGCACGCCGTTGCGAGCGCTGCGGCAGTCCACGGCTCGCCCGCCATCCGGAGCTCTACCGGCTGCGCCTTGCCCATATCGATTGCGACGCGTTCTACGCGGCGGTCGAAAAGCGCGACAACCCGGCGTTGAAGGACCGGCCATTGATCATCGGCGGCGGCAAGCGCGGCGTCGTCTCCACCGCATGCTACATTGCCCGCATCCACGGCGTGCGCTCGGCAATGCCGATGTTCAAGGCGCTCGAAGCCTGCCCGGAAGCGGTGGTCCTGCCGCCGGACATGGAAAAATACGTCCGCGTCGGCCGTGAGGTGCGCGCCATGATGCAGGCGCTGACGCCGCTGGTCGAGCCGCTCTCGATCGACGAGGCCTTTCTCGACCTCGCCGGCACCGAGCGCCTGCATGGCCTGCCGCCTGCGGTGGTCCTGGCGCGCTTCGCACTCGGCGTGGAAAAGGAGATCGGCATCACCGTTTCGGCCGGTCTTTCCTACTGCAAGTTCCTGGCCAAGGTGGCATCGGACTTCCGCAAGCCGCGCGGCTTTTCGGTGATCGGCGAGGCCGAGGCTATCGGCTTCCTGGCCGAGCAGCCGGTGACGCTGATCTGGGGGGTCGGCAAGGCCTTTGCCGCCACGCTCGAGCGCGACGGCATCCGCACCATCGGCCAGTTGCAGCGTATGGAACGTGGCGATCTGATGCGCCGCTACGGCGTCATGGGCGACCGGCTCTACCGGCTTTCGCGCGGCGAGGACGACCGTCGCGTCGTTCCCGACCAGGACGCGAAAAGCGTCTCGGCGGAAACCACTTTCGATACCGACATCGCCTCCGTCGACGAACTGGTTTCGGTGCTGAGGGCGCTGTCGGAAAAAGTCTCGGCCCGGCTGAAGAAATCCGGCATTGCCGGACGCACCGTCGTCCTCAAGCTGAAGACCCAGGATTTCAAGATCCGCACGCGCAATCGCCAGCTCGGCGATCCGACCCGGCTGGCCGACCGCATCTTTCAGACCGGGCTCGAGCTGCTGCGCAAGGAAGCGGATGGCACGAAATACCGGCTGCTCGGCATTGGCGTCAGCGATCTCTCCGACGATGACCGGGCGGACCCGCCCGACCTGGTCGACGTCCAGTCACGCAAGCGCGCCATGGCCGAAGGCGCCATCGACACGCTGCGCGGCAAGTTCGGCCGCAGGGCGGTGGAAACCGGCTATACCTTCGGCAAGGGCCGCGATGCCCATCCGCCCGAACCGGTCGAGGAATGATACCGGCATGTTTGAGATTCAGGTCAGGCCGAGTCGAGAAGGGTGGTTTCCGAGAACCGGAGCGGAGCGCACTTGTGAGTACGTGAGCACTGGATGCGCAGGAAACCGCTTTTCGCAGGCCGGCCTCACCTGAATATCAACTTGCCCCAGTCACGTGCGCTGCAGATCGATCCGGGTGGTCACCACACTCTTCCCGGTTTTCGGATCGGTATCGACGACGATCAGCCGCATGCCATTCTCGCCGTTCTTCTCGACCGTCATTTGCGCCTTGCGATCGCCATTGACCTCCTTGGCCCAACGGATGCCGAGATTGATTGCGTTGCCGGAGCGGCTGCCGCTCAATTGCGCCGGCCCGGTGCGCGATCCGACATAGATGCCGGTGTATTTCGTCCCGCTCGATTTGAGATCGGCGCTGATGGCGCGCGTTACCACGATAAGACCGCGGCAGCTGCCGTCGAGCGATAGCGAGCTCGACGTTGCGTCGGAATTGAAATGACAGGAGACATTCACCGTCGGCGCATCGGTGGTCACCTTGACGATGCCTTTGCCGGCGAAATTCCCCTGGAATGAGCGAAGAAAATCCGGATCGTCGGCATGCGCTGCCCCGGCCCCGGCCGTCAGGCAGCCGGCAAGTACAAATCGTGCAAGTGATTTCATCGGACCGCTCCTCGTTGGTATCCAAAACACAGCACGCAAACACTGAGGGACCAACGCTCCCCTCAGCGGCGGGTTCCGGCTTCAACATCACTGTTTGCAACGCTGCACGGCTGGCCCAGTCGAATGCGTCGGCTAGCGGTTGCGATGAGCGCTCCGGCTTGCGACATAGCCGCATGGCACCCGCACCCTCGATCCCCAAGGCCGCGTTCTGGATGGCGCTGTCGATCGCCTCGTTCCTGGCGATGTCGGTGGCCGGCCGTGCCACGACGGCCGAACTAAACGTCTTCCAGGTGCTCGAGCTGCGCTCGGTGATCGGCTTTTTCATCCTGTTGCCGCTGGTCATGATGTCAGGCGGTTTTGCGGCGATGCGCACCGGACGCCCGCTGGCTCATATCGCCCGCAACGTCGTCCACTATACCGGCCAGGCTGCCTGGCTCTACGCCCTGACGCTGATCCCGCTTGCGGTACTGATCTCGATCGAATTCACGACGCCGATCTGGACCGCTTTGCTGGCCGTCGCTTTCCTCGGCGAAAGGCTCTCCCGGCCACGGCTGGCGGCAATCGTGCTCGGGCTGATCGGCGTTGTGATCATCGTGCGTCCGGGCGTCGGCGCGGTCAATCCGGGACATGTCATCGTGCTGGGAGCCGCGGTCTGCTTCGGCGTCTCGGTGGTCCTCGTCAAGTCGCTGACGCGGACGGACAGCGTCGTGCGCATCATCTTCTGGATGCTGATCATCCAGTCGCTGCTTGGCCTCGTCCCGGCGCTTTACGAATGGCGCAACCCGCCGCTTGAGCTCTGGCCGTGGATCCTGCTCATCGCCTTCACCGGCATGTCGTCGCATTTCTGCATGGCCCGCGCACTTGTCTATGCCGATGCGACGGTCATCTCGCCAATGGACTTTTTGCGCGTGCCGCTGTCGGCGGTGATCGGATGGCTGCTCTATCACGAGCAGATCGACGCCTTCACCGCCGGTGGCGCCCTGCTGATCCTCATGGGAAATCTGCTCAACCTGCAGCGGAGAGCACCGCAACCGGCGGAGATCGCCGCTTCATAAGCGTGCGCTAACTCTTAGACCAGTTCCACCTCGACCACGCCCGGCACCGCCCGCATCGCCGACGCGATCTGCGGCGATACGCGGTAGCGGTTGGGCAACTCGATCTCGACCTCGCCCTCGCCGCCTTCCTTGATGACGATGATGCTCACCTGACTGTCGCCACGCTGGCCAAGCTGCGATTGGATTGTCGATGCCGGTGCGTCATTTCTGACGAAGATGCGCAACGCTTTCTGGATACGGCTTGCCTCTTCCTCCAACGACTGCACGGTCTGGATGCGCAGATTGACGCCTTCAGGCCTGTCCTCGGCCGAAACGGTGATCACCACCGAGCGGCCGGGTTCGAGCAGGTCGCGGTATTGCGCCAGCCCCTCGGAAAACAGCACCGCTTCATACTGGCCGGAGGTGTCGGAGAACTGCACGACGCCCATCTTGTTGCCGGTGCGCGTCTTGCGCTCCTGCTTGGTGGTCACCGTGCCGGCGAGCCGGCCGGCGGCAGCACCGCGTTTGACGGCGGCCGAAAACTCGCCCCAGGTCTGCACCCGCATTTTCTGCAGCGCCGCCTTGTATTCGTCGAGCGGATGCGCCGAGAGATAGAACCCGACCACCTGGAATTCACGGTGCAGGCGGTCGGCGGCGAGCCAGGGATCGGTCGCCGGCAAGTTGAGCGCCTGCGACTGTGCGCCGAGCGAGGCGCCAAAGATGTCATGCTGGCCGGTGACGGCATTCTGCTGCGCCAGCGACGCCAGCCCCATCATCCGCTCGACGCCGGCCATCATCGCCGCGCGGTCATGACCGAAGCAGTCGAGCGCGCCGGCCATGATCAGGCTTTCGAAGACGCGCTTGCCGACGATCTTCGGATCGACCCTTTCACAGAAATCGGCGAGGCTCTTGAAGGGTTTTTCGCCGCGCGTGGCGACGATGTGCTCGACCGCCGCATCGCCGACGCCCTTGAGCGCGGCCAGCGAATAGAAGATGCGGTTCTCGCCGACCTCGAAATCCCGGAACGACGTCATGACCGACGGCGCCACCACCTCGATGCCGAGGCGCAGCGCATCCTGGCGGAAATCGGCGAGCTTGTCCGTATTGCCCATGTCGAGCGTCATCGATGCCGCCAGGAATTCGACGGGGTAATGCGCCTTCAGATAGGCGGTCTGGTAGGAGACGACGGCATAGGCGGCGGCATGCGATTTGTTGAAACCGTAGTCGGCAAACTTTGCCAGCAGGTCGAAGATGAAGTCGGCTTGCGGCTTGCCGACGCCGCGCTCGACCGCGCCCGAAACAAAGCGCTCGCGCTGCTTGTCCATCTCGGCGCGGATCTTCTTGCCCATGGCGCGGCGCAGCAGATCGGCTTCGCCCAGCGAATAGCCGGAGAGCTCCTGCGCGATCTGCATCACCTGTTCCTGGTAGACGATGACGCCTTGCGTCTCCTTGACGAGATGGTCGATCTTCGGGTGGATCGACGCCATCTCCTCCTCGCCGTGCTTTCTGGCGTTGTAGGTCGGTATGTTCTCCATCGGCCCCGGCCGGTAGAGCGCGACCAGCGCGATAATGTCCTCGATACAGTCGGGCCGCATGCCGATCAGCGCCTTGCGCATGCCGGCACTTTCCACCTGGAACACGCCGACCACCTCGCCGCGCGACAGCATGGCGTAGGTTTCGGGGTCGTCGAGCGGAATGTGGGCAAGATCGATCTCGATGCCGCGGCGGCGGATCAGCTTGACGGCCCTGTCCAGCACCGTCAGCGTCTTCAGGCCAAGGAAGTCGAATTTCACCAGCCCGGCCTGCTCGACATATTTCATGTTGAACTGCGTGACCGGCATGTCCGAGCGCGGATCGCGGTACATCGGCACCAGCTCCGACAGCGGCCGGTCGCCGATGACGATGCCGGCGGCGTGCGTCGAGGCGTGCCGATAAAGACCTTCCAGTTTCTGCGCCGTATCGAGCAGCGTCTGCACGATCGGCTCACGCTCCGCCTCTTCGGCAAAGCGCGGCTCGTTGGCGATGGCGTCGGCGAGCTTGACCGGATTGGCCGGGTTCGACGGCACCATCTTGCTCAGCTTGTCGACCTGCCCGTAAGGCATCTGCAGCACGCGGCCGACGTCGCGCAGCACCGCGCGCGCCTGCAACGTGCCGAAGGTGATGATCTGGCCAACCTGGTCGCGGCCGTATTTCTGCTGGACGTAGCGGATGACTTCCTCGCGCCGGTCCTGGCAGAAGTCGATGTCGAAGTCGGGCATAGACACGCGGTCGGGATTGAGGAAGCGCTCGAACAGCAGCGAAAAACGCAGTGGATCGATGTCGGTGATGGTCGTGGCATAGGCGACCAGCGAGCCGGCGCCCGAACCGCGGCCCGGGCCGACCGGAATGCCTTGTGCCTTGGCCCATTTGATGAAGTCGGCAACGATCAGGAAATAGCCCGGATATTTCATCTTCTCGATGACGCCGAGCTCGAAATCCAGCCTTTCGCGATATTGCTCGACGGTATAGCCGGGCGTCGGGCCGTGCGCCGCCAGCCGCGCCTCCAGCCCTTCATGCGCCTGCCTGGCAAGCTCCTGCGCCTCCGCCTTGACCGCAGCATCGGCGTCGGCGACATCGCGGCCGGCAAAGCGCGGCAGAATCGGATTGCGGGTCTTCGGGTAATACGAGCAGCGCAGCGCGATCTCGACGGTGTTGTCGATTGCTTCCGGCAGGTCGGCGAACAGCCTCGCCATATCGGCCTGGCTTCTCAGGAAGTGGTCGGGCGAAAGGCGGCGGCGATTGTCGGCCGCAACCACGGAACCTTCGGCGATGGCGATCAGGGCGTCATGCGCCTCATAGTCTTCACGAGAGAAGAAAAACGCCTCGTTGGTGGCAACCAGCGGCAGATCGTGGCGGTAGGCGAGGTCGACCGACGACTGCTCGATGGCGCGGTCGTAGCCGGAGACCCGCTCAAGCTCGACATAGAGCCGGTCGCCGAACAGGCTCTTGAGCGCCGAGAGCCGGGTCTCGGCGAGTTCGCGGCGATCCTGTTTCAAGGCACTGCCGATCGGACCGCGCGGTCCGCCCGTAAGGCAGATCAATCCGTCGGTGTGGCCCTGCAACATCTCGCTCGTCAGATGCACCGCTTCGCCGGGCGGTGTCTCGAGGTAGACGCGGCTGACCAGCCTGACCAGATTGCCGTAGCCGGCCTCGGTTGCGGCGATCAGGACGACCGGCCGCATCTCCGGTCCTTGCCGCCTGCGGTCGCGCTGGCTGTCGCTCGCCTCGCCGGAAAAGGCGAGGTCGATCTGGCAGCCGATGATCGGCTGGATGCCGTCCTTTACCGCCTTCTGGGCGAATTCCAGCGCGCCGAACAGATTGTTGGTGTCGGTGACGGCGATTGCCGGGCATTCGTCCTGCACCGCATGGCCGACGATCTTGCCGAGCTGCAAGGCACCTTCGAGCAGCGAATAGGCCGAATGCACACGCAGATGAATGAATCGACGCGCCGCCGCCTCCGCCCGCGACGCCTTTGCATAGGCCTCGCGCAGCAAGGGATCGCGTGGAAGTCTTTCATCCGCCATGGTTTTTTCGCGCCGCCTGAAGGGACTCAGTCGATGAAGTTGTATTGTCGAGCGCCGGGTAGCACGAGTCCAGCGCTAGTGATTAGAGCTTTGGAGGTTTAGAGCAACCGCCGAAGCTGCCAATTTCCCCCCTGTGGGGGAGATGTCCGGCAGGACAGAGAGGGGCGCTGTCCCGCCAACCTCAGGCTACAAACAAAACCCGCCTCGGCGGGCGGGTCGTTGGAGCCAATTAGCACCATAGCCAAATTAATAGCATAGCTGCCGGCACAAAGCAAGAACAAAATACGGCGCGACGGGGAAAAATTCGAGTTGTCCGTCTCCCGAGGGCGTATCCAGAGGATTGCAAAGTCGCGTTCCTTCGCGCCCCCTCTGTCCTGCCGGACATCTCCCCCTCTAGTGGGGAGATTGGCCATCATCTCGGCTTTCGCCAATTTCCAACGTTGCAGGAGCGAGCGAGGCGCCGAGGCTGCCAATCTCCCCTCTGAAGGGGGAGATGTCCGGCAGGACAGAGGGGGCGCTGTCCCGCCAACTTCTGACGGGCGTCGAGGGCGGGGGTTTCGGCCTCAGGCGAATTCCATGATCACCGCATCGACGGCAAGGCTGTCGCCGGGCTTGGCGTTGAGCTTCGAGACGATGAGGTC
This sequence comes from Mesorhizobium sp. M1182, assembly GCF_040318335.1. Taxonomy (NCBI): domain Bacteria; kingdom Pseudomonadati; phylum Pseudomonadota; class Alphaproteobacteria; order Hyphomicrobiales; family Phyllobacteriaceae; genus Mesorhizobium; species Mesorhizobium sp. M1182. The sequence goes on from NZ_JAMYMD010000034.1 coordinate 58,913, forward strand.
GCGCTCGGCGCGCAACACGTTTTCCATCTTCATCGCCTCGACCACGGCCAGCGTCTCGCCGGCCTTGACCTCCTGCCCCTCGGCAACGGCAATCGACACGACGAGGCCGGGCATCGGGCATAGCAGCATCTTCGAGGTATCCGGCGCCACTTTTTCCGGCATCAGCCTTTCGAGTTCGGCGGTGCGCGGCAGCATGGCGCGGGCTGTCACCGAGATGCCTTTCCAGGCGATGCGGAACCCGTTCAGCACCGGCCTGACTTGCGCCGCGACCTTGCGGCCGCCGACCGTGCCGCGCCAGATGAGATCGCCCGGCCGCCAGTCGGATGCCACCGTCAGCGGTTTGCCGCCGTCGATTGTGAGGTCGAGCTCCATCGGAATGGAAATCATGCCTTCGACGATGGCAACCGAAAGATAATCCCGGCCGATCTTCACCACCCAATCGCGTTTCAAGGCGCCCGAATGCGGCGCCAGCCGCCCGCCCAGCCGGTCGAGCCGGTCGCGGCGCAGCAGCTCGACCGCGGTTGCGATCGCGGCCAGCACCGCGTTTTCTTCGCTATTCGGCACAATGGGCGCGAAGCCGTCGGGATATTCCTCGGCGATGAACGCCGTCGATAGCCGCCCTTCCCGCCAGCGCGGATGCTGCATCAGCGCCGCCAGGAACGGTATGTTGTGCTCGATGCCGTCGACGACGAAACTGTCCAGCGCTTCCGACATCGCGTCGATCGCCGCCAGCCGTGTCGGCGCCCAGGTGCACAGCTTGGCGACCATCGGGTCGTAGAACATCGAGATTTCCGAGCCTTCGGTAACGCCGGTATCGTTGCGGATGACGATTTCGCCGAATTTTCCCTCTTCCGGCGGCCGGTATTTCGTCAGCCTGCCGATCGACGGCAGAAAGTTGCGATACGGATCTTCGGCATAGAGGCGGCTTTCCACCGCCCAGCCGTTCAGCTTGACGTCGCTCTGCTTGATGGCGAGCTTTTCGCCGGCCGCCACGCGGATCATCTGCTCGACCAGGTCGATGCCGGTGACGAGTTCCGTCACCGGATGCTCGACCTGCAGCCGCGTGTTCATTTCCAGGAAATAGAAGTTCTTGTCGCTGTCGACGATGAACTCGACCGTGCCGGCGCTCTGGTAGTCGACGGCCTTGGCCAGCGCCACCGACTGCTCGCCCATGGCTTTGCGGGTCTTGGCGTCGAGGAACGGCGACGGCGCCTCCTCCACGACTTTCTGGTTGCGGCGCTGGATCGAGCATTCGCGCTCGCCGAGATAGAGCGTGTTGCCATGCGCGTCGGCGAGCACCTGGATTTCGATATGGCGCGGATCGACGATGAATTTTTCGATGAAGACGCGGTCATCGCCGAACGAGCTTTTCGCCTCCGACCGCGCCCGGTCGAAGCCGTCGCGCACCTCTGCCTTGCTCCAGGCGATGCGCATGCCCTTGCCGCCGCCGCCGGCCGAAGCCTTGATCATCACGGGATAGCCGATTTCGCCGGCTATTCTTTCGGCATGGGCGGCGTTTTCGACGACGCCGAGCCAGCCGGGCACCGTCGACACCTTGGCCGCATTGGCGAACTTCTTCGATTCGATCTTATCGCCCATCGCCTTGATGGCCTTCGGCTTCGGGCCGATGAAGACGATGCCTTCCTGCTCCAGCGCTTCGCAGAAGGATGCCCGCTCGGACAGGAAACCGTAGCCGGGATGCACGGCCTCTGCTCCTGTGGCCTTGCAGGCGGCGATGATCTTTTCCGCGACCAGATAACTTTGCGCAGCCGGCGAAGGCCCGATATGCACCGCCTCGTCGGCCATTTCGACATGCACGGCGTCCCGGTCGGCGTCGGAATGGACCGCGACGGTGGCGATGCCCATCTTGCGCGCCGTCTTGATCACGCGGCAGGCGATCTCGCCACGGTTGGCGACCAGGATCTTTGTGAACATGCAGGCCTCGTCCCTCGGCTGCCCTTCTTTTACGGGCTTCCCGTTTTATGGGCTTCAGGGGGCCGGTCAAGGCAAAGTCGGAGCCTATCCCGCATGCAAATCGGCGGGCGCTGACGAAAATCCGGGGTCACAACGTCGCTTCGTGCATAGCGCAGAGCTGAATGGTAAGTTAAATCTAACCTGGATTGCAGACTGTCATGGGAGGATTGCCTGATGAAAACGCGCGCCGCTGTCGCCGTTGCCGCCGGAAAGCCGCTGCAGATCATGGAGGTCGACCTCGAAGGTCCCCGCGATGGCGAGGTGCTGGTCGAGATCAAGGCAACCGGCATCTGCCACACCGACGAGTTCACGCTGTCGGGCGCCGACCCGGAAGGCCTGTTTCCGGCGATCCTCGGCCATGAGGGCGCCGGCATCGTCGTCGACGTCGGCAAGGGCGTCACCTCGGTCAGGAAGGGCGACCATGTCATCCCGCTCTATACGCCGGAATGCCGGCAGTGCCCGTCCTGCCTGTCGCGCAAGACCAATCTGTGCACCGCCATCCGCGCCACGCAGGGACAGGGCTTGATGCCGGACGGCACCTCGCGCTTCTCGATCGGCAAGGACAAGCTGTTCCACTACATGGGCTGCTCGACCTTCTCCAATTTCACCGTGCTGCCCGAGATCGCGGTGGCCAAGGTCAATGCCGACGCCCCGTTCGACAAGATCTGCTACATCGGCTGCGGCGTCACCACCGGCATCGGCGCTGTCATCAACACGGCCAAGGTCGAGCAAGGCGCGACGGCGGTCGTCTTCGGCCTCGGCGGCATCGGCCTCAACGTCATCCAGGGCCTGCGCCTTGCCGGCGCCGACATGATCATCGGCGTCGACCTGAACAACGACAAGAAGGAATGGGGCGAGAAATTCGGCATGACGCATTTCGTCAATCCGAAGGAGATCGACGGCGATGTCGTGGCCCATCTCGTCAACATGACCAAGCGCGGCGCCGACCAGATCGGCGGCGCCGACTACACGTTCGACTGCACCGGCAACACCAAAGTCATGCGGCAGGCGCTGGAAGCGTCGCATCGCGGCTGGGGCAAGTCGGTCATCATCGGCGTTGCCGGCGCCGGCCAGGAGATCTCGACGCGGCCGTTCCAGCTCGTCACCGGCCGCACCTGGATGGGCACCGCCTTTGGCGGCGCGCGCGGCCGCACCGACGTGCCGAAGATCGTCGACTGGTACATGGCCGGCAAGATCGAGATCGATCCGATGATCACCCACACGCTGAAGCTCGAGGACATCAACAAGGGCTTTGACCTGATGCATGAAGGCAAGTCGATCAGGAGCGTGGTAGTCTATTGAAGGAGGTACTGATCCGGGTTCGGATCCGATATCCAAATTTCAGCGAGTCGCTCAGTATGCAGAGCTGGCAATTCGGCGAACATCTTTGGGTAGCGCTTAGGAATAACAACCGCGTTCGCATCGACCTCGATGAGATCGACCGCGGCAGAGAAGAAATATCGTTTCTCGTGCGCGATACATATCTGAGCAAGGCGCTCAAGGTGGTAGAGCGCGTCAAGCAAGAACACCGTATGGAGAATGAAGCGGTAATCGAAACGGAACCAGCATAGAACCAAGGGAGGAGACAAAAATGCCGGAAAAACTGCATCCTAAAATCGACAATGGACTGCCACGGGAAAAGGCCGACTTTGCCGGCGGCACGCTGGTCTGCGCCTGCACCAGCAACCCGGTCAAGGTCAAGGTCAAGGGCCAGATCGCCCACAACCATGCCTGCGGCTGCACCAAATGCTGGAAGCCGGAAGGCGCGCTGTTCTCGGTCGTGGCGGTTGCCGGTACAAACGACGTGACGGTGACCGAAAACGGCGACAAGCTGAAGATCGTCGATCCGGGCGCGCTGATCCTGCGCCATGCCTGCACCGGCTGCGGCGTCCACATGCACGGCCCGGTCGAGCGCGACCATGCGTTCAAGGGGCTGTCCTTCATCCATCCGGAACGCTTCCAGGAAGACGGCTGGTCGCCGCCGGGCTTCACCGCCTTTGTCTCTTCGATCATCGAGTCCGGTGTCGATCCGAGCCGCATGGACGGCATAAGGTCACAGCTGAAGTCGATCGGGCTCGAACCTTATGATTGCCTCAATCCAGGACTGATGGACTATATCGCCACCTGGACGGCCAAGCGGTCCGGCGCGTTGCCGGCCTAGTAGCCGCTCGACTATCATCGATCGAGCCGGGCGACGCCGCCCGGCTCTTTCACACTTGGAACAACGATGCCCGCACCTGCTATTCTCGTCGATGCCGACGCTTGCCCAGTGAAGGCCGAGGTCGAAAAAGTCGCCGAGCGGCACGGCATCGTCGTCACCTTCGTCTCCAATGGCGGCTTGCGTCCGTCGCGCGATCCCATGATCCGCAATGTCGTCGTCTCCAAGGGCGCCGATGCCGCCGACGACTGGATAGTCGAAAATGCCCGGTCCAACGATATCGTGGTGACCGCCGATATCCCGCTTGCCGCGCGCGCGGTGGCGCTTGGCGCCCACGTACTTGGTCCGACCGGACGCCCGTTTACGCCCGAAACGATCGGCATGGCGGTGGCAATGCGCGATCTCAAGCAGCATCTGCGCGAGACCGGCGAAAGCAAGGGCTACAATTCGAGCTTCGCGCCGCAGGACCGCTCGCGGTTCCTCGGCGAGCTTGACCGCATCCTACGGCGGGCGCTGAAATCCGCGTCTGCGGACTGAAGGCCATGGCGACTGGTACCCCGACCAAGATGCCCATGCGACGCCACACGCCGTTCGCGGTGTCGGCCTGCATCGGCGTGGCAGCCTTTGGCGCCGCGCTGGTCTGGCGTGCGCCGCTTGCCTATTCGATCGGCGCCAATGTGTTCTTTGCCGCCTATCTCGTCCTTGTCATCGCCCATATGCCGCGGCTTACCGGCAGCTATCTGCGCAAGAATGCAGGCGACACGGACCTGCCGGTACTGGCCATCTTCGCGGTCACGCTGATTGTCGTCGCTATTGCCATCATGTCGTTGTTTCAATTGATCAACAGGGAGAAGAGCGCGGACACCGTCGAGCTTATGGTGGCGCTGCTGTCTATCCCGCTTGGCTGGTTGACCATCCATGCGATGGCGGCACTTCACTACGCGCATATCTACTGGTTGGATGGCGATGCGATGGATGGCGACACAAAAAAGAAAATTCCGGTCGGCGGCCTTGACTTCCCGGGCGGCAAGCGACCGGAAGGCTCGGATTTCCTCTATTTCGCTACGGTGATCGGCATGACGGCCCAAACCGCCGACACCAACATCACGACCTCGCAAATGCGCCGTGTCGTGCTTGTGCATTCGATCCTGTCGTTCTTCTTCAACACGGTCATCGTGGCAGCCGCGGTCAACCTCGCCGTCAGCCTCGGCAGTCCGTAATAAATCCGTGATCGGGTGAAACATCGCTTAGGCTGGCGACGTATTGGGAGGAGAAGAGATCTGACAGGGCATGCAGAACCGCTTGGCAGGGAGGCACGGAAATATGGAATCAGTTGCCAGAGGCGAAGCCAGCACCGAGGCAGATAGCGCTGCTTCGACGGATGCGACGCTGATCTATCGCCAGTCGCGCTGGACGCGGCTGACGCATTGGCTGTGGGCGATCGCGCTGGTCTTCATGCTGCTTTCCGGCCTGCAGATCTTCAACGCCCGCCCACAGCTCTATATCGGCAAGGAATCGGGCTTTGGCTACAACAACACCATCTTCGCCATCGGCGCCGAGAATACGGCGACTGGCCCGCGCGGCTATACCGAGATCTTCGGCAAGCGCTTCGATACCACTGGCGTGCTCGGCTGGTCGGGTCCGGCCGGCCAGGAGACCTCCCGTGCCTTCCCGTCCTGGGCGACGATCCCTTCCTACTACGATCTCGGCACCGCGCGCGTTGTTCATTTCTTCTTCGCCTGGGTGCTGACCACCACGCTGCTGGTCTGGCTGGTCGCCAGCCTGATCAACGGCCATTTGCGCCGCGATCTTGCCCCGCGCCTCGATGATTTCAGGCGCCTGCCGCGAGACATTGTCGAGCACGCCAAGCTCAGGTTCCATCACACGCGCGACTACAACACGCTGCAGAAGATGGCCTATGGCGGCGTGCTGTTCGTGCTGCTGCCGCTGATGATCATCACCGGCCTTGCCATGTCGCCGAGCATGGATTCGGTGCTGCCGTTCCTGAATGATCTGCTCGGCGGCCGACAGACGGCACGCACCATTCATTTCACGGTGATGCTGCTGCTCGTCGCCTTCTTCATTATCCACATCCTGATGATCCTGGCCGCCGGCCCGATCAACGAGCTGCGCTCCATCATCACCGGGTGGTACCGAACCGACCCGCCGGCGCATGGCGACAAAGCGCCAGAGAGGAGTGCCTGACATGGCGAAATTCGAGATCAGCCCCAAGCTACAGATAAGCCGAAGAAAGTTCCTGACCTCGGCCAGCCTCGGCCTTTCCGGCATCATGCTGTCAGGCTGCGACGCCTTCGACAGCCAGCTTGGCGTCGGCAACGGCCTGCGCAGCTTCCTCGAAAGCGCCAATGGCCTGACCTGGCGGGCGCAGCGACTGCTTGCCGGCCGTGACACGCTGGCACCGGAGTTCACCGAGGCCGACATTCGCCAGCCACAGCGGCCGAACGGTGTCACCGCACCGGACGACGATTTCTACAAGGGCCTGCTCGCCAGCGATTTCGCCGACTGGCGGCTGGAGGTTTCAGGCCTCGTCGAAAAACCGCTGTCGCTGAGCCGCGAGCAGCTGATGAACATGCCGAGCCGCACCCAGATCACCCGTCACGACTGCGTCGAAGGCTGGAGCTGCATTGCCAAATGGACCGGCACGCCGCTGTCGCTGGTGCTCGATCAGGCGGTGGTCAAGCCGCAGGCGCGCTACGTCATGTTCCACTGTCTCGATACGATCGACCGCAGCCTTGCCGGCGATATCAAATATTACGGCTCGATCGACCTGATCGATGCCCGTCATCCGCAGACGATCCTTGCCTATGGCCTCAACGGCAAGCCGTTGCCGGTCGAAAACGGCGCGCCGCTGCGCGTCCGCGTCGAGCGCCAGCTCGGCTACAAGATGCCGAAATACCTCTACAAGATCGAGCTGGTCGACGGCTTCGCCAATCTCGGCGGCGGCAGAGGCGGCTATTGGGAGGACAATGGCTACGACTGGTACGGCGGCATCTGACCGATAGTGTTGAAGAAGTCGGCGATGAAGCCGTGGATCCACTCGCACCGAAGCGTCTTGATTAAGGTCGACGCGACCTCCTCGCCT
>NZ_JAMYMD010000035.1:0-2500 GCF_040318335.1 Mesorhizobium sp. M1182
CGTGGAATTGGAGATCCGCAAAATTGCGGACCCAACCAGCGGCGGCCTGATCATGCAGCGCAATAAGGTGCATCACGTCTACACCCTCGATCGTGTCGCCAGGGACCTCGGCGTCAGCGAAGCGCTCATCCAGGACCTGACCCTCGGTCTCGAGCCCGAGGACGGCGTCATCTGGGTCTACGGCGCCAACGATGACGACGGGATCTTGGCCTTCACCGATGAAGGCATCGAGGAGGTCAAACTCCTCCTCGAAGAATATCATCGCGTCTCCCCAAAGAAAGCTTGACCCCAGCACTCCGGTGCTCAGGTTCTCCTGGCTGCCGGATGCGCACGTCTGCGGTCTTCACCGGATGCGTACGGATTGCGGCATCCTTGTTCGTCTTCTGTAGGGGAGTTCCTGGAGGTGAACTATGAGCGAATTGCCGGTGGTCAAAACGCGACGCAAAGGCAAGACGCTTACGCAGAGCATGCTGATCCCAACCGAGAAAATGGTCGCTGACGAACTCCGGGCTGCAGGACCTGGCCACTTTTCGGACCTTGCAGAGTTACGACGTAAGCTCGCGGCAAAATACGGAGCAGACGCCTGCTGCCCAGTGACTGTGCGGCGGCACCTGGTGCATATCAGTCAAGACGGCAGCGCGCCTTTTTGGCGCGTCGTAAATCCCGATCGGCCATTCGCCCCACGTATGAGAGGTGGATCGGAGCACATACGCGAAAAATTGGCCGCGGAATGCTAAGTGTCCTGTCGCCGTACTTCAGCCCATACGAAAACGGCCCGCACAAGGCGGGCCGTTTTCGAATTTGGTTGCGGGGACAGGATTTGAACCTGTGACCTTCAGGTTATGAGCCTGACGAGCTACCGGGCTGCTCCACCCCGCGTCAACCCTAGAAGTAAGCCTTGGCTCACTGGATTCAAGCTTCCGCCAAATGAAAGGGCCGCTTGCGCGGCCCGATATCCCGTTGGCGGGCCTGTTCGTAAGGAGAAGATTAAACAACGTGCGCTTGGCAGACCTGGCAGCGACCTACTCTCCCGCGTCTTGAGACGAAGTACCATCAGCGCTGGAGCGTTTCACGGCCGAGTTCGGAATGGGATCGGGTGCAGCCGCTCCGCCATAACCACCAGGTCGGCAAAACGCACGTTGCTCGAGAAGCTGTTTTCTGTGCCATTCATCTCGGCGCAATCCAAGGATTGTCACCAGAAATGGGCATTAGGAATGAGAACGATCAAGCCGATCGAACTATTAGTACCGGTAAGCTTCAAGCGTTGCCGCTCTTCCACACCCGGCCTATCAACGTGGTCGTCTTCCACGGTTCTCAGGGAATACTCGTTTTAAGGTGGGTTTCCCGCTTAGATGCCTTCAGCGGTTATCCCGTCCGGATATAGCTACCCTGCTATGCGGCTGGCGCCACAACAGGTCCACCAGAGATCCGTCCATCCCGGTCCTCTCGTACTAGGGACAGATCCTTTCAATATTCCTACACCCACGGCAGATAGGGACCGAACTGTCTCACGACGTTCTGAACCCAACTCACGTACCGCTTTAAATGGCGAACAGCCATACCCTTGGGACCTGCTCCAGCCCCAGGATGCGATGAGTCGACATCGAGGTGCCAAACAACCCCGTCGATATGGACTCTTGGGGGTCATCAGCCTGTTATCCCCGGCGTACCTTTTATCCGTTGAGCGATGGCCCTTCCACGCGGGACCACCGGATCACTATGACCGACTTTCGTCTCTGCTCGACTTGTCAGTCTCGCAGTCAGGCAGGCTTATGCCATTGCACTCAGCGAACGATTTCCGACCGTTCTGAGCCCACCATCGCGCGCCTCCGTTACTCTTTAGGAGGCGACCGCCCCAGTCAAACTACCCACCATACATTGTCCCGGACCCGGATAACGGGCCGCGGTTAGACATCCATAGTGATAAGGGTGGTATTTCAAGGGTGGCTCCACCTGAGCTGGCGCCCAGGTTTCAAAGCCTACCACCTATCCTACACATGCCACTACGAATGCCAATGTAAAGCTATAGTAAAGGTGCACGGGGTCTTTCCGTCTAACCGCAGGAACCCCGCATCTTCACGGGGAATTCAATTTCACTGAGTCTATGCTGGAGACAGCGGGGAAGTCGTTACGCCATTCGTGCAGGTCGGAACTTACCCGACAAGGAATTTCGCTACCTTAGGACCGTTATAGTTACGGCCGCCGTTTACTGGGGCTTCGATTCAGAGCTTGCACCCCTCCTCTTAACCTTCCAGCACCGGGCAGGCGTCAGACCCTATACGTCGTCTTGCGACTTCGCAGAGCCCTGTGTTTTTGATAAACAGTCGCTACCCCCTGGTCTGTGCCACCCTCCCATGCTTGCGCATGAAAGGGTCACGCTTCTTCCGAAGTTACGCGTGCAATTTGCCGAGTTCCTTCAGCATAGTTCTCTCAAGCGCCTTGGTATACTCTACCAGTCCACCAGTGTCGGTTTCGGGTACGGTCTATAAGGAGGAGCTAT
>NZ_JAMYMD010000035.1:7500-65797 GCF_040318335.1 Mesorhizobium sp. M1182
AGCCAGATCTATGGCGCCAAGGTCGAAAGCGAGATGAGCTTGAAGACCGTCGATTTCCCGATCGAGACGGCGGCCTTCGACGAAAAGAGCGACCTTTCTGCCGACGAGGTGGAAAAGGTCGTGCGCGAGGCCGGCACCGATCTGAGCGACGGCGCTGTCCAGGTCGCTTCGCTGCATTATGTCGACCCACAGCGATTCGGTGACGGCTTCGCAGAAAGCATGGCTGGCTCCTATGACGTCAAGATCGTCCCGGAAAACGTCTCGGTGTCGCCGCGTGCCGCCATCGACGACCAGGCGCCGGCTTTCGCCGAGGAAATCATCCCCTTCACCAAGGATCTCGACATTGCCGAGGCCTTCGCTGATTCGGGCTATACCGGCGAGGATGCCACCGGAATGGCCGAGGCGATCGCCAAATTGCTGAATGCGACGGCCCTCAAGGCAGGAACCGTGCTGCGCGTTGGGCTTGAGGTCCATGGCGACGCCGCCAAGATCGTTCGCACCAGCGTGTACGACAGGACCCAGCACATCGTCACCATCGCACTCGACGACCACGACCAGTACGTGCCGGCGCAGGAGCCGGAGCCAAATCCCGAATTGCTGACGGCGTTCGACGATTCGCCTGCGCCCGTAGTGCGCGGCAATCTGCCGAACGTCTATGACGGCATCTACCGCACCGCCTATTCCTACGGCATGTCCAAGGCGATGACGCAACGACTGATCAAGTTGCTGGCATCCAGTGTCGACTTTCAGTCGCGCCTCAATCCCACGGACCGCATCGAGGTGCTGTTCTCGCAGCCCGATGGCGACGACCAGGCGTCTGACGAATCCGAGCTGCTTTACGTCTCCGCGACTTTCGGCGGCACGACGCGAAATTTCTACCGTTTCCAGATGCAGGACGGCAGCACCGACTACTTCGACGAAAATGGTAGCAGCGCCGAGCAGTTTCTGCTGCGCAATCCGTTGCCCAATGGCCGATTTACGTCAGGGTTCGGTGCCAGGCGCCACCCCATTTTGGGGTATGTGAAAATGCATACCGGCACCGACTGGGCAGCTCCCGTGGGATCGCCGATCATTGCCGCGGGCAATGGCGTCGTCGAAAAAGCCGGCTGGGCCGGTGGCTATGGCAAGCAGATCATCTTGCGTCACGCCAATGGCTACGAGACGTCCTACAATCACCAGAGCGCCTTTGCCAAAGGCATCGAGCCGGGTGTTCGCGTTCGCCAGGGTCAGGTTATCGGCTATCTCGGCTCAACCGGCCTCTCCACCGGTCCGCATCTTCATTACGAACTGATCGTCAACGGCACAAAGGTCGATTCGATGCGCGTCCGCCTACCGGTCGGCAAGACGCTGAAGGGCGACGACCTCGTCGCCTTCAAGCGCGAGCGCGAACGCATCGACGACCTGCTCAAGCAGGAAGACAGCAACCAGTTGAAGGTCGCGAGCGCCAAGATCGAAGGCTGAGCCGACGTTTTTCGTCGTCAGCCGTGCTGATTCGCCGTGTCGCGCGCCCATGGCAGCCGCTCGCCGGAAACCGTCGTCCACGCGGCGATTGCCGAAAGCAGGCAAAGCACCGCGGTCACCGCGGCAACGGCGGCGAATGCCGCGTCGCTGGCGGCAAGTCGTGCCGCATCGAGGCCGGGCGCCAGGCCGGCTGGCGGCGGTTCGCCGAAACCCGGAATGCCGGAGCCGGCAGCGGTGCCGAGCACGCCAGCATAGACCCAGGCCGCCAGCGATCCCATCGCCGCCACGGCAACCAGGCCGCCGATGCGCGAGACGGCGTTGTTGATGCCCGAGGCCGCACCCGTATCCTTGTCCTCGACGCCGTCATGACGGCGGTCGACAGCGGCGATACCACCAGCGCCATGCCGAGCCCCATCAATGCCATCAGCGGGAATACCCCGATCCAGAAATTGTGGATGCCCCAATAGGCCAGCAAGGCAAGTCCGGCAAAGGCAAGAGCCACAACCAGACTGCCGCTGGAGATCGGAAAGCGAGGCCCGATGCGGTCGGACCACTGGCCGACCGGTCCGGACAACACTGCGATCAATGCCGAAAGCGGCAAGAAGATGAAACCGACCTCGGCCGCGCTCAGCCCCCATCCGGCGATCATGAGCATCGGCAGATAGAACAGATTGGCCGACAGCGCAAAATAAAGGAAGAAGGTAGCCACATTGGCGCCCGCGAACGCGCCGATCCGAAACAACGACAGATCGATCATCGGCTCGCGCCGCCGGCGCTCGAAGACGATGAACACGACGAGCAAAACCGCACCGGCGGCAATACTCGGGCCGGACATCAGCCCCTCCCCGTCGCCACTGATCGAGGTCAGACCGTAAGCGAGAGCTCCGAACGCCAATATGGCGAGTGCAGCGCCGCCGAGATCGAGGCTGCGCTTTTCCACCGGCGCGTCGGCAGGGACCTTGGCCAGCAGAAGATAGACCGAGATAAGGCCGAGCGGCAGATTGATGGCGAAGATCGCCCGCCAGATGCCGTCGCCGAACGCCGACAGCACGAAGCCGCCCAGCACCGGGCCGAGCGCCGTCGTCAGTGCTGATGCTGCGGCCCAGATGCCGATCGCCCGGCCGCGTTCCTTTTTCGGATAGGCTTTGGCGATAATGGCCAGGCTGCCCGGCACCATGATGGCCGCTCCGACACCCTGGATAGCCCGAAACGCAATAAGCACCGCCGGGTTAGGCGCCAGCGCGCAGGCAAGCGAGGCGGCAATGAACAGGACGATGCCGGCGACGAAGGAGTGGCGCAGGCCGAAGCGATCGCCGGCGGCGCCGCCGACGAGAATGAGGGCTGAGAGCGTCAATGCGTAGGCATTGGAAATCCATTGTGCCTCGGCGAGGCTGGCGCCGAGGTCGACGCGGATCGCCGGCGTCGCAATGGCCAGGACCGACCCGTCGATGAAGCCGAGCGCAGAAGCCAGGATCGCGGCGATCAGCACGAACCGCCGCTGCGCCTGCGGACAGAACGTATCGGCGGGAAGTGAGCCGGTCAGGGGAACGGCGCCGGTACCGACTTTGGTTGGCGTGTGCATGCCGCCTTACCTAGATCGCCGGCGCGCCGGCGACAACCGGCCAGCAGACTGTTCTCGTTGAAACCAGGCCCAACCGGCCACACAGGCAGGATCACGCCGCTCAGGGTGCAAACGGCAAGTGCCGTGCTAAGCTTCTCGCAGCGCTACAGACAAGGGGGAAATACCGTATGAAACGGCCGCTCGAACCCTCGGCGGAAGGACGCGGGCGCGTCGTCGGCATCACCGACGGCGTGTTCGCCATCGCGCTCACCCTGATCGTTCTCGAGATCAGGGTGCCGGCGCATGAAACGGTGCATTCCGAACGCGAGTTGATCACAGCGATCACAGCACTGGCGCCGCGCTTCCTGACCTATGCGCTCAGCTTCCTGACGCTGACCATCTTCTGGTTCGGCCAGCAGGCGCAACACGGGCTGATTGCAAAATCCGACCGGCGGCTTGCCACGCTGAACCTCTGCTTCCTCGGCTTCATCGCCTTGCTGCCGTTCTCGACCGACCTTCTCGCCGACTTCCTCGAATTCAGGACTGCGGTGCTCGCCTACTGGTTCAATCTTTTGATGCTCGGACTGACGCTGCTCGCCAGTTGGCGCTACGCGGACAAAAACGGATTTCTGGCCGAAGGTGTCGACGCGGAGACCACCCGAACGGTCTATCTGCGCATCGTCAAGGCACAGATCCTGTGGGCCGTCGGCGCTGCTCTCTGCCTGATCAGCCCGTTGCTCAGCGTCGGCTTCATCCTGGTGGTGCAGCTGATCTATGCCGCAGCGCCGCGCGCGCCACTGCTGCGCAAGGTCATCGGGTGATCCGGGCGCGGGCGTTGCGCTTTAGTCGACGAACTCCACGATAACGCCGGGCGTCACGATCTTGGCAAGCTCGCGCGCGTCCCAATTGGTCAGCCGCACGCAGCCATGGCTTTCGGTCTTGCCGATCTTGGACGGATCCGGCGTGCCGTGGATGCCGTAGGTCGGCTTGTCCAGCGCAATCCAGACCGAGCCGACCGGGCCGTTCGGCCCCGGCGGGATGGTCAGGATCCTGTCGTTTTCGCCCTGCTTGAAATTGATGTTCGGGTTGTAGGTGTAGTTCGGGTCCAATGCGACACGCGACACCGCATGCGTGCCGGACGGCGACGGCGTGTCGGACGAGCCGATAGTCGCCGGATAGGCTGCGACCAGCTTGCCCGCCGCATCATAGGCGCGGACCTGCTTATTGGACTTGTCGGCGATGATGCGCGCCACCGGCGTCGCCACCAGCCTGCCGAAATTGGCGACCTTGATGATGGTGCCCGGACGATTGAAATTGGCGTCCGGATTGAGCTTGTTCAGATAGGTTTCATCCATATGGAAGCGCTCGGCCAGCGCTTCGGGTACCGACGTGTAGCCCATCCGATCGAGCTGGGCCTTTTGGCTGTAGTCCTCCGGTATCGAGGCGACATAGGGACCGGCCGCATCCTCGGGCGTGATCGTATATGAGGCGAAGGCATCGCCGCCGGATTGCGCCAGGGCCGCCTGGATGCCGATTGCGTCGGTCGATTTCAGATTGCTGCCGGTGATCTCATTATAGGCGGCGAGCGCCTTGTCGACATTCGAGCCGAAGCGTCCGTCGATGACGCCGGGCGATGCACCGGCACGGTCGAGCAGCACCTGCAGTGCCGCCACGTCCTCGCGGGCGCCGAGCGCAAGCGACGGGTCGACCGCCGTCTTGCCGCCAGTGCTTGGCGGCGGGGCTGTGTCTGGCGGTAAGGCCGCCTGCTCGTTCGGCACCGTCGGCTCGACCGGCTCGATCGAGGCCTCGTTGAGCGGCGGCTGGCGCTCGATGGTGCGCGGCTTTGCCTCCGGATAACCATTGCCGTAGCCGTCATCCCGTGGCGCTTCGGGGAAGGCTTCCACCGAATTGTCGCCATTAAGATCGTAGTCGTCGGCCGGCGGCACGATGATCCTGCCCTCGTCTTCCAACTGCCTGCGGCGGTAGCGCGCCATGTCCTGCGGGTCGTCGAGATAATAGCGGTCGTCCTCGACCGGTCCGAGATTGCGCAAGCGCTCGCGGCGCAAGGCACGGCGGTCGAGCCTGGTCTGCGGCGGCTGGATGGCGATAACCTTGCCGGTCTCCGCATCGACGATGACGCGGTTTCCCCTGGCGTCGTAATAGATGTCGAGATTGCCGTTCTGGGCGACAAGAATGCCGCCGCCATTGGCGGCACGAACCACCCGTGGCGCGGTATCCACTATTGGCGAGGCCATCGCATTCGACGCCAGCAGCCCGGCAGCAAGCGCTGAAAGGGTGAAGATGGTGCGCAACATGATGGCCAAATTCTCCGGTCCGTAATTGCCGCCGCCGGCATTGTCTCTTCAAAGCGCCGCGCGTCTTTTTCGACGCGCAAAGGACGCTCTAACGCTTTAAATCTCCGCATCGTGCTTTGCGAAAATCAAAACTCGATTTCGGGCCGATGTGGTAGGCGAACCCCTTCGCCAGCAAATCAGTTGCCAACGATAAGGTTCCAATATGAACCGGGCATGAAGATGGCGGATTTCTGACCGATTAACCGGCAGCGAGTCCCAATTCCTTGCGCGCCTGCTTCGTCAGCTTCAGCACGACAAGACGGTGGCTTTCGCGCAGGTAATCCTTCAGCGCGCCATCATCCATGCTTTCGCCGGTCTGGCGCTGGATCCATTTCATGCCGCGTGAGGCAAGATAGGGCGCGGGCCGAAGGCCCGGCTGCTCCCTCAGCACGTCATAGGCGATGTCGGAGCATTTGAAGGTAACGAACGGCTCCTTGCCCTCACTCCAGCCGCCGATCGCGAAGACCTTGCCGCCGACCTTCCAGACATGGGCGCCGCCCCACTGCACGACATGGGTCGCCGAAGGCAGCGAGGCGCAGAAGCTGTTATAGTCGTCCAGCGTCATCTGCGCCCCGCCAGTGATGTTGGACCATGAACCGAAGGCCGGCGTAACAAAAGGGTATGCCGGTTTTTCGGAAAGGATCATGGTCGAGATTGAAGATAGGAATTCCATCCCGATTCGATCGGGATGGAACAGGCTTTTGGCTTGAGCTCAGGCGGCTGCCTCGGTTGCCACGACCGCGGGCTTCGAGCGGAAGTTCAAGCGGTCGGAGCCGGCGGTGACCTTGACAGTTGAGCCGTCGAGGATCTCGCCGAGCAGGATCTTTTCCGCCAGGGGGTCCTGCAATTCCTTCTGCATCACCCGCTTCAGCGGCCGCGCGCCATAGGCCGGGTCGTAACCCTTGGCCGCCAGCCAGTCGATCGCCTCCTGATCTAGCGAAAGCGATATCTTGCGGTCAACAAGCAGGTTTTCCAGCCGCTTGAGCTGGATTTGGACGATCTGGCCCATATCCTGGCGGCGCAGCCGGTGGAACAGGATCACCTCGTCGATGCGGTTGAGGAATTCCGGCCGGAACGAAGCCCTGACGACATTCATCACCTCGTCGCGCACGACGTCGACATCCTGGTCCTCGCCGAGATTGACCAGATATTCGCCGCCGAGATTGGACGTCATGATGATCAGCGTGTTGCGGAAGTCGACCGTGCGGCCCTGCCCGTCGGTCAGCCGGCCGTCGTCGAGCACCTGCAGCAGCACGTTGAAGACATCAGGATGCGCCTTCTCGATCTCGTCGAACAACACGACCTGATAGGGCCGGCGCCGCACCGCTTCGGTCAGCGCGCCGCCTTCCTCATAGCCGACATAGCCGGGAGGCGCGCCGATCAGCCGGGCGACCGAGTGCTTCTCCATGAACTCCGACATGTCGATGCGCACCATGGCGCTCTCGTCGTCGAACAGGAAGCTGGCCAGCGCCTTGGTCAATTCGGTCTTGCCGACGCCCGTCGGCCCGAGGAACATGAACGAGCCGAGCGGCCGGTTCGGGTCCTGCAGACCCGCGCGGGCCCGGCGCACCGCTTTCGACACTGCCTGCACCGCCTCGCCTTGGCCGACGACGCGCTTGCCGACCTCGTCTTCCATGCGCAACAGCTTGTCGCGCTCGCCTTCCAGCATCTTGTCGACCGGGATCCCCGTCCAGCGCGAGACGATATGGGCGACGTGATCGGGGCCGACCACTTCTTCGACCATGCCGGCCTTGCCATCCCTGGCTTCGGCCTGCTTCAGCTGCTTTTCGAGTTCCGGGATCTTGCCGTAAGCAAGTTCGCCGGCGCGCTGGAATTCACCTTGGCGCTGGGCGATGGCAAGTTCGTTGCGCGCCTCGTCGAGCTGTTTCTTGAGGTCGGCGGCAAGCCCGAGCTTCTGCTTCTCGGCCTGCCATTTCGAGGTCAGCTCGGTCGATTCCTCCTCGAGGTTCGAGAGTTCCTTCTCGAGCCGCGCGAGCCGGTCCTTCGAGGCATCGTCCTTCTCGACCTTCAGCGCCTCGCGCTCGATCTTGAGCTGCATGATGCGGCGGTCGATCTCGTCCAGCGCCTCGGGCTTCGAATCGACCTGCATGCGGAGCCGCGACGCGGCCTCGTCGACCAGGTCGATCGCTTTGTCCGGCAGGAAGCGGTCAGCGATGTAGCGGTTGGACAGGGTTGCGGCCGCGACCAGTGCCGAATCCGAGATGCGCACCTTGTGGTGCTGCTCGTATTTCTCTTTCAGGCCGCGCAGGATCGAGACAGTGTCTTCGACCGTCGGCTCATTGACGAAGACCGGCTGGAAGCGGCGGGCAAGGGCCTCATCCTTCTCGACATGCTTGCGGTATTCGTCGAGCGTGGTTGCGCCGACACAATGCAGTTCGCCGCGGGCGAGCGCCGGCTTCAGCAGATTCGACGCGTCCATGGCGCCATCCGCCTTGCCGGCACCGACAAGCGTGTGCATCTCGTCGATGAACAGAATGATGCCGCCGGCGGCAGACGTGACTTCGGAAAGCACCGCCTTCAGCCGCTCCTCGAACTCGCCGCGGTATTTGGCGCCGGCGATCAGCGACCCCATGTCGAGGGCCATCAGCTGCTTGTCCTTGAGCGATTCCGGCACATCGCCATTGACGATGCGCAGCGCCAGCCCTTCGGCGATCGCCGTCTTGCCGACGCCGGGTTCGCCGATCAGCACTGGGTTGTTCTTGGTGCGGCGCGACAGCACCTGGATGGTGCGGCGGATTTCGTCGTCGCGGCCGATGACCGGATCGAGCTTGCCCGCGCGGGCGTCCGCCGTCAGGTCGCGCGCGTATTTCTTCAGCGCGTCGTAGCCCTGCTCGGCGCTCGCCGAATCGGCAGTGCGACCTTTGCGTACGTCGTTGATGACCTGGTTCAGCGCCTGCGGCGTGACACCCGCCTTGGACAGGATGTCGGCGGTCTTGGCCGATTTTTCCATGGCCAGCGCCTGCAATAGCCGTTCGACGGTAACGAAGCTGTCACTGGCCTTCTTGGCCAGTTCCTCGGCGGTCGAAAACACCTTTGCCAGCGGCTGCGCCAGATAGAGCTGGCCATTGCCGCCCTCGACCTTGGGCATTGCCTCCAGTGCCGTTTCGACGCCGAGCTTGACGTCACGGACATTGCCGCCGGCGCGCTCGATCAGCGACGCAGCCAGGCCCTCGTCGTCATCGACAAGGACCTTGAGGATATGCTCGGGGGTGAATTGCTGGTGATTGCGGGAAAGCGCCATGGTTTGTGCGGACTGGATAAAGCCGCGCACGCGCTCGGAATATTTTTCAAGATTCATGCCTGTCTCCTTCCGTCACCGGCCCGCTTCGCGGCACCGGATCAGATTGCGGTGACGGACCCGCCCGTTCGAGCCGGATCCTGTTCACGCAAGATATGGGACGCAAACCACGGACCCTCAAGACGCCTCGACACTGGCGAATGCATAATATTCCGAGCGCGCAAAGCAAAAACGGCGGAGATTTCTCTCCGCCGCCTGGGGTAAAGGATGCGCTAAGATCGACTGAACGTTTTTCCGATCAATTCTCGACGTCTGCGATCACAGCTTGACCGTCGGGGCCTTCAGCCGGCGCTGCATCGACATTGCCAGCGTCGGTATTGCCAGTCTCGGCATTGCTTGTCTCGGCACTGCTTGTCTCGGCACTGCCAGTCTCGGCACTGTCAGGGCCGGCGTTGTCGTTGCCGCCATTTGCCTGTTCGACATCGAGGCGCGGGCGACGCGGACGCCTGGGGCGGCGGGCCGGGCTGTTTTCGGCCGCGGCTTCGTTGAGCTCGGCCTGGGCGGCGAGACCCGCCGGCGAAAGGTTGTCGAATTGCGGTGCGGGCTCGCTCACAAAGACCGGCCCAGCGGCCGGCACGGGCTCCGCCTGCGCCGGCGTCTCGTCGCGCCGTGGCTGTTCGGCGCGCTGGCCACCCTGCTCGCCGCGCGCGCCATACTCGCCGCGCTGGCCGTTCTGGCCGTAACCGCCATTGGGGCGACGGTCGCGGTGGCGTCCGCCATTGTTGTCGCGGCCTTCACGGTTGTCGCGGCCGCCCCGATTGTCGCGGCTGTTTTCCTGGTTCAGAGCCAGCTCGGCCGGCGTGCCATCGATGACCGGCTGCGGGCCGGCACCGTGATTGGCCGCCGAACCCGACGTCTCGTTGGCATTGTTGTTGCCGGCATTGTCGAACTCGTCGCGATCCTCGTCGCCGTCATCGTCGAAATCATCGCGATTCTGCTGCGCGTTCTGGATCGGCATCTGCGCCTGAGCGGCTGCGATGATGCGGTTATAGTGCTCTGCATGCTGGAGATAGTTTTCCGCCATCACCCGGTCGCCGGAGCTTTGCGCGTCACGGGCAAGGGTTGCGTACTTCTCGGCAATCTGCTGAGCCGATCCGCGGATCTTCACGTCCGGGCCGTTGCTCTCGTAGTTGCGCGTCAGGGGATTAGGCCCCTTACGGTTGTTGTTGTTATTGTTGTTGCCGCCGCCGCCATTGTTGTTGCGACCGCGCATGCGCCTGTTTTGCTGTTGTGGCCTCATTAGACTCTCTTCACTTTGAAATTTTCGAAAAACTCTTCACGAACGGAGGCGCTCATGCGGCCAGCCGTTTCGTTCCTTCACCGGCGTTCGCCCGCATCAATTGCGTTGGCGCCACGTGCCATCCTGTTCCGGTTACTTCACTTGCCGGACGATTCCCGCACGAAGCTTGGGCGTCGTTTGCGCAAGAAGGCAGCTATTTCCAAGGAAAACCGAATCGCTAAGAGCACTGCCTGCTTCGTCTCATCCGGTTAAGGCGACCCTAGCCGCATTCCCCGGTATTGCCAAGCGCTTTTTTCGCACTGCATCACGGCTTTCACCGTTCGAACACAAGAACTCTGTCGTTTCCGCCGAGATCACGAAACACCCCGACCGAACGGTACCCGGCCGCGGAGAATATCTCCGTAACCTGTTGGTGCTGCGTATGGCCGATCTCGACCGCAATCCTGCCTTGGACTTCCAAATACGCTGCCGCTCCCGCGGCGATCTTCCTGTAGGGGCTCAGACCGTCCACACCGCCATCGAGGGCCTGGCGTGGATCGAAACCGCGGACCTCGTCCTGCAGATTTCCAATGTCGTCTGAGGGTATATAGGGAGGGTTTGCGACAATTACATGGTACCGGCCAGAAACTTTTTCAAACCAGTCGGATTTGAGCGGCGTGAACCGGCCGGCGAGCCCCAATTCCCCGGCATTACGCATGGCTGTGGCCAGCGCCTCCTGCGAAATGTCAACGCCGGTGGCGGTCGCGGCCGGAACGGCGCTGAGCAGCGCCAGCGCGATGGCACCGGTACCGGTCCCTAGATCGAGGATGCGGCAGCAGCCCTCGCGTGCCGCCACTGCCTTGACGAAGGGCAGTATAGCCTCGACCAGCGTTTCGGTATCCGGCCGCGGCTCCAGCGTTTGCGGCGAAAGCGAAAGGCGCAAGCCGTAGAATTCGCGGTAGCCAAGGATTCGGTGTACCGGCTCGCCAGCGATGCGCCGCCGCAAGGCGGCTTCGATTACCGCCGTCACGTCCGTATCGACAGCGCGCCCGGGATCGGCGATGGCCTGCGTGCGACTGGTGCCGGAAAAATGCTCGACGATCAGCCTGGCATCGAGCGCCGGATCCGCGATCCCGGCTGCGGTGAGCCGGTTTCGCGCTTCCCGCAGCAGCGGCGCCAGCGTGGCGGGCAGGCTGTCAGCCATCGATGCCGATATCGGCGAGCAGCTTCGACTGGTGATCGGCGATCAGCGCGTCGATGATCTCGTCGAGTTCGCCCATCATCACCCGGTCGAGCTTATAGAGCGTCAGGTTGATACGATGATCGGTGACGCGACCCTGCGGAAAATTATAGGTGCGGATGCGTTCCGAGCGGTCGCCCGAGCCGACCTGCGACTTGCGCGATTCGGAACGTTCCTCGTCCGCCTTGCTGCGCTCGAGGTCGTAGAGCCTGGCGCGCAGGATCTGCATGGCCTTCGCCCGGTTCTGGTGCTGCGACTTTTCCGCCTGCACCACCATGATGCCGGTCGGAAGATGGGTGATGCGCACGGCCGAATCGGTGGTGTTGACGTGCTGGCCGCCGGAACCCGAGGCGCGCATCGTGTCGATGCGGATGTCTTCGGCCCTGATGTCGATGTCGACTTCTTCGGCTTCCGGCAGCACCGCGACCGTCGCCGCCGAGGTATGAATGCGTCCGCCCGCCTCGGTCGTCGGCACGCGCTGCACCCGGTGCACGCCGGATTCGAACTTCAGATGGGCAAAGACGCCCTTGCCCGAAACGGTGGCGATGATTTCCTTGTAGCCGCCGACCTCACCCTCGCTGGCCGACACCGTCTCGAAACGCCAGCCATGCGCCGCGGCATAGCGCTCGTACATGCGAAACAGGTCGCCGGCGAAAAGCGCCGCCTCGTCGCCGCCGGTGCCGGCGCGGATCTCGAGGATGGCGTTCTTGTCGTCGGCGGCATCCTTGGGCAACAGCAGTATCTGGATGTCCTTCTGCAGCGCCTCGATGCGATGCTTGACCTCCGGCAGGTCGGCCTCGGCCAAGGCGCGCATCTCGGCGTCGGTGCCCTTGTCGGCGAGCATCGCCTCCAGATCGCCCTGTTCGTGCTCCGCGGCGCGCAGTGCCCTGATCTTTGCCACCATCTCCTGGATATCGGCATATTCGGAGGCCATCCTGACATAGGCGTCCGGCGCTGGCCCGGCCGACATCTGCGCTTCGAGCATGTCGAAACGCTTGACGACTTGATCCATACGGTCGCGGGGCAGGTTGATCATGGCGAAGTCTATAGCGGTATAGAGCGGTCGTCGGCAAAGGCTTGCAGCAGCGCCCGCATCGGCAGGCCATGCGCCGGCGCCATCAGATTATCGTCGAAGAACGCTTCCAGTTCGCTGAGCGGCAGTTCCGTCAGCATCGCCTTGACCGGGCCGATCGATGCCGGAGACATCGAGATCGAGCGATAGCCAAGGCCGATCAGCGCCATCGCCGAGATCGGCTTGCCGGCAAGTTCGCCGCACAAGGTCACCGGCGTCTGGTTGCGCGCCCCGGCGTCGGCAATCTGCTTCAGGACGCGCAGGAACGGCGTCGAGAGCGGGTCGAAGCGGTCGGACAATTGGGTGTTGCCGCGATCCACCGCCATGACGAACTGGAACAGGTCGTTCGAGCCGACCGAGACGAAATCGACCGCCTTCATCAGTTCGTCGAGCTGGAACAGCAACGACGGCACCTCCAGCATCGCCCCAAGCTTCAGGCTGGTCGGCAAATGATGGGCAAAGCGCGACAGATGCCGCACCTCGCGATCGATGATCTCGCGCGCCTGCGCGATCTCGCCGAGTTCCGTCACCATTGGCAGCATCAGCTTCAGTTCGCGCCCGCCGCACGCCTTGAGCAGCGCGCGGATCTGGGTGCGCAGCAATCCAGGCCGGTCGAGCGTCAGGCGGATGGCCCGCCAGCCGAGCGCCGGATTTTCCTCCTGGATCGAGCCCTTGAAATAGGGCAGCACCTTGTCGCCGCCGATATCGATGGTGCGGAACGTCACCGGCTTGTCGCGCGCCGCCTCGAGCACGTCACGATAGAGCCGCTCTTGGGCTTCGGCGCGCGGAAAGGTCGAAGCGACCATGAATTGCAGCTCTGTGCGGAACAGGCCGATGCCGGCCGCACCCGCTTCGGCCAGTTGCGGCAGATCGACCGCCAGCCCGGCATTCATCAGAAGATCGACCTGGACCCCGTCCTTGGTCACCGACGGCTTCTTGCGCAGTTCGCGGTAGACCTCCTGCCGCCGCGCCCTGAAGCGCACTTTCTCGGCATAGGCCGCCTCGAGGTCGGGCTGCGGGCGCAGATGGATAGCGCCTTCCTCGCCGTCAACGATGATGGCATCGCCGTTTTCCGCCATGGAAACGGCGCCCTTCATCTGGCCGGCGACCGGTATGCCCATGGCCCGCGCCACAATGACGACATGGCTGGTCGCGGCGCCGTCCTCCAGCACCAGCCCGCGCAGCTTGTCCCTGGGATAATCGAGCAGCTCCGCAGCACCCATCGAGCGGGCGACGATGATGGCGTCCTTGGGCAGCGAGGCCGCGACGTCCTCCGGTCCGCGCCCCATCAGCTGCCGCAGCAGCCGATTGGCGAGATCGTCGAAATCGCTCATCCGTTCGCGCAGATACGGATCGGTCATGTGCAGCATGCGGGCACGCATGTCGCTCTGCACCTTTTCGACCGCCGCTTCGGCCGTCAGGCCGTTGCGGATCGCCTCCTCGAGCCGGCGCACCCAGCCGCGATCGTTGGCGAACATGCGATAGGCTTCGAGCACCTGGCGATGCTCGCCCTCGAAGGCGACGTCGCGGCGCTCCAGCATGTCGTCGATGGAGAGCCTGAGCGAGCCGAGCGACGCGTCGAGCCGCCTGACCTCTTCCTCGCTGTCCTCGTTGAAAAGATTGGTGACGACGATGCGCGGCTCGTGCAGCACCACATGGCCGAGACCGACGCCTTCGTTGAAGGACAGGCCGGTAAAGCTTACCGGGCGGCGCAGATCGAGCTCGAGGCCGGGCCTTGTCAGCCGCTCCAGATCGCCGGTGGCGATCATCTCGGCGATCACCATCGCCGTTGTTTCCAGCGCCTCGACCTCGTCGTCGCGATAATGGCGCATGGTCTTGTTCTGCACGACCAGGACGCCGAGTGTCCGCCCTGCCCGCAGCACCGGCACGCCGAGGAAGGAATTGTATATCTCTTCCCCTGTCTCCGGCAGGTAGGCGAAGGCAGGATGCTCCTGCGCATTGGAGAGGTTGAGCGGCCGCGCCGAGGCCGCGATCGTGCCGACCAGACCTTGGCCCAGCCTGAGCTGCGCCAGGTGGACGGCGTTCGGGTTCAGGCCTTCGGTGGCGTAGAGTTCGAGCACCGAATCGGCGCGCAGCACATAGAGCGAGCAGACCTCGGCAACCATGTTGGAGGCGATGTCGCGCACGATTCGGTCAAGCCGCTCCTGCGGCTCCAGCGGCTCTTGCATGAGCTCGCGGAGCCGTTTCAGCAAAACGCGCGGGCCACTGGCCGAATCACGCATCGCGGCTTCTTCCTCCAATAGCATTTCAACCGGTGCAGGTTGCCCTGCACAGCGGCACAAACGCAACAACTCAATTAGAGCGCCATCGTCCAATTGGACGCATAAAGACCGCTCCAAGATTTTCGATCCGCTGCATCCTGCCTTCCGAAAATCGATTCCGATTTTCGGGCCGTTGCAGTCCGCTACTGCTTATCCAGACCGTACACGGAATGCAAAGTGCGAACTGCTAGTTCCGTATAGGGACCGTCGATCAGGATCGAAATCTTGATTTCGGACGTCGTGATGGCGCGGATGTTAATCGCGCGGTCGGCAAGCGCCTTGAAGGCGGTAGCGGCGACGCCGGCATGGCTGCGCATGCCGATGCCGATGACCGAGACCTTCGACATGCCGGCTTCCGACTGCACCACGTCGTAGCCGATCGTCGCCTTCAGCCGCTCGAGCACGGCGAGCGCCTTGTCGACGTCGCCGGATGGCACGGTGAAGGTCATGTCAGTGAACTTGCCGTCCTCAGAGATATTCTGGACGATCATGTCGACATTGATGTTGGCCTCGGCCAGCGGCCCGAAAATGCCGGCGGCGACGCCCGGCCGATCGCCGACGCGGCGCAACGAAATCTGCGCCTCGTCCTTGGCGTAGGCAATTCCGGTGACGACCTGCTGTTCCACGATCTCTTCCTCGTCGCAAATAAGCGTTCCCGGCGGATTAAGCAAATCCCCCATTCCTGGTGCGTCGGGATCGTCGAAGGACGACCGCACGAAAGTACGCACCCTGTGCACCATGGCAAGCTCGACCGAGCGCACCTGCAGGACCTTGGCGCCGAGCGAGGCCATTTCGAGCATTTCCTCGAACGAAATCTTGGCCAGCCGCCGCGCCTTCGGCTCGATGCGCGGATCGGTCGTGTAGACCCCGTCGACATCGGTGTAGATATCGCAGCGGTCGGCCTTGACCGCTGCCGCGATGGCGACAGCGCTGGTATCGGAACCGCCGCGGCCGAGCGTTGCGATCCGGTTGTCCGGCCCGATGCCTTGGAAACCGGCGACCACCGCCACCTGGCCTTCGCCGAAGCGCTTGATCAGGAATCCGCCGTCGATATCGAGAATGCGCGCCGCGCCATGCGCGTTGTCGGTCTTGATCGGGATCTGCCAGCCTTGCCAGGAGCGGGCATGCACGCCGATATTCTGCAGCGCGATCGCCAGCAAGCCGGCAGTGACCTGCTCGCCGGACGCGACCACGGCGTCATATTCACGCGCATCGTGCATCGGCGAGGCCTCGCGCGTCCATTGCACGAGCTCGTTGGTCTTGCCGGACATCGCCGAGACCACGACGGCGACCTCATGGCCGGCGTCGACCTCGCGTTTGACATGACGCGCCACATTGCGGATGCGGGCGATGTCGGCGACGGAGGTTCCGCCGAATTTCATCACGATGCGCGCCATAGAAGCGAAATGCCTTTGACTGGATGCCGGACCGGAGGCCGAAAAGCGGAAAAATGCGCCAAGCTGTGGCCGGGCGCTCAATGCGCGGCCTCCTTAGCCAAATGATAGCGGTTTCGCAAGGCGGTGAGGATTCCGTCGCCTTGCCTCGTCCATCAACCAGATTTCAAGCCACGCTCTTGGTGAGTTTTGGCTTTTGCTGCTCGACACGGGCGAGACCCGCTCCGGCGATGACGCGGTCACGGCCCTCAGCCTTTGCCTGATACAAAGCGCGATCCGCGGCATTGACGATCTCCGCCCATGAGGCGCCGAGCTCCGGGAAGGCGGCGACCCCGAACGACGCGGTGATGGTGCCGAGCGTGCGGCCGCGATGCGTGACATGCAGCTGCTTGATCGCCTTTCGCAGAGCTTCGGCGCGATCGGCGCCATCGGCCAGTGACGTTCCGGGCATCATCAAGGCAAATTCCTCGCCGCCGTAGCGCGAAACCACGTCGCTTTCCCTGACATGGTCGACCAGCGTGGCGGCCACCTGCTTGAGGACGAGATCCCCAGCTTCATGGCCGAACGTATCGTTGAACTGCTTGAAATGATCGACGTCGAGCATGATCAACGTCAGCGGCTGCTCGGCACGTTCCAGGCGCCTGAGCTCGCGGCTGCTGGTCTCCTCAAGGTAGCGGCGATTGTAGAGCCCGGTGTTGGGATCCCGGATCGACTGCTGCCGCAACGTCTCGCGCAGGCGCAGATTGGCAAGCGCCAACGCCAGCGTATCGACGACGCCACGCAGTATCTGCTGCCGTTCGGCAAGCCACTCCGGCTTGTCAACGGCATTCGGCTCGCACAGATGCAGGATGCCAAGTGTCTCTCCCTGCGCTGCTAGAGGCATACAGACATAACCGCGGCCGCCATTTTCGGTGATGTGGTTGCAGCGCGGCGTCAGCATGCCTGGACCGACGACGTGCTCCTGGCCGCGCCGCAGCGCCCAACAATCTTCCGGTCCGAACTGGCCGACGCTCGACCGGATGGTGCCCCAATGCGCCATCTCCTCCACCAGGTTGCGCGACGCACTGGTCAGATGAACGGTTCCGCTCAATCCGCCGAAGAAATCAGGCATGGCGGAGCCGACGACGGAAAATGCCTCGTGAAAAGTGACGCAGGCCTGAAGCAGTTCGCCGAGCTTGACCAGGCGGGTCGTGGCCTCCGATGTCTCTTTCAGTTCACGATTGAGCCTCGCCAGTTCTTCGGCACGATCGTGCACCGCCCGCTCGGCACTGCGCAGGTCGCTGATGTCGCTGAGCGTCAGCACGATGCCGCCATCGGCGCGGTTGAGCGGATTGCAGCTGACGACCACGGGCAAGGAGGTCCCATCCGGCTTTGCCAGCCTCACCTCATTCTGGTGGCGGCGGCCGGTGGTCATGGCCAGTTCGACCGGAGATGTTCCCGACGCGGGCTTGTCTCCCGACGGCCCCCTGATATCCAGGGCCGACTGCCAGTCCTGCCCCACGACCTTGTCGCTGCGCCGCCCGATGATCTCGGCTGCCGCCGGATTGACGGACACGACCTGACCCTTGCCGTCGATGACGGCGATGCCTTCGGCAACGGTCTGGACGATGTCTTCGATGTAGGCCTTCTGATCGACAAGTTGAGCGCGCGAGGCTTCGATTTCGGAGGCCATAGTGTCGAACCCTTGCGCCAACTGTCCGAACTCGTCATCGGAGGTGCGGCCGATACGGGCCCCGGCGTCGCCGCGCGCCAGCGATTCGATGCCGCGGTTGAGACCAGCAAGGCCTTTACTGAAGCCTCGCAACAACAGGAAGGCGGAGGCCGCCGCGATCAGCACGGCTGCCGCGGTACACAGGCCCACAAGCCACAGCATATCGTTCGTGCGCTGCTGCGCGGCACGCAGCAGCGGCGTATACTCGAACAGGACGGCGCCGACGATCTTGCCGGGTGCATCCTCGATCGGCACCGCAACCAGGTCAATCGGATCGGCCACGTCGGCACTGGCCTCGACGAAGTTGCGCGGCACGCCGTCGTCAATCGTCCGGGCGATTTCATTGCCGGGATCGTAGTCGAACGTCGTGCCGATATTTTGCTCTTCTCCCGGAACGTCGGCGAAAATAACCTTGTTTTTGTCTACGATGACGAGATCGCGTTTCGAGCGGCCGTGCTGCAAAGTCACGAATTCGCGGAGCCCATCGGGTCTCTCGAATAATGAACGCGGCGCGTCCGACGCCCTGAAGGCAATAGTTTCGGCCAGCTGCCGTGCGACGCTTGTCGCCTCGGCCAGCGCCACGGATTTGGTCAGCGATATCTGCGAGACGATCGCAACGCCGCCGACCAGGCCGATCAAGGCCACGGCGCTGAACAATGTCGCGACTATCTGGGTTCTTATGCGCACCGGGCTGCCCCTACTCGGACAGCAATCTAAATGCCAAACACTGACCCAACGTTAAGAAACCGCCAATATCGTAAATTTGCCGTTAAGCCACACCGGCCAGCTGCACTCCCAACGCGGGCGGTTCAGCCCGTCCGCACGATGGCCTGCCACAGGCGCGGATAGTCGAGGACGAAACCGAGCGGCGAGACCTCCAGTGTCTCGTGGTAGCCGAACATCGGGGCGGCATAGGCGTAATGTGCAGCATCGACGCGCTGATAGGTTTGCTCGAGGCGAACGAGCCTGAGTTCGGGAAATGTCAGATAGGCTGCCGGCGCGGGCGTCGCCATACCGACATCGAGGGCAAAGCGGCGAAGCGCCAAAAGGTTTGTGGCGGGCGTGAAGCCGAGATCGACATCGATGAGACCGTCGACTTCCGCTTGATGCTCGCCGTTCAGCGTCCATTGGCGCTCGGTCAGCCGGTCGATCCTGTAATGCAGCTGTTGCGTGCCGAAAAAGCCGTCGGCGCGCGCCGATCGTGTATGCCAATCGGCGTCGCAGTCCGCCTCGTAGGCGATGCTGCACGGCTCGCCGTCCTGGACGAAAAGCGCGTGTCCCCTGAGGTTCCACCCGGAACTCGCTTCCGACAGAAGGCAAGCGTCGTGGCCTTCCTGGTCAAGCCGGCGCCAAAGAATGGAAGCAACCGCTCGCATCATTGCGCACTCCTCCGAACCCGATGTCTCTGCTTCGTCCGCCAAAGCCTAGGCGTTTCCTTCCGGCACACCATCAACTGACACGTGCTGACACAAATGCAGCCGGCAAAAGGCGGCGCCGGAAGGCATCGCGCGCATCGCACCGCCGGCGGTGAATTTCGCGCCTTGACATTCGCAGCCTCGCGCCCGACTTCCTAGCGTCCGAGGAGACCACGCCATGCCTGAGCCCCGACGATCGACGATCGATGCCGGAGAGGTGGAACGCTTTTCCGCCCTTGCCGCCGAATGGTGGAACCCGAACGGCAAGTTCCGCCCGTTGCACAAGTTCAACCCGATCCGGCTTGCCTATATCCGCGACCAGGTGGCGGCCCGCTTCGGCCGCGATCCGCGTGCGGCACGGCCGTTCGAAGGCCTGCGCTTCCTTGACATCGGCTGCGGCGGCGGGCTCTTGTGCGAGCCGATGGCGCGGCTTGGCGCCGAAGTGGTCGGCGCCGATGCCTCCGCCACCAACATCGAAGTGGCCAAGCTGCATGCGGCGGAAGTCGGCGTGAGCGTGGATTATCGCGCCACGACCGCGGAAGACCTTGCCGATGCCGGCGAAAAATTCGACGTCATCCTCAACATGGAAGTGGTCGAGCATGTCGCCGATGTCGATCTGTTCCTGGCCAAATGCGGCGAGATGGTAAAGCCCGGCGGCATCATGTTCGTCGCCACCATCAACCGCACGCTGAAGGCCCTGGGGCTGGCCATCATCGGCGCCGAATATGTGCTGCGTTGGCTGCCACGCGGCACCCACCAGTTCGGCAAGCTGGTGCGCCCCGAGGAACTGGAAAAGGCGCTTGCCGGCGCCGGCCTGACCGTCATCGACCGCACCGGCGTCACCTACAACCCGCTCGCCGACCGCTGGCAGCGCTCGAAGGACATGGACGTCAACTACATGGTGCTGGCGGAGAAGGCATCCGTCTGAAGCTTACGCCTTCTGGCCTCTATGGCCTCTGGCTTTGCGCCTTGGTGGTGATGAACACGCCGGCGGTGATGATGACGGCACCGGCCCAGGTCAGCAGTTGATAGCGCTCGCCGAGGAAGAGGGTCCCGGCAAACAGCCCGACCGCCGCCGCGACATAGCCGATCTGGCTGAGATAGACCGGGCCGCCGACCGCTTGCAGGCGGAAGAAGAAGGCAAACATCGCCGAGGCTGATGCCACCTGTGCCGCAGCGACCAGCGGCACGCCGCCGAGCGAGCCGAATGCATTGCCGCCAAGCAGGACCAGAATGCCGGCAACCAGCATCAAGGCTGCTGCCAGATGGCTGCCGACGGCGAGCTCGATCGGGCCGGTGCCTTCGGGCCAGTCGACGGTGCGGTAAATGTTGCCGGCGGCGAGGCTGACCGGGATGAGCAGGCCCATCGCAACCCAGAAAAATTCGGCCGGCTGGCCCGCTTCGCCGCGCGTCACCGCCACCATGACTGCGCCGACGAAACCGACGACTATGCCGACGATGCCCAGCATGGTCGGGCGCCTGACGCCGAGCAGCATCGAGAACACCAGCGTGACGACCGGCGACAGCGTGAACATGATGCCGCTGTAGCCGGCGCCCAGATGCGGAATGGCTGAAAACATCAGCAGATTGGGGATTGCATATGAGACGGCCGCGGTGACGAAGAAATAGCGCAGCCTGTGCGGCGTAAGCCGCATGCGCTTCCCGTTGAGCAGCAATGCGCACAAAAGCACGCCGCCGGCACCAAGCGAGATGACGAAGGCCCAGACCATGGCGGCCACGCCGGCCGCCGTCGCGATCTTGCCGAACGGCAGCGTCAGGCCGAGCAGTCCACCGGTGACGACCAGAAGGCCAAGCGCCGAGTCCCAGAGAAATTTCATCGCACCGTCCCGTCGCCCGTTCGCGGCACTTGGCCAATATCGCAAGCTGAGGTAAGATAAGGTAAAGATTCTTCACGTCAAGATACATAACGGTGAGAGACATGGATCGCGCAGCAAAAGCGATCGGGCAATGGAAAAAGGAACGGCCGGATCTCGATGTCTCGCCGATGGCCGTGCTCGGACGGTTGAACGAGGCCGCCTCGCTGATCGCACGAGAGCGGCTGGCGCCGCTGTTTGCAAGTTACGGGCTGCAATCCGGAGAATTCGATGTGCTGGCGACGCTGCGTCGTTCCGGGCCGCCATACGCGCTGACGCCGACGGCTCTCTACGAGGCGACGATGGTAACGTCGGGCGCGATGACCAATCGCCTCGATCGGCTCGAGAAATCCGGTCTGATCAAGCGCGGGCCGCACCCCGACGATCGCCGCGGCATTGTCGTGCAACTGACTAAAAAGGGTCTGGCGTTGATTGACGAGGCGGTTACCGCTCACGTCGCCAACGAGCACCAGATACTTTCTGGGTTAGCACGCCCGGAGCAGATCATGCTCGCACGCCTGCTCGAAAAATTGATAGCGAGCCTGAACTAACCCAAACGGCAACCACTGGGACTCTGCGATCATTGATTGGGAGTCGTAACTGCCAGGGGAGTTTGCCGATGACAGAACATGCAGTCGTGATTGCCGGAGGAGGTCCGACGGGCCTGACCCTGGCAGGCGAGTTGGCGTTGGCAGGCATCGACGTAGCCATTGTCGAACGCCGCCCGAACCAGGAGCTTGCCGGTTCGCGTGCTGGAGGTCTGAGTTCACGCACTCTCGAAGTTTTCGATCAGCGCGGCATCGCGGACCGGTTCCTCGCCGAAGGACAAATAGCCCAAGTCACGGGATTCGCGGCGATGCGTTTAGACATCAGCGATTTTCCGACCCGCCACAACTACGGGCTGGCGCTGAGACAGAAACACATTGAGCGCATTCTCGCTGGATGGGTCAGCGAGCTGGCAGTGCCGATCTATCGCGCCCGTGAATTGATGTGTTTCGTGCAGGACGACGCCGGCGTCACCATCGAACTGTCCGATGGTGCGTCGCTGCGGGCAAGCTATCTCGTCGGGTGTGATGGAGGCCGCAGTCTGGTCCGCAAAGCTGCTGGCATTGAGTTTCGAGGATGGGATGCGACGACCAGCAGCATCCTCGCCGAGGCCGAGATGGCGGAGGAGCCGCCACTGGGCATTCATCGCACCGCACTTGGCATCCATGCCTTCGGCAGGGAAGAGTACGAAATTCGTGACGGCAAGGTCGTCTTTGCCGGTAAAGGTCCCATAGGCGTCATGGTCACTGAAAAGAATGTCGGCGCCACGACCGAACCCACGCTGCGCGATCTCCGCGAAGCGCTCGTCGCCGCATGCGGAACAGATTACGGAATCCATAGCCCAACCTGGATTTCCAGGTTCACGGACATGTCGCGGCAGGCGGCGGCTTACCGCAAGGGCCGGGTTCTCCTAGCGGGCGATGCCGCCCATGTGCATTCCCCGGTGGGCGGACAAGGCCTCAATATCGGTGTGCAGGATGCGGTGAACCTCGGTTGGAAGTTGGCCCAAGTGGTGAAAGGAACATCGCCTGAACGCTTGCTCGACACTTATCACATCGAGCGGCATCCGGTTGCGGCCCGCGTGTTGCGTACGACAATGGCACAGGTCGCATTGCAACGTACTGATGATCGCACTGAAGCCTTGCGTGAAATCGTATCAGAGCTCCTTAGGATGGAGGAGCCTCGCAAACGGATCGCTGCCGAGATGTCCGGACTTGGTATCCATTACGACCTCGGCCAGGCGCATCCGCTGGTCGGCCGCCGCATGCCCGACCTCGACCTGGCCACGCCTGATGGTCCCATGCGCGTATTTGCGCTCCTCCAAAATGCGCGGCCAGTGCTCTTGAATCTCGACGCGCCGGGCAGCCTCGACATCAAGCCGTGGTCAGACCGCATTAAGTTGGTTTACGCCAAATGCGACGATCCATGGGAGTTGCCTGCGCTAGGTTTGGTCTCCGCTCCAACCGCAGTTTTAATCCGACCCGACGGATATGTTGCTTGGGTAGGCGACAGGACGCAGGATGGTCTTCAAGACGCGATGAACACCTGGTTCGGACCACCGGGCTAAAAACCGCAAAAACCAGTTAGCTCGAATGGTCAAACGGCTACGGACGGCAAAAACTCAGATCCTGGTCGCCGAGCCTCGTTTGGGCCGGCGAACAGCTCTGATCTTGCCGCTGTTTCCGCCGCCACAGAAAAACTGGTCGCCGCCATCGGATTCGAGCCCCGACACGCCTGTTCCCGGCGGCATATCGAGCTTCTCAAGGACCTTTCCCGTTTCAGGATCGATCCGTCTGACATCGCTCTCCTCACCCTCCCAGGTGCCATGCCACAGCTCGCCGTCGACCCAGCTGACGCCGGTGACGACGCGGTTGGAAACGATGGTGCGAAGAATTGCCCCTGTCTCGGGATCGACCTGATGAATCTTTCGGCCCCGATGCTGCCCGACCCAGAGTGTTCCTTCGGCCCAGGCGAGCCCGGAATCACCGCCATTGCCGGGCGCCGGGATCGTCGCCAGCACCTGGCCATTCTTCGGATCGATCTTCTGGATGCGATCCTCGGCGATCTGATAGAGGTGCTGGCCGTCGAAGGCCGTTCCGGCGTGTGCCGCGACGTCGATCGAGCGCACCACTTTGCCGCTCGCCGGATCGAAGGCGTTCAATCTGTCGCCTGAGGCAAACCAGACATGCTCACCGTCGAAGGTAACGCCGTCCACGTGGTCGACACCCGGAAAGGGTCCATATTCTCGAAGGATTTCGGCTGCGGATCGTTCCATAATTCCATCCTAGTAGCCCGGCAGTGGGCCGGGGAGTAACAAGATTGTCGGGAAACCCGTCAGCGGCGGGGTCATCCAGCGACGCGCCCGTCCGCGGCCGAACGACTGCACCTTGCCGGCCTGGGCGAGCTGCTCGAGCGCTCGCTGCACGGTACGCGAACTGGCTCCAAGCGCAATCGCCAGGGCCGAACTCGACCAAGACTCGCCGTCCGCGAGGAAGGCGAGCACGGCGGCATGCTCTTCTTCGACGGGTGGCGCCAGCACGACGACCTCACCTGCGCGGCGCGGGGCCAGCGCAAAGCCCCGCTTCGTCGCGCTCACATCCGCCAAGCTCCGAAGCTCCGCGCGAAGCCGCCCGACTTCGACGCGCAATCGTGCGCGATGTGATTCGTCCGCGTCCTTTCCGCGGAAAGCGCGCGCAATGAGCGTCGCTCTTGCCACGTCCCCCGGCCAGGCTTCGGCCAGCGCGCGGGCCAGCGCGAACAGCACCGGGCGGGTCGCCAGCGAGACGACGGTGTCTGCGACACGCACGACATTGCGGCATGCATCCACCACGAGCGCCCCCGACGCCAGGAGCGCTTCGACTTCATCGAGCAGGAGGGGCCGTTCCCCGCCACGCGCGACAAGGCGCGCGGCCGGCGTGTCCAGCACCAGCGATGCGCTCTCCACCTCCGCGATCAGCGCGGGGATGCCCGCCGCCCGCGCCGCCCGCGCCGCCAGCCCGAGCGCGGCGCGCGCAGGACCGGTCCGCAAGCGGCGGATGGCGATGCCGGCGACAGCCAGCTCGTGGGCGGCCCGCGATGCCGGCGGCAGCGGCGACGGATCGAAGCCGTCCAGCCTGCGCTCGGCTTCGTCGAGATGGCCGATCAGCAGCAGGCGCCGAACGTCGAGGTTGCGCGCATGCGCGGCGTTGACGCGGTCGCCATGCTTTTCGAGCGTCGCCCGTGCGGCGTCGAGTGCCTTGGCCGGCCAGGTAAGGTCGCGCGAGACGAGCGCGATCTCGGCCTCGGCGACGATACACCGCGCGCGGGCCACGGCCTCCCTCGGGCTGAATGCGCGCGCCGCCCTCTTGAGAAGAACCTTCGCCCGAACCAGGTCGCCAAGCTGCGCCATCGCGATACCGCGCAACGCCAGCGCCGGCGCATCGTCGCGCAGCGCAACCCGCTTCAAGGCGCCGAGCGGATCGCCCGTCGCAAGCGCATGCGCCGCGGCCGTGATCAGCGAGTCCATCGGAATCCCGTCACACTTGTCACTCCCATGGCTTCGATGCCCGGCGCTAAGTCCATCTCACCAACCAGTCGTATCGACAACGGCGACTGTAGCCAACCTGAGTTGCGGCGCGCCAACGCTCGAACACAACGATAAGCATTAGGAGAGACGCAATGAAGATCGAAGGTACAACCATCCTGGTGACTGGAGCGAATCGGGGCATCGGTCGGGCACTGGTCGAGGAAGCCCTGAGCAGAGGCGTAAAGCGCGTCTATGCCGCAACCCGCCAACCGATGGCTCATCCGGACCGGCGTGTGACGTCCCTGACCATGGATGTGACCAACGCTGCGCAGATCCGGGAGGCCGTCGAGAAGATCGATGCTCTCGATATCCTCATCAACAACGCCGGCGTATCGCCCATCGATGACCTCAGCGACCGTCGTGTGCTCGAACAACAGCTCGCCGTAAACCTCTTCGGCTCGTACGACGTTACCCAGGCTCTGCTGCCGTTGCTCGCCCGGTCGCGGGGAGCCATCGTCAACATTCTGTCGCTGGCCTCGATTGCCGCCGTGCCGTTCAGTCCGGCCTACTCGGTCTCGAAGGCGGCCTCGTTCTCGCTGTCGCAGTCGTTGCGCACCCTTTTGGCCGGACGGGGTGTCAGCGTCCACAGGGTCCTTCCCGGCCCGGTGGACACGGACATGACACGGGGCCTGGACATCGCGAAAGCCTCTCCGGAGTCTGTCGCGCGGGCGATCCTGGACGGCGTGGAGAACGGCGAAGAGGAAATCTTCCCCGATCCCATGTCGGAATCCCTGGCGGAGGGCTGGCGCAGCAGTGCAGTCAAGGCGCTTGAACGCCAGTTTGCAGCCTATGCGGAAGCAACTCCGTCAAGTGAAGCAAGCCCGTCAGGCAGTGGGCATGAAAGAAGCAGCGAAACGATTGCCCGCGAGCCCCATCCTTGCTGCTCGGCCTGAAACTGCGGACGCTTGTGCGAGGGGCGGCGGCATCGCCGCTCTGGGCGGAAGCGAATCCCCACAAGCGAAACGGAGCATCATTTTCGCTTGTCGAAATGCGCTTCAGCTTCTTGTCGCCTGATACGCCTCTGATATCGCCGCCGGGCGAAAAAGACGATCAAGTCTGCCAGCCAACCTGGAGCATTGAGATGGAGCAAGGCATCACGCGCGCTATCAATTTGCCGACCATTCATCGCTACATTGGAAAAATCCGAGGGTTCCGTTTGTCGAGCTTCGACCCATTGACGAATACTCGCCCCGTCCGGCAGTTTCGCCGCAAAAGCCAGTTCACGTCTCATGCAAACCCACTCCACCCGGTGGCGCAATTCCTCCTCATAGCCAATGCCTCGCTGATGGAGACGCGCATGCGTCGCCTCATGCACTATCGCGCTGGCGATCTGGTCGGTCAGCGTGTGCTCGCCTAGAACAAATCGCCGATCAAGCTCGCAAGTCGAAGTCGATTTCACAAATTGCGCAGCGGCACCTAGATTGATTGTAATCCAGATCCGTTTGAGATCGCGGACCAGACGGCTGTATCGAATAGGGTCAAATTCTTGAATCAACCGCAGCGCGGCGGCAACCTTATCTGCATCTTTCCCACCGCTCTCGCCATTATAGAAAACTGGCAACCCATCGATCGTCCTCTTATCGATCGACTTTATAGCCAACCAGCTGAAAACACGGATCACTACCTCTGAACCACGCCGCTTTTCAGTCTTCTCCGGATGGGGCAAGACTTTCCTCAGTTGCGGTCGTCGGGGAAGCTTGGAATAGGCATGAACTCGACGCCGTCTTCGGCGAGGCTCTTGGCCTCGTCCAGCGTCGCCTCGCCATAGATGCCGCGCGGATCGCTTTCGCCGAAATGGATCTTGCGCGCTTCCTCGGCAAATTTGTCGCCGACATAGTCGGCATTCTCGCGCACCTTGTCGGCCAGGGCCTTGAGCTGCGCCAGCGCCTGCTTCTGCGCCTCGCCCATGGCCAGCGCGATGCTTTCGCGCTTGCGCCCGGTCGAGACGGCAGGCGCCATCAGCGCCTTGTCGACCTTGTGCGAGCCGCAGGCCGGGCAATCGACGAAACCGCGCCTCTTCTGGGTGTCGAAATCGTCGTTGCTGCGGAACCAGGCCTCGAACTCGTGCTCGTGCTCGCAGATCAGGGAAAAGCGGATCAAGAGGCGGCACCCCTGAGCGGAATTGCCTCCGCCGAACCGGCGTTTACGGCAAAATCGCGTGCGTTTTTGAGATTCGGTATCTTTTTGCGCGCAGCGACTGACTGCGCCGGGTCGATCTCGGCGACGATCACCGCCGGCTCGTCATGCGCAGCTTCGGCGACGATGCGGCCCCAGGGATCGACGATCAGCGAATGGCCATAGGTTTCGCGGCCGTCCTCGTGCACGCCGCCTTGCGCGGCGGCAACCACATAGGCGCCGTTCTCGATGGCGCGCGCCCTGAGCAGCACGTGCCAATGCGCTTCGCCGGTCTGGCGGGTGAAGGCGGCGGGCACCGAAAGCAGATCGGCGCCGGCCAGCGCCTCGGCACGGAACAGCTGCGGAAAGCGCAGATCGTAGCAGACGGCAAAGCCGACCTTCGCGCCATTGACTTCGGCGACGACGGCCTCGGTGCCAGGCTCATAGGCGGCGGATTCGCGCCAGCTCTCGCCATTGTCGAGATCGACGTCGAACATGTGGATCTTGTCGTAGGTGGCAATCGTGGCGCCGTCCGGCCCGAACAGAAGGGCGCGGTTGGCAAGCTTGCCGTCGGCGCGCAGAATGGCGGTCGAGCCGATATGCAGGAAAATGCCGAGCTCCTTGGCCAGCCGCCGCGACGTCGAGACGACGATGTCCTTGTCCTCGGAGGTGAAGGAAGCGGCCCGTGCCTGGCTGTCGCGGATCAGCGCGCCGGTCATTTCCGGCGTCTGGATATAGGTCGCGCCAAGGCCTGCCGCCTCGCGCACCAGCCGTTCCAGATCGACCGCATTGCGCTCCGGGCTGGTTACCGAACGCATCTGGATCGCCGCCGCCTTGAAACCACCCATAGTCATGTCCTTATCTGGCCGAGCCGTTGGCGAGCAATGTGTCCAGCCGTCCTTCCGCCTCCAATTCGTGGAGATCGTCAGAGCCGCCGACATGCGTGTCGCCGATGAATATCTGCGGAAAGGTGGAACGGCCGTGAGCGCGGGAGATCATCTCCCGGCGCAGCTCCGGCGAGAAGGAGGCGTCGTGCTCGGTGTAGGTCACACCCTTCCTATCGAGCAGCCGCTTGGCCGCGGTGCAATAGCCGCACATCATCCGCGTGTAGATCGTCACATCGACCATCGGTCAGCAATCCTGCCTCGTTCCTAGGCTATATAGGCGCCGATTCGTCGGCCCGAAAGTCCCCCGGCAGCACACGCGCAAAGGTCAGTACGTCGACCGCGCCGGCGCCGCCCTTCTTCAACGCCTTGGCGACCGCGCGGACGGTGGCGCCGGTGGTGTAGACGTCGTCGATCAGCAGCACCCGGCGGCCGGTGATTTCGATCTCCGCCTCATCAGGCACTTTGAATGCGGCGCGAACATTTTCCTCGCGTTCCCGCCGCTCCAGCCCGACCTGCTGGCGCGTGAGTTTGACGCGCCTGATGGCTGATGGCGCGAAAGGCCGCTCGCCGAGTTGCGCCACCGCCCGCGCCAGTTCCGCCGACTGGTTG
This sequence comes from Mesorhizobium sp. M1182, assembly GCF_040318335.1. Lineage (NCBI taxonomy): Bacteria > Pseudomonadati > Pseudomonadota > Alphaproteobacteria > Hyphomicrobiales > Phyllobacteriaceae > Mesorhizobium > Mesorhizobium sp. M1182. The sequence continues at coordinate 36,125 of NZ_JAMYMD010000035.1, forward strand.
AACTGCCGCCTGAAGAAACGCCGCCAGTGCAGCGGCACCGGCACGACCACATCGGCCTCGGCGATGAGCTCGGCACCGGCGCGAAGCATCCAGCGCGCCATCCACGGCGCCAGATCGGTGCGGTCCTGGTATTTCAGCCCTTGCACCATCTGGCGGGCAACGCCGGAATAGGCGACCGCCGCCCGCGCGCGCTCGAACGGCGGCGGGTCGGCTATCGCCTCCGCCGACAGGAAACCCTCACCCATATTGTGGGTGAACGGCGTGCCCATCACCGGGCACCACGGCCGTTCCAGCAGCCTGAGTTTCGGCCAGCAGGCGCCGCACAACACGCCGGGCTGCGAGACATGGCGGCGGCAGCCGGCACAGACGGGCGGGAACAAGAGGCGCGCTGGCCAGCCCAATGCCTTGCGGGCAATGCTCTTGATCGCAATACGCTTGATCTCTGGCATGGGATCGGCCACGTGGTTGGTCCTCCGCATCACTATATCAGAGAGCGAAGCACAAGGACCTGCCCATTGCAGCCTGTAATTGACACCTCGCTCTGGCTGGCGCGCAAGCGCCGGGCACTGGCCCGCCCCATCGCCAGCGCGGATTTCCTCATGCGGCGTGCGGCCGAGGATCTTGCCGACCGGCTCGGCGCCGTCGAACGCAGGTTCGGCAAGGCGGCCTCATTGTTTTGCCAGACGCCGGCAGCAGCAGAGGTGCTCGCCGAAAGCGGCAAGGTGACGGAAAACGTGCGCGTCGAGGCCGACGCCGCTTTCCTGGGTGGCCAGCCAGGACTGTTGGCGCCGTTGGAAACCGTGCCATTCGAGCCGGAAAGCCTCGACCTCGCAGTCTCGCTGCTGTCGCTGCAGGCGATGAACGACATTCCCGGCATGCTGGTGCAGGTCCGCCGGGCGCTGAAGCCGGACGGGCTTTTCCTTGGCGCCTTCGCCGGCACAGGCACGCTCTCCGAACTGCGCGAAAGCCTGCTTGCCGCCGAGACCGAACTCTATGGCGGCGCCAGCCCGCGTGTGATCCCGTTCACCGACGTCCGCGACGCCGGCGCGCTGCTGCAGCGCGCCGGCCTGGCACTGCCAGTTGCCGACGTCGAGACGATCACGGTGCGCTACGATTCGCTATTTGGCCTGGTCGCCGATCTGCGCGCCATGGGCGAGACCAGCGCGCTTGTCGACCGCAGCAGGCGGCCGGGCACGCGAGCGCTGTTCGCGCGCGCCGCCGAAATCTATGCGGAGCGGTTTTCGGATGCCGATGGCCGCGTCAGGGCGAGTTTCTCGGTGGTCTGGATGTCAGGCTGGGCGCCCGATGCCTCTCAGCAAAAGCCGCTGAAGCCGGGCTCCGCAAAAATATCGCTGAAGACAATCCTGGAAAACCCCGGCGGCCCCTGAGCGCATCCTTGCGCAAAAGCTAAGCGTATCCCACGCAAAAGCTAAGCAGGTCACTGTGCAAAAGCGTTGGCAAGCTTGCTGCTGTTGTCGCTGAACAACCACTGGATGGCGCCGGCAGCCTGGCCAATACCAGCGACAATGGCAAGCGACAGAACGGCGACGATCAAACCATATTCGATAGCCGTCGCACCCCTCTCGTCTTCTAAAAATCGTTGCAGCAACATTTTCATGGGCGCCTATCCCTCTTGCCCGAACCTAGCGCCGACCCGTTAAGAAAGGTTAATGCGACAGGCTTAACGCGCGGTGAACCAGCTGCATTCTAGGAACCAGCTGCATTCTAGGGTCCAGACTCGATCAGGTCAGCAACGAAGACCTCATATAAACTCGGCGGCCTGACCATCCTGAAGATAACCGAACACGCGAAAGCCGTCAGGCATTTCCTCGCCGGGCACATGCACCTTCTTGAGAGCCGAGCGGACAAGTTCTCGCTGGGCGGGCGTTTCGACCTGAATGTCTAAGTGAAGGATGGATTCGTATCCGCCCTCGCTGAAGTGGTAGAACCACTCGCGGTCGGGCTGTGAGTGGTAGCCGTTTGTGGAAAGCGTGCTCCAAGATGGTGGCGGCGTGAGCGCGTACATTTCTAGCCGAAGCTCATCCCATTTTGTGTTGTTCATCGCCGGATTGAGCATTTCGTCGCCTCTCAAAGCCAGAACGAGATCATGGTAGCCAATGCCACCCCAGACAGGAAGTTGGTGGCGAGTTTGTCGTAGCGGGTGGCGATGCGGCGGAAATCCTTTAGGCGGCAGAAGGCGTTCTCGATCAAGTGTCGTCCACGGTATCGCTCTTGGTCGTAACGGATTGCTCTCTTTCGATTGCGCCGTCCCGGGATTACCGGCGTAGTCTTTCCCTCGCGCAGTGAACGGCGCAGTCGATCCGCATCGTGGCCCTTGTCGCCCAATAGGTAGCGCATCGGGCCAGCGCGTTCGAGTAGGGCTGGCGCTGCCTTCACGTCGCTGACGTTTCCTGCCGTCAACATCAACGCGTAGGGGCGGCCGACGACGTCTGTGAGTGCATGGACCTTAGTTGTCCAACCGCCGCGCGAACGGCTGATGGCCTGCGCTTGGCGCCCCCTTTTGCGCCGAATGCCGCCCGCTGGGCTTTGACGTAGGTGCTGTCGATCGCGGTGCTTTTCGTCACTGCGCCGGCCTGAACCAGCGCATCAAGCATCTTCAGCCAGAAGCCTCGTCGCGACCAGCGGTTGAAGCGATTGTAAACCGTGGTCGAGGGACCATAATCGGCAGGACAATCACACCAGCGGCAACCCACCTTCAGCACGTGCAGGATACCCGAAATCACCCGACAATCGTCCACGCGACGCGCACCAGGCTGGTTCTTGGGCAAGTGCGGCTCGATCGTTGCCCATGCTTCGTCCGATAGCCAAAACAAAGCCATACTGCTCCTCCTGATCCACACCCGCTGGTGAATCAGGAAAGCGCCCTCCCTTCAAGGGGCTGATTGGGCTTTGGCCCTAGGAAACAGCCGAATCCTGGAGATCTGTTGAGGAATCAGCAGTCGCCGCTGCTTCTGCCATCGGCCCGTATAACGCAGACCGAACTGGGCAGCGGCTGCAGCACGCTCTTGCGTAGCGTATAGCTGTCGCGCTGGCCGATCGAGCCGGTGCTCATCGTATCCAGCCCGTCGCGGGCAAACTGCGAGCGGGTCCGGCTGTCGAGGTAGGGCGTCGCGATCAAGGCCAGAGCCACCGCGGCCGAGCCGAACAAGAGAGCGATGCGCAATATTCCCATGCCGGCATTGGCGGCGCCAGGAAGGCGGTCGGGCCAAGGCGAGTCCCAGTCCTTTTCAAGGCTCATGCAAATCGCTCCCCAGCGGTGGAATCGGCGAAACCGCCTAGCGTCAATTTTTCACGGTCAGATAAATCTTTCATTAACGCTGCTGCCGGCGCGTTGCGGCGCTGCCCGATTTACGGCAGGTCGGCCGCTACAGCAGATCGATGAGGAACTGGATCAGCGGGGCATCGGCCGGCGGCATTGGAAAATCGCGCATCTGGCGCGGCCGCACCCATTTCAGCACCTGGCCTTCCTTCGGCTGGGCAATGCCGCGGAACCGACGGCAGACGAACAGCGGCATCAGCAGGTGAAAATCATCGTAGGAATGGCTGGCGAAGGTGAGTGGCGCCAGGCAAGGGATGTCGGTTTCGATGCCGATCTCCTCGTACAATTCGCGGATCAGGCATTGTTCCGGCGTCTCACCGGGCTCGACCTTGCCGCCCGGAAACTCCCACAGGCCGGCGAGTTGCTTGCCTTCGGGCCGCTGCGCCAAAAGCACGCGCCCGTCGGCATCGACCAGCGCGCAGGCCGCGACCAGGAGCAGGCGTTTGCCGATCGTATCCAAGCCGCTCATGCGCCGGGTGGCCGGCGATAGCGATAGCGATAGACTTCGTCGAATCCGAGCGAACGGTAGAGCGCCAGCGCCGGCGCGTTGTCCGCCTCGACCTGCAGCCAGGCTTCCCGCGCCCCGCGCAGCCGCGCCCATTTCAGCGCCGACCGGATGAGATGGCGGCCATGGCCCTGGTTGCGCACCGACCTGTCAGTGGCGATCTCGAACAGGCCGGCAAGGTCGCCGTCATGCACGCAGATCAACGTTGCCAGCGGTTCGCTGCCGGCCTCCAGCGCAAACAGCCCGGCCTCCGGCTGGATGGCGCCGATGATCTCCGACAGGCCCGGACGCAGCGACACATCCGAGCCGCTCACCTTGAGCGCCGCGCCGATGAAACGGCTGATGTCCTTCAACGGAATCTGGTCCATGGCATCGTCGAGCGCGGCGTCCGCCAGCGGCAGCCGCATGACCAGCGACTCCGCGAACGTACTCCAGCCTTCGCTGTCGAGGTACTTCGAAAGATCAGGCCCCGACAGCGGTGAGATGCGAAAGGTCAGCGGCCTGCCATACGCGTCGAAGCGGCGGCTGGCGCGACCGATGCGCTCGGCAATGTGCTGGATGTCGCCCGGATCGAGCGGATTGACCGAGTTCAGCCGCTTGGCCGGGTGGCCGGCCGTCAGCCGAACCACCCAGGTGCCGTCATAATGGACGGCGGCCGCCGGCCAGGCGCGAAAGCCGGCCGCCTCATAGCGGCGCACGATCGCCAACACGCTTGCCGGATGTCTGGAAGCCAACGCCATCAGCTCCGATAATCGCCGTTTATGGCGACATATTCCTTGGTGAGATCGCAGGTCCACACCGTCGCCTTGCCGCGGCCGATGCCGATGTCGGCGCGGATGCGGATCTCGTCGCGCTTCATATACGCCGAAGTCGCCTCCTCGGAATAGGCGGCGTCGCGCTCGCCCTGATAGGCCAGGCGGTTGTCGCCGAACCAGATCGACAGAAGGTCGCGGTCGGCCGGTTCGCCGGCCTTGCCGACAGCCATGACGACGCGGCCCCAATTGGCGTCCTCGCCGGCGACTGCCGTCTTGACCAGCGGCGAATTGGCGATCGACAGCGCGATGCGCTTGGCCGAGCGGGCCGATTTGGCTCCGGTGACGGTGACCTCGACCTGCTTGCGGGCGCCCTCGCCGTCGCGCACCACCTGTAGTGCCAGCGATTTCAGCACCTTGCCGAGGGCACGGCGGAACGCGCCGAGGCGCGCATCCTTGGGGTCGGAAATTGCCGGCGCGCCGCGCCTGGCGGCAGCACCCGTGGCGAACATCAGCAGCGTGTCGCTGGTCGAGGTGTCGCTGTCGACGGTAACCGCGTTGAAGGTCTTGGCCGTGCCGCGCGACAGGAGGTCCTGCAGCACCGGTGCTGCGATCGGCGCATCGGTGGCGATGAAGGAAAGCATCGTCGCCATGTCGGGCGCGATCATCCCGGCCCCCTTGGCGATACCGTTGATGGTGACGTCGGCATCGCCGAGCTTGACCGTCGCGGTCGCCAGTTTGGGATAGGTGTCGGTGGTCATGATCGCCTTGGCGGCTTCGGTCCACAATTCCGGCTTGCCGTCCTTGACCAGACCGGCCAGCAGATGGCTGAACTTGCCGGCGTCGAGCGGTTCGCCGATCACGCCGGTCGAGGCCAGGAATACCTCGCCCGCTGTGCAATCGGCCGCTTTCGCCGCCACCTCGCCCGTGAGTGCCGTCGAGGCGCGGCCCTTCTGGCCGGTAAAGGCATTGGCATTGCCGGAATTGACCACCAGCACGCGTGCCTTGCCAGCCACGAGGTTCTGCCGGCAGAAATCGACCGGCGCCGAAGGGCATTTCGACCTGGTGAACACGCCGGCGACGGTGGTGCCGGCGTCGAACACCATGGCCAGCAAGTCGGTGCGGTTCTTGTATTTTATGCCGGCCTCGGCGGTGGCGATGCGCACGCCCTCGATCACCGGCATCTTGGGATATTTCTTCGGCGCGAGCGGCGAAACCTGTGTGGACATGGAAGACCCCGGGCGGGAAAAATCGCGAAAGGAACGCCGGTTTGCCCGATAGCACGCGCTGGCGCAAGGCGTTTCACAGCCGTTACGGGTGCCGGAAGCCTGACACCGCCTCATGCAGCAAGCAGGCTGTTGCAAATTTGTTGGCGTCGCTGCGACCGATAGCGCTATGATCCTGCCCCATGGGCAGGCTTGTGGTCTTGGCACTGGCGTTTCTGGGCTTTCTGCTGCTGCGCGCCGATGCGCAGACGGCGCGGCGCGTGGCGCTTGTGGTCGGCAACGGCAGCTACGCCGAAGCCGGCACGCTGGCCAATCCCGTCAACGATGCGCTCGACATCGCCGACAAGCTGCGCGCCATCGGTTTCGAGGTGATCGAAGGCAACGATCTCGGCAAGCGCGAGCTCGAACGCAAGATCGGCGAATTCTCCGATGCGCTGCAGGGTGCCGGTGCCGGGCTGTTCTACTATGCCGGCCACGGCCTGCAGGTCGACGGGCGCAACTTCATCGTGCCGGTCGACGCCCGGCTGGACATGCCGGTCAAGCTGCAGCTCGAGGCGGTGCCGATCGACGAGGTTCTCGACATCATGGAGCAGCAGACCAAGGTCAGCCTGGTCTTCCTCGATGCCTGCCGCAACAACCCGTTTGCCCGAAGTCTCAGCCGCAGCGCCACGACGCGCTCGGCGACGGCTCTCGCCGGTCTTGCCCAGTTCGAGTCGACACGCGGCTCATTCATCGCCTTCTCGACTGCGCCCGGCGCCGTCGCAATGGACGGGACGGGACGCAACTCGCCGTTTGCGGCGGCACTTTTGCGGCATATGGCGGAACCCGGACAGAGCATCAACGACATGATGATTGCGGTGCGCCGCGACGTCGTTTCGGCAACGCGCGAGGCGCAGCGTCCCTGGGAGCAGGGTTCGCTGCTCGAGCGTTTCGAATTCGTTCCGGGCGGAGACACTGCCCAGCAACCGAAACCGGCCGTCAGCCCGGCTCCCGCGTCGCAGGTGGCTGCGCTCGAACGCTCCGTCGGCGACGAGGGTGCCATCGAAAAATTCTTGCGCGAAAACTATCTGGCGCCTGATGCCAGGAGAATGCGCGAAACCGTCAAGCGGCTTTACGGTGCGTCGGCCACCATCTACGGCACGCGCTACGACAGCGAGGCGATCGTCAAGGTCAAGACCGACTGGTTCGCGCAATGGGCGTCATGGTCGTTCGGTCTCGAGCCCGGCAGCCTTGAGGTGACGCCGCACGGCAAGGACCGTGCCGATGCGGTTTTCGCCATGCGCTACGACTATGTGCCGAAGGACAAATCGGCGCAGCGCCTGACCGGCAAGGCGCGGGTGACGCTGGAACTCGTGCTGGCCGATGGCGCGTGGCGCGTTGCGTCGGAAACGTCGCAAGCGCTGGAATGAACATCAGCGGACCGCTGGGTTGATGAACCCGCGAAACGCCCGCTGCACGCCCGGAATCAGTCCCCAGATCATGATCGAGACCATCAGCGGCGCGATGACCAGCGTACGCTGCCAGATTTGCCATTCCTGCGTCAGCGGAAAAACCACATACAGAATGGCAGTGATCAGCGGATACACGCCGAGCAGCACAAGCAGGGCGAAGCGCAGGCGCGAAAAGCGGGTCACGGCGGTCGAGTTCATCAAACTCTCCTTATCGTTACGGAACGTTCCGTTACATATAAAACGGATCGTTCCGTTTCGTCAAGAGTTGTATATGATGGCTGCTGAAATCGCGGGTAAGGAAGAAAAGATGGGCGAAATCACCGATCCCGGGCGCAAGTCGGCTGGCGCACGGCGCAGCCCGGAAAGCGCCGATGCCATTCTCGATGCCGCCGAGGCGGTACTGGTCGAAGCTGGCTATTCCGGCTTCTCGATCGAGGCGGTGGCGCGCCGCGCACGCGCCGGAAAACCGACGATCTATCGCTGGTGGCCAAGCAAGGCCGCCCTGCTGCTCGACGTTTATCAACGGCAAAAGCGCGTCGACAATCCCGACACCGGGAACCTTGCGGAGGATCTCGTCGGCTTCCTGAAGAGCTTGTTCGCGCATTGGCGCGACACGTCGTCGGGTAGCGTGTTCAGATCGCTGATTGCCGAGGCGCAGTCGGACGAAAAAGCCGCCGCCGCCCTCGCCGAATACGCAAGAGGGCGTCGTGTCCACACCGGCCAGATGGTCGAACGCGCCAAGGCAAGGGGAGAGGTGGCAGCCGACGTCGATGCCACTGTCGTCGCCGACCTGATTGCCTCGTTCGCCTGGACGCATCTTCTGACGAACCGCCTGGACGAGGACGAAGCAACGCTGCGCAGGGCGGTCGGCTATGTCTTGAAAGGCATAGTCGCTGACGATGCCGGCGACGCCACGGCGGTCCGGCGGCGGCGTCGACGCATCATCGCTCGCCCTACCAAATAGAAGCGACAGGGCGGCAGCGCGCCCTGTCGTAGCTCAATCTAGTCTAGCCCTATTTGGCGCTTTCCAGTGCGTCGACCGTCTTCTTCAGGTTCGCATCGGGGATGTCGACCTTGGCGTTGGCGCGCAGCGACTTGACCAGCGCGAAATACTTGTCGCGGATGACCGCCTGGCGCGCCTGGTCCTTGACCTGGTCGAACGCCGGCGGCTGCTTGGTGCGCTTGTCCTCGACCTTGATGACATGCCAGCCGAACTGCGACTGCACCGGCTGGTCGGTATATTTGCCGACCGCCAGCGCAAACACGGCCTTGTCGAATTCCGGCACCATCTGGCCAGGTCCGAACCAGCCGAGATCGCCGCCGCTGGTCTTGCCGCTCGGATCGCTGGTGTGCTCGTTGGCAAGCTTCTGGAAGTCGGCGCCGCCGTCGAGCTGCTTGATGATGGCGTCTGCCTCTTCCTTCGTCTTCACGAGGATGTGACGGGCGTGCACCTCATTGGTGGGCGGCGTGTTGGCGATTTCCTGGTCGTAGCGGGCGCGGACCTCGGCATCGGTAACCTTGTCGACGACGCCCTTCTCGACCATTTCGCCATGCAGCGCGCGCTGCTGCAGGAAGGCCATGCGGCGCTGGAAGTCGGGATCCTTGTCGAGGCCGGTGGTCACCGCCTGGGCCGCCATCACGCGGATTTCGATCGCCGCCGACAGCGCCGCGGCGCGGCGCTGCTCGGGCGGAAGCTGCGCGAATTGCTGCGACAGCTCGCCCTCGGCAAGCCCAAGGTCTGCCTCGGTCAGCGTCTGGCCGTTGATGGTGGCGACCACGGCGTTCGGATCGACCGGCTTGGCCGCCGGAGCGGGTGCTGCCGGCTGGGCAGGGGCGGCCTCCTGTGCCATCAGCGGCGACAGCGAGAGGGCCGATAGCCCGAATGCCAGACCAAGGCTGGCGAGCGACGCGCGGCGGAACAATACTGACATTACGATTATCTCCAAAGCGGGGTAGCTAGAGCGGAATGGCTTCCAGACCAGCAAGATTGTGGCGGAATTTGGCGCGGTCGACAGGGCGAGCGCGGCGTTGACATCGAATGAGCCCCCTCTTATCTGTCCAACGACTTTGCGTCCAGAACCGTTTTCCGGGCGCTTTTTGCGTTTGTCCGCGTTCACGTGGAGTTGATGGGGCCAGCCGGCGCCTGTCGCAACGACTTGGAATGCTATCGAAAGGGCCATTGGATGGTCAGTCTCGGCGGTCTCGCCCGTAAGGTTTTCGGCTCCTCCAACGATCGTCGGGTCAAATCGACCCGGCCGCGCGTCGAGGCGATCAATGCCATGGAAAACGAGATGCGGGCGCTTTCCGACGCCGAGCTTCAGGCCCGCACGGACAAATTCCGCCAGGACATCGCCAACGGCGCCAGTCTCGACGACCTCCTGGTGCCGGCCTTCGCCACCGTGCGTGAGGCCGCCCGCCGCGTGCTCGGCATGCGGCCGTTCGACGTGCAGCTGATCGGCGGCATGGTGCTGCACAATGGCGGCATCGCCGAGATGCGCACCGGCGAAGGCAAGACGCTGGTGGCGACGTTGCCGGTCTACCTCAACGCGCTCGCCGGCAACGGCGTCCATGTCGTCACCGTCAACGATTACCTGGCCACGCGCGACTCCGAATGGATGGGCCGCGTCTACAAATTCCTCGGCCTCAAGGTCGGCGTCATCGTCCACGGCCTGTCCGACGAGGAGCGCCGCGTCGCCTACGCCGCCGATGTCACCTACGCCACCAACAACGAGCTCGGCTTCGACTATCTGCGCGACAACATGAAATACGAGCGCGCCCAGATGGTGCAGCGCGGCCACAGCTACGCCATCGTCGACGAGGTCGATTCCATCCTGGTCGACGAAGCGCGCACGCCGCTGATCATTTCCGGTCCGCTCGAGGACCGTTCGGAAATGTACAACACCATCGACACCTTCATCATCCAGCTGCAGCCGCAGGACTACGAGATCGACGAGAAGCAGAAGACCTCGATCTTCACCGAGGAAGGCACCGAGAAGCTGGAGAACATGCTGCGCGATGCGGGTCTGCTCAAGGGCGAGTCGCTCTACGACGTCGAGAACGTCGCCATCGTCCACCACGTCAACAACGCGCTGAAGGCGCACCGGCTGTTCCAGCGGGACAAGGACTATATCGTGCGCAACGGCGAGATCGTCATCATCGACGAGTTCACCGGCCGCATGATGCCCGGCCGCCGTTATTCGGAGGGCCTCCACCAGGCGCTCGAAGCCAAGGAGCATGTGGCGATCCAGCCGGAGAACCAGACGCTCGCCTCGGTCACCTTCCAGAACTATTTCCGCCTCTACAAGAAGCTCGCCGGCATGACCGGCACGGCGCTGACCGAGGCCGAGGAATTCGCCAACATCTACAATCTCGACGTCACCGAGATCCCGACCAACCTGCCGGTCATCCGCATTGACGAAGACGACGAGGTCTACCGGACGGTCGAGGAGAAATACAAGGCGATCGTCAAGGAGATCAAGGAAGCCCGCGCCAAGGGCCAGCCGACGCTGGTCGGCACGACTTCCATCGAGAAGTCCGAGCAGCTGGCCGAACGCCTGCGCAAGGAAGGTTTTAAGGATTTCGAGGTGCTGAACGCCCGCCACCACGAGCGCGAGGCGGCGATCGTCGCCCAGGCCGGCAAGCCCGGCGCGATCACCATCGCCACCAACATGGCCGGCCGCGGCACCGACATCCAGCTCGGCGGCAATGCCGACATGCGCATTGCCGAGGAGCTTGGCGACATGCCGGCCGGCCCCGAGCGCGAAGCCAGGGAAAAGGAAATTCGCGACGACATCGCCCGGCTGAAGGAAAAGGCGCTCGCCGCCGGCGGCCTCTACGTGCTCGCCACCGAACGCCATGAATCGCGCCGCATCGACAACCAGTTGCGCGGCCGCTCGGGCCGCCAGGGCGATCCCGGCCGGTCGAAATTCTTCCTGTCGCTGCAGGACGACCTGATGCGCATCTTCGGTTCCGAGCGCATGGACGGCATGCTGCAGAAGCTCGGCCTCAAGGAAGACGAGGCGATCATCCATCCGTGGATCAACAAGGCGCTGGAAAAGGCGCAGAAGAAGGTCGAGGCGCGCAACTTCGACATCCGCAAGAACCTCTTGAAATACGATGACGTCTCGAACGACCAGCGCAAGGTGGTGTTCGAGCAGCGCATCGAGCTGATGGACGGCGAGGGCCTGTCCGAGACCATCACAGAGATGCGCGAAGGCGTCATCGAGGAGATCGTCGCCAAGAACATTCCCGAAAACGCCTATGCCGAGCAGTGGAACGTCGCCGGCCTCAAGGCCGAGATCGCCGAATTCCTCAATCTCGATCTGCCGGTCGAGGACTGGGTCAAGGAAGAAGGCATCGCCGAGGACGACATCCGCGAGCGCGTCAGCCAGGCAGCCGAGGCCGCCGCCAAGGAACGCGCCGAGCGCTTCGGTCCCGACGTGATGACCTATGTCGAACGCTCCGTGGTGCTGCAGACGCTCGATCATCTGTGGCGCGAGCACATCGTCAATCTCGACCATCTGCGCTCGGTCGTCGGCTTCCGCGGCTATGCGCAGCGCGATCCGCTGCAGGAGTACAAGGGCGAAGCGTTCGAGCTGTTCCAGGCGATGCTGGGCAATCTGCGCCAGGCCGTCACCGCGCAATTGATGCGCGTCGAGCTGGTCCGCCAGGCGGCGGAAGCGCCGCCGCCCGAGGCCCCCGACATGTTCGGCAGCCACATCGACGGCTTCACCGGCGAGGACGATTTCGAAGGTGGCGAGACGGCCGTGCTGGTCCGCCAGGAGACCAACGCCGTCGTCGCCCCCGAAGACCGCGACCCGAAGAACCCGGCCACCTGGGGCAAGGTCGGCCGCAACGAGGCTTGCCCGTGCGGGTCAGGGAAAAAATACAAGCATTGTCATGGGGCGTTTGCGTAAGGCACTGCTTTCCTTCGCCCCGTTCACGGGGAGTAGGTGCCCGAAGGGCAGAGCCAGCGTTTGCGATTAGCCAATCTCCCCACCTGAGGGGGAGATGGCCGGCAGGCCAGAGGGGGGCGCGAAGGATCGCGACCCGAAGAAGACAGGCTCAAATCAACCCCGAATCGCGCGCCGCGGCCGTCGCCTCACCCCGCGAAACCGCGTCCAGCTTGCCCAGAACCGCCGAGACGTGGTGATCGACCGTCTTCGGCGAGATGGTCAGGTGCTCGGCGATCCGCTTGTTGGAAAAGCCGCGCTCGATCAGTTGCAGCACCTCCATCTGGCGCTGGGTCAGGCCCGCGCGATTGGCGCGCGTGGTTCGGCGCGGCCCCCTTGCAATGCCGTTGACGCCGTTGCGGCGCATGATATCGCGCAGGTAAACGGCGACCGGCCTGGCGCCGAGGCTTTCGAAAATCTCCAGCGCCAGGCGCTGCGCGGTCTCGTCGCCCTCTGCCAACGCCAGCCCGCGTTCGTAGGGCGCGTTCATCTCGGCCCATAGTTCTGCCGCCGCCTGCCAGTCGCCGGCGAGCAGCAGCCGGTAGGGCGCGGCCATGCCGATGGTGTCGCCTGGATCCATGTCCGGCGCCAGCTTCTGCCGCCACGTCGCCAGCTCGCCGAAACCCGCCCGCGTCGTCGACAAGCTCTCAGCCAGTGCGATCAGGCCGAGCGCCTCATCCTTGTCAGCCTGGCCGAGCCACGCCCGTTCGGCCACCAGCGCCGCATAGGGCGCCAGGCGCTGCAATTCCAATCCCTTATCCAGGAACTGCGTCATTTCGGCAAAAAGCGGCTCGGCGGACGGGTCGCCGCGCCGTATCCGCAGCTTTGCCAGGGCGACCACGGCGGGATAGCGGACCAGCATCGTCGCCTGATCGTTGGCGATCACCTCGAGCGCCTCGCCGGCAGCCTCTTCCCATTGCCCCTGGCGCAGCAGCAACTGGGCCAGCACGCCGCGCATATAGTCGCGCCAGGTGACGAGATCGTTTTCGACGCAATAGTTGATGCCGCGATCGAGGAACGACCGCGCCTCAGCGAAGCCGAGCTGGTTCATCTCGCTGCAGGCGCTGTTGGTGAAGGCGCGCGCCGCATGTTCCTGAAAATTCTGCTCCAGCGCGATCTCCAGGCTGCGGGCAAGGTGCAGCCGTCCGTTTGCCAGATCCAGCCACTGCTCGGCGCTGCCGACATTGTTGAGCGCGTGGCAGACGATGTCGGGCCGGTTCAGTTGTTCGGCGAGCGCAATCGCCTTGTTGCCGAGCCGCAGCGTGTCGTCGAGCCTTTCGGCCAGCATCGCCAGTTGCGAGAGGTTGGAATAGGCCATGGCGAGCTCCGGCCCGGCCGGCGCGGTCTCAAGCAGCTGAACCGCCTGCTCGCCAAGGGCATCGGCAGCCATGCGGTCGCCAAGCAGGTAGGCAAAGCGCGACAGCCATCTGAGGCAATCCCCTTCCTTCGCCGTATTCCCCTGGGCCTGATGCAGCCGGCGCGCCTGGTTCTGCGCGGCGATGGCCTCGTCGATCTTGCCGATGAGGTGGCACTCGAAGGCATATTTCTCATGGAGCGCCGTGCGCTCCTCCACCGGCAGGCTGTCGGCCTGCCGCAACACGGCTTCATAGAAGCCGGCCGCATCGCGATGGGCGCCGACGCGGGAGGCCTCGCGCGCCGCAACCGGGGCCAGTTCGCGCACTGCCTGCAGATTGTGCGCCTCCACCGCGTGATGCACCAGGCGGCCGGTGGAAACCTCACTGTTTTCGAGAAGGGCGGCCAGGGCGCGCTGGTTGAACTGCCGCCGGTGGCTCGTCGTCAACATGGCCTCGATGGCGCGGCGGGCGATCTCGTGCCGGAACGCATAGCCATCGCCCAGATCCTCCAGCAAGCCGTTGGCGACGCATTCGGCAAGCTGGCCGGCGCTGGCGACGCTGCACAGGCCCTGCAACGCCCAGGCATCGGCCCGCCGTGGAAACACCGACACCGCGTCGAGCATCGCGCGGGCGCCGGCCGACAGGCGCTCGGCCCGCGCCAGAACCGCGTCGCGCACGCTTGCCGGCAGCGCCGTTTTTTCCTCGCATCCGCTGCACAACAGTTCGGTGACGAAAAAGGCGTTGCCCGCCGTCGCCCGGTAGATAGCCTCGCCATCGCGCCCCGCCGCCTCGGCCAGCGACAGCACCGCCGACTCGCTGAGCAGCGGCACGTCGATGCGCGCGACGCTGCCTGCCGGTATCTCGCCGAGCGCGCGGCGCACCCGCATCTGTCCCTCGCTGCGATCGGTGCGCGCCGTTAGCAGCAGCAAGAGATGCCTGTTGGCGATGCGCCGGCCGAGAAAGCGGACGAAATCGAGCGTCGCATCATCGGCCCAGTGCAAGTCCTCGATCACCAGCAGGGTCGGCTGCGCCTTTGTCTCGAAGATGTCGAGCGCATCCGAAAACAGCGGCAGCCTCTGTCCCTGCCGATGATCGATCGCCTGCGGCAGCGCCCATTGCGCGTCCCGCGCCAGATCGTAAAGCGGCCCGAGCGGATCGGGTATCGACAGATCCTCGCAGGCGCTGCGGAATATGCGCGTGGCTTGCGCAGTCCGGTCGATGAAGGCCTCGACAAGCGCGGTCTTGCCGGCCCCGGCCTCGCCAGCAAGCACCGCTACGCAGCCACGGCCGCGCCCGGCATCGGCCAGCAGCCCGTCGAGTCGCTCCAGCTGTGTCTGCCGTTCCAGAAGCATCATTCGCTCACGCAGATCGAGTTCGCCGAAAAGGCGGACCCGCGATGGACCCGCCAACATATCCCCCGCTCATAACGCTGCCAACATAGGGAATCGTCCCGCCAAAAATGGGGAAAGGCTCCGATGTGCGCTCTTGCCGGGCGTGATCAATGTCGAGCCGCGCTCAAAACCGGGCGTGACCCACTGGAGAAAGGAAGGCTTCCATGCCTCGCTATCTGATTGAACGCACATTCCCGGACGGCCTCAACGTGCCGATGAACGAAGCCGGCGCCGACGCGCTGGGCGGTGTCGTCATGCGCAATGCCGAAAAGGGCGTCACCTGGCTGCAGTCCTACGTGTCGCCGGACAAGAAGCGCAGCTTCTGCATCTACGACGCGCCCTCGCCCGAGGCGATCCGCAGCACCGCCCAGAAGAATTCGCTGCCTGTCGACAAGATCACGGAGGTGCGGGTTCTTGACCCCTACTTTTACCGTTGATGGCAGGCAAACCCCAAGTGGCGGACAAAAGGATGAGTATCAAACTGCCATTCGCGGCAATTGCGACATGCCTGATGGCATGCCGGTCGGCGAACCGGCGCCTGTCGTGGGAAACCCCGGCGGTTCCCTGCTTGGCCGTCTATGGCGGATCGCGGCGGCGCTGCCTTCGCGTCTGCTGGGCAGGCGGCGCCGGCTGCCCCCGCAAGACGATTATCTGAGACAGGACATGGGACTGCCCGAACGCGAGCAGCGGCGCGAATACTGGGAATATTATTGGTGGGACCATTAGGCCGTCGCGCCGTTTGGACGGGCTGAAACAAGCTGCGCAACCGGCCGCATCATTGCGGCCGACATGAAAACAGGACGAGCGACCTGTTTCGCAAAATTCCAACGGACGCCGCAGCGTTGAGCAGACCCGATCGGTGCGCGTCCTCAAACAACCGGAGAGAACATGAACATCAATCTTTGCACCGGGCGCCTTGCCGCCCTGGCCATCCTGTCAATCGCCGCCACCGCGGCCCAGGCAAAGGACGGCAATCCGCTGGCCGACATGGTACGAGCCGCCAACAGCCGCTTCGAGAATGTGGCGGCGGCGACGGCCGAAGGCTACGCGCCCATCCCCTGCGCCAGCGGCATCACCGGCGGCGCCATGGGCATCCACTATGTCAATCCCGGCTACCTCAAGGACGATGCTGTCGATGTCGCCAAGCCGGAAGCGGTGATGTACGAGCCGATGGCCGACGGCACGCTAAAACTGATCGCGGTCGAATACATCACCTCGAAAGGCCCGGCCTCGCTCGATGGGCATCTGTTCAACTTCAACAGCGCCCCCAATCGCTATGGCCTCGGCCCGTTCTACGAGCTGCATGTCTGGGCCTGGAAGGGCAACCCGACCGGCGCCTTCGCCGACATGAACCCGAATGTTTCATGTGATGCGATGAAGGGGATGTAGCCTCTTCCTTCTCCCCGTCATACGGGGAGAAGGTGCCCGACGGGCGGATGAGGGGCAGCGCGGACTTTCGCGATTGGCCGATCTCCCCACTTGAGGGGGAGATGGCCGGCAGGCTAGAGGGGGGCGCTGTCCCGCCAGCGTGACCAGCTAAAATCCCGCGAAGGCGGCTTCGTCCACAGTTACTTCCTCAACCATCTTCACGCGCACGCCGATCTTCTGCTCCTTGAGCAGGTCGCATAATCCGTCGCCGTCGATCAGGTCGATGGCCGGTGCTCCGTCGCGCACGGCCTCTCGACGAGCATCCGCCGTAAAAGTACCGGTGGTGATAATCAGGCCCTTGTCCGCCCGCCCCACCATGGCGCCGCGAAAGTCTCGCACAACGCCTGCCCCGACTGATCCTCTCCAGCGCTTGGATTGGAACAGCACGTGGAATGAAAGCAGGTTGACCCGCAATACGCCGGTACCGTCGATGCCGCCGTCGCCGCTCCTCCCGGTTACTTCGACCTTGATGAAACCCGCCTCTCGGAGGAGCCGCTGGCACAAGCGCTCGAAGGCTGCTGGGTCCAGCGCCAAGAGAATGTCGAGCAATTGCTCGCGCCAATCCTTCAAAGAGATTTCCGCTGCTTCCGCCTCGACCTCTACCCGCTCAGGGGTGACGACAACCTTCGCCTTGCGCAAAGCGGCATCCGCCCGCCTGACGCTCCGCACGATCTCGTCCGGATTGAGTGACAACGCTGCACGGCCTTCCGCAGTCAGGGCCCACACGCCGCGCTCGCTATTATTCGTAAACCCCGCATTCTTCAGCCAACTCCGCGCCCAGGCGCAGCGATAGTCGAATTTCGACCTTGGCCCATCGCCAACCAGCACCGTCCGCGCCGCGTCGGAAACGTTCATCAACACAGCCGTCTTGTCGTCAATCTCTTCGATCGAAGCCGAGCCACCGAGTGCGTCCAACGCCCTGAGAACCGGCACGAAGAACTCTGCGAAAGGTGGAACGGTTGCTTTCATTGGTCCCCACCCTTACGCCGCCTTAAGCCGTTTCAACTCCAACTCAAAGGCAACTCGCAAGGCCTCGCCCTCTTCCGGCGGAAGCAACAGCGTCAGCTCCGGAACCAGCTTCTCCCAGCTAGCTGTCTCGGCTTCGCTCCACGGCAGCCGCTCAGCTTTGCCGGCAAGGCGAAGCAGTCGGTTGAGGTGCTTGCGGATATAGGCGACGTTAGGAGCGCGAGGCTCCGTGACAGCACGTTCGGTTGCGAAAAACGAAAGCTGATTCATGCAGCTTTCAGCCGCTCCATTTCGGCCTCGAACTCGAACTTCAACTGCGCCGCTTCTTCCTCCGGCAGCCAAAGCGCCATCTGTGGCACGATCTTGCGGTAGAGCCGGACGCTGTCCTGATCCCAAGGCAGCGTTTCGGCGCCGCGCGCCTCGGCGATAAGCCTGTGCAATCGCGCGCGTACCCGGTCCGGATCGCCATGATAATAAACGGTCGGCGCATCCTCATCGAACAGTTCGGACTGTTCTTCGGCGCCAAAAAGGTCGAGTTGATTTCTTGCCATGTCCACGGATGCAAGGGTTCGATTCTGACCCGAACTATGCCTCATCCCGTTTCGTGAAGCGACTACCCGCGATCGGCTTATCCCCGTATTCCTGACGTCGCCTGTCAGTTGACCTTTTCCGCACCGCCGGCTGCGAGCGCCGATTGCAGGTGTGCTACCTTGATCAATTCAGCATCTAGGATGCGCTCCATGAGGTCGCCCTGCGCCGGCTCCAGCGCCACCAACCGGCCAAGCACGTTGAGCAGATCGATCAGGTCGGTCGTGTATTCGGCGAGCCAGTGGTCTGGTTGCACAAAATCTAAGGGCGACGGCGGTCGCTTATCGCCGATCTGCGGACGCGATCGGTCGCGCTTGCGATAGCTGAACCAATGCCAGACCACCTGCTTGCCCGACACCTCGTAGTCCCACATTTCCGGCGTGACATTGTCTACGAAGCCTTTGCCTACATGGAGCCGGCGCTTCACGGGATCGTACTCCATAGTATCCGGAAGTGGCTGCGGTGCGCCGGGGATTGCGCCACCGATCGGAACTGTCGGGGCTGCGTCCCTTACCATCCGGGGCGGCGCCTTCGGTCGACCCGCGGTGGGATCGAAAAACCGCTCACCATAAGTGTGCAGCCAGATTACCTCGCGACCCAACGTCACGGCTTCCGAAAACAGCGAAGGATCGGCGGTCAGCGGCACGCGCAGGCCGGGCTGCACGAGGTCAGGTTGGAAGCGTTTGGTAAAGGCCGGATGTGCCATCACTGCTGCAAGATAGGCGACTACATCCTCGGCCGATATTGGATGGCCGTACGTTTCCGCCAACAGGGCGATCAGCTTCTTTGAGACATTCGGCTCCTTGGCAGCAGCATCGCGCCATAGCGGATGCACGCGGCCGCCGAAGGAGCCTTTATAGTGGTCGTAATCCGGAACATAGCCTGTGAATGTGATTGCCGGTCCGGATCTTGGTGATGCTCGATATAACCCCGTGAGGTAAACTTGGTGGTTCGAGTGTGTATTCCACAGTGTCGGATTCAATTGATTAATCACCCGCACATCGGGAATAATCCATTGTCGATCCAATGTCCTATAGCCATAGCGGATTGGATTTATTACTGGGCCTCTGTCGAAGATGATTGGTCCTGGTCGGTGTTCATGGCCCCTAACGGCATCCTTCACAATTTTGCGAATATGCTTGTCGCCTGGCACACCGTCACGAAGGTGAGGATGGAATTTCTGCTCCTTTCGATCAGGATCAGCTTCAGATGCTAAGCTCTCCCACCGACTTCCGAGTGAAAGCGAATCCGGCGCGATGATCCATGTTCTGCCCGGCTGAACGCCGGAACCGTTGTATGTGAAGAATTCGCTGAGCTGGGGAAAACTCGACCATGCCCCCGTCGCCGCCGGAGAGAACGGGTCGCGCCAGCCGGTGAGACAGTCCTCCCAATCCGTGCCGTGGAACGAGAGCTGTTCCAGCGCCTTAAACTTCTCCTCGCGACGGCCTTTCGGCAATGCGTGGAAACGAACCCGAGCCGGCTTGTTGTTGTCCTTGGCCAGTTTCTTCGCCGCGAGCACGATACAGACTGGCTGCTGTACGCCTTGAAAGACGCGCGTCGGGACATTTGGCTGGTGCCCTTCCGGCGAACAGTCCACCACCCAAATGTCCGAGCAACTGCGCCTAAGGTCGTCGCGCATCTTCTCGAAGCCCGGGCCGTTGAGGAACCCGGCTACGCTGATGAAGCAAACAATGCCTTCCTCGTCCTTGTCGGGCAGACCGGTCGATGCGTTGAGCCCCGAGCCAAAAACCTTCCATGTCGCCCAGCGCCAGAAATAAACATAGAGATTTTTCAGATGCTTGGCGTGCGCGCCCACGCCCCAACCGTTCGGCGGCGTCCACCAGCTCATCGGCGACGGCCGACCCTTCGTGCCGGCCTCGATCCAACCGCCGCGTCCCTTGGCCTTTTCCTTGTAGGGCGGGTTCCCGATGACGACAGTGATCTTTTGAGTCTTCTTGATCGTGTTGGCATCACGCCGCGATTTTGCAACGGCGCCAACCTGAACAAGCGTCTCTTCCTCAACGAACGGATTGCCGAGCGTGTTGGTAATGAATAACCTCAATTCTGGGACATGCGGCAGATCGCCATCGTTCGTCTTCATCAACGTCTGCATCTCGGCAATAAGACGAAGCTGCGCCACCGCGAACGGGCCAAACTGAAGCTCGAAGCCGACCAGTCTCTGCGCCGCCGCCGCGATTGAGCCGCGCACGGCACCTTCGCCCTGATCGTTGGCCACCGTTGAAGCGATATGGCGCAATACACCTAGCAGAAAGGTGCCGGTGCCGACCGCCGGGTCGGCAATCGTCACGTCGGCCGACGCAAGCCCGGCGTGGCGCTCGAACAAAGGGCCACGCAACGTCTCATCGACCAGTCGCACCATCGCGCTGACCACTTCTGGCGGGGTGTAGTATGAGCCGGTCTTCTTCCGCAGCGTGTTGTCATAGACTTCAAGGAAATCTTCGTAGAAATAGAGCCACGCTTCCGGTTTATCCTTGCTGATCGTGTGCCAGTTCACCTCATTGAGAACGCGGGTCAGCGTTTGCAGCGATGTCTTCAGCGCCTGCTGGTTGGCCTCGTCGTCGGTCAGAAGCCCGAGCGCGGTGCCGATCAGAGAATTCGTCTTTCTCAGCTCGTAGGCCGCTTGGTGAATGCCGCCGGTGAGTGGAATATCTAGGGCTCGTGCAACGAGAAGGCCGAAGGGACCGCTTGCGCGTAACCATCAGCGAATTGGGCGTCGTCGGCTTCCGGAAACAGCAGCTTGCGCCAGTCTTTCGCCAGCGCCGTCAATCCTTCGCTGCCACGGGCCATCTGCTCCACGACCTCGTCGCGTAACAGCCGGCAGAGCCGCGCGCTGACTTCCGCCAGGCGCCTTGCATTTGGCGGCGCGATCGGAGCCCAGGTCAGAAAGTTATTGATCAACGGAAGAAGACTGGCTGGCGCACCCAGCTTCGCGCCTGAAGAGACAACGTCACCATCCAGCAAGACGACTTTGCCCTGCAGCACTCCATCTTGCCAAAGGCTGAACGCATTGCCATCGGTGTAGAGCAGATTGGGTAATGACTTCAGCTTGTTCCACTGGTCTTTGTCATGCGGGTCACTGAAATGGCGAGGGTCAGCGCCCTTCCCGGGCTGCTTGACCTCGATGAAGCCGACAAGCGCATTGTTGACTGTTACGGCGAAGTCCGGACGCGTCTTGATGTCAGCAAGACTTGTCTCCCCCACGAGGTGGACCGATCCGGCGGCGTATTTCGCCAGTTCGGCAAGCTCGTGCACCAGCCTTTCGAGCGGTCCGCGAAGCTGATCCTCTGGTGCGCCTCCGATTGCCGGATTTGAAAGCTTCGGCTTAAGCGATGCGCCGTAGGCGGATACCGCATCAGCGACAGTCTTTTCCGTCATTTCTCCCCCGGGCCGCGCAAGAGCGTGATTAGTCTTGTTCCGCATCAAGACTCGAATCGAGCATAACTAGGAAGCTCGCCCATGCCAGCAGATTTTATTTGTCGGCGTCCGCTCGCATCGCCATGCGGCCGGCATGATCAGAGTGCGGGCCCCTCCACCGCCCACCCAACCGTTTCTTAATGTGTCTCCGCTACACCCAACCCCTGTAAATTGGCGGAAAACGGAGAGTATTGGGTGCGCTTTTCCGCGGCGACGACAGCCGGGCGGTTCCTGCCGCAGCGCCTTGCGCTGCGCATAAGGCCGCTGCTTGGCCTGATCGATGCCGTCCTGTTCAGCGCCGGCGCGCGCGGCGAGGCCGGCCGCATGTCGCTGATCGCCTTTTCAGTCCGCATCGTCAGCGCCGTCATCGCCTTCGTCAGCCAGGTCTTGATGGCGCGCTGGATGGGCTCGTTCGAATACGGCATTTTCGTGCTCGTGTGGGTGACGATGGTCATCGTCGGCAATCTCGCCTGCCTCGGCTTCCACACCTCGATCATCCGCTTCATTCCCGAATATCGCGAGCGTGGCATGATGGCCGAACTGCGCGGCATCGTGCGGGCCAGCCGGCTGTTCGTACTGGTTGCCTCGACGCTGATCGCCGGCCTCGGCGCGCTCGGCGTCTGGCTGCTGTCGCCCTTTATCGAGAACTACTATGTCGTGCCGTTCATCCTCGGCATCATCTGCCTGCCGATGATTGCCATGTCCGACCTTCTGCAAGGGCTGGCGCGGGCCAATTCCTGGGCACTGTTTGCGCTGTCGCCGACATTCCTGGTGCGGCCGCTGCTGATCCTGGCGTTCATGGCGCTGATGCTGCTGGCGGGCTATGCGCCCGACGCCAAGACGGCGATCTTCGCCGCGATCGCCGCCACCTATGCCACCACGCTCGGCCAGCTCATCGGCGTGACGTCGCGCATCGACAAAAGAATCCCGGCCGGACCGATGAAATTGCATTTCGGCCAATGGTTCATCGTCTCGCTGCCGATCTTCCTGGTCGAGAGCTTCTTCTTCCTGCTCACCAATGCCGACGTGCTGATGGTCGGCGCCTATCTCCATCCCAACGACGTCGCCGTCTATTTCGCCACCGTCAAGACGCTGGCGCTGGTGCATTTCGTCTATTTCGCGGTCAAGGCCGGCGTCGCCCAGCGCTATGCCCAGTTCACCCATGGCGAGCCGCAAAAGCTCGCCGCCTTCGCCCGCGAAACCGTGTCGTGGACCTTCTGGCCGTCGCTGGCGATGGCGCTGCTCGTGCTGGCCCTGGGCGAGCCGATGCTGACCCTGTTCGGCCCGGAATTTTCCGCCGGCTATCCGCTGCTGTTCGTGCTGGTGTTCGGCGTCGTCGCGCGGGCCGCCGTCGGCCCTTGCGAAAGCCTGCTCACCATGAGCGGCAACCAGAATATCTGTGCCGCTGTCTATGCCATGACGCTGGCCTTCAACATCGCGCTTAGCGTCGTGCTGATCCCGCTCTTCGGTCTGTGGGGCGCGGCGATGGCCACCGTCTTCGCCATGATCTTCGAGGCCGGCGCGCTGTCCTTTACGGTCTGGCGCAAGCTCGGCATCGCCATGGTCATTTTCGTGCCCGCCAAAGGAGCCGCCTGATGGCTGCCGTCCCCTTGCTCGAGGAAACCAGCGGCGGCCCGGCCGGCGCCATGGTGTCCGGCCTTGCCGGGCTTGCCCGCGAAGCCGATCCCGCCCATGTCGAGATCCTCGCCAACAACCGGCCCGAGCGCAAGCTTGCCATCTATCCGGCCTCCGCCGGCTTCGACCTGGTCGAGGAGCTCGACTATCTCTGCACCCGCACGATCGAGCCCAACGTCTTCTTCAATCCGCGCTTCCTGGCGCCGGCCATGCCCAGACTGGAGGACCGCGAGGTGCGGCTGGCCGTCATCCGCGACGGCGACCAGTACCGCAACCGGCTGCGCCTGCTGGTGCCGTTCTCGGTCGAGCGGCCGGCGGTGCCGCTCGGCGTTCCAGTCATGCGCACCTGGTCGAGCCCGTTCGGCCCGATCGGCACGCCGCTGGTCGACCGCGACGATCCGATCGGCGTGATCGAGGATCTCTTCTCGATGCTGTCCAGGCCGCATCTCAAGCTGCCGAAAGTCTTCGTGCTGCCCGACATAAGGCTGGACGGCCCGGTGGCCAGCCTGCTCGCCAGCGTCGCCGAAACGCGCGGCCTGACGCTGGTCACCACCGGCAAGGCCGAGCGCCCGGTGCTCGAAAGCGAGCTCGACGGCGAGGAATATCTGAAGGCTTCGCTGCGCGCGCACCATTATCGCGAGTTCCGCCGCCTGAAGCGCCGCCTCGCCGACCTCGGCCGGCTGGAGCATGTCGTGGCGCGCGGGCCTGACGAGATCCGCCACGCCATCGAAAATTTCCTGACGCTGGAGGCTGCCGGCTGGAAAGGCCGCGAGCGCACCGCCATGGCCATCGACCGCTACCGCGCCGCCTTCGCCCGCGAAGCGGTGCACCGGCTGGCCGAACAGGATCTTTGCCGCATCCATTCGCTGACGCTCGACGGCCGCACCATCGCCTGCCTGGTCGTCTTCGTCGAGGCCGGCGTCGCCTACACCTGGAAGACCGCCTATGACGAGACGCTCGCTGCCTGTTCGCCGGGCACGCTGCTGATGATCGAGGTGACCAGGCAGCATCTCGACGATCCCAACATCATGATGACCGATTCCTGCGCCGTGCCCGACCATCCGGTGATGAGCCGGCTGTGGAGCGAACGCAAGCCGATGGGCACGCTGGTGATCGGGCTGACGCCGGACGCCGACCGCCCCGCCCGCCAGGCGGCGTCGCAGCTTCACCTCTACCGCGAAACCCGCAACATGGCGCGCCTGCTGCGCAACCGGATGAGGAGCCTGCTGCGCCGCCGCTAGTGCATAGGGTCCAAAGTGGGCCCCGGCCCGTCCGTCTCTGCACCGTCGGCTCTCTCGGGCCTAGGTCGTCAGGGTTAATTCTCCCGATCAGCGGAAAGGATTAGCATCGACGCAGTCCCAACCGGGATGAGGCGATCAATTACGGCCGCGCGTCCAGCATCACTGCCGCCTCGGTCCTGCACGGCCAGAAGAAAAAAATCTGGGAGGAATGCATGATGAAAACAACTCACCTCAGGCGTGTCGGTATCCTCACCTTGGCAGGTCTCGTTGGCGCGTGTCTGAACGCCGCCACTCCTCGGGCGGCCGAACCCGACAAAGCCGAGATCGATGCCCTGCGTAAATCGCTGTCCAGGTATGAAGACTACAAGGTTGCCATTCGCGAGCTTTATCTATCGACGGTAGGATGCGTCTTCTACAGCGGCGAAAAGGTAGAGGGGGCGATGGACTACCCGAAGGGCGCGATGGGCATCCATTTCGTCAACGTCACGACTGTCGGCCCGACCGCGGATCCGACGCGTCCCAATGTGCTGATCTACGAGCCGGTCGGCGGCGAATTGCGCCTGGTCGGCGTGGAATGGCTCGTGCCCTTGACCCCGGACACCAAGGAGCCGCCGAAGCTTTTCGGCCAGACATTCATGGGGCCTATGGAGGGGCATTATCCGCTCATCCCGAAGGAGTTCCACCACTACGACCTTCACGCCTGGCTGTTCAAGGACAACCCGCTCGGAATGTTCAGCCCGACGAACCCGGACGTGAAATGCGACAATTATGCGTTCCCGATGCCTGAGCAGCCGACCAAGATGGTGCCGGGACCAATGTGAGCGACCTCGTTACCGCCTGAGGCTGTCGGAGGGGCGGGCCGCGGCCCCAATAGCAGTTATCCCAGGAGGGCTCCTGGGATAACGCCAGCCGAGCTCGCTTGAGAGGCCGGATATGTCTTATCCTAACTTTATCCGGCGGTTAGCCAGGACGCTCGTTGCTCTCGATCGATTCCCGAAAGCCATGTCATTGGACCTGGCCGCAGCCTCGCTCCGATCGCCGTCGCGAAGCCACATGACATCGCTCTGGCCGACGCTGTCGGCAGGACGTCACGAAGCGGACGCGGTGACTTTGGGGCGTCCGAACTCGACGTCCCAGCTGCGCTCCTGGGGTGCGGTTTCGCCACTCAGGCCGAGTTTGGGGAAAAGCAATTCAGCGACGTTGAACGCCTCTTCCAGATGCGGATAGCCGGACGCGATGATGGTTTCGATGCCGATCTCCTGATATTCGCGAATGCGCGCGGCAACATTGTCGGGATTGCCGACCAGGGCCGTCCCCGCACCTCCGCGCACCAGCCCCGGTCCCGCCCATAGATTCGGGCCGACGACCAGCCGGTCGCGGCGGCCCTGATGGAGCGCCGACATGCGCTTTTGGCCGACGGATTCCGAAATGTGGACAAATCCCTTCTGGGCTTCGGCGATCAGGTCGTCGGTGACGTGGCTGATCAGCCGGTCGGCCGCCGCCCACGCCTCATCCTCCGTCTCACGTACGATCAGGTGAATGCGAAGGCCGAAGCGCATCATGCGGCCTTGCGCCGCTGCGGCTTCCCTGACGCGGGCGATCTTTTCGGCAAGCTGGTCCACCGGTTCACCCCAGCTCAGATAGGTGTCCACGTGCTTGGCGGCGATCGCGATGCCGGCATCCGAAGAGCCTCCGAACCAGAGTGGCGGATGCGGCCGCTGAACCGGCGGGAAGGAAATGTCGGTGCCGTGGGCGGAAAGGTACTTGCCGTCGAAATCCGCCGGCTCACCCGAAAGGATTCGCCGCCAGATCGTCAGGAACTCGTCGGTCTGTGCATAGCGCTCGTCATGACTGAGCTTGTTGCCGTCGCCGGCGAGATCGGCCGGGTCGGCTCCAGTGACGACATTGAGCAGGACACGACCACCGGAAATGCGGTCCAGAGTGGCTGCATGACGCGCAAACAGCGCCGGTGTACCGCTGCCCGGCCGAAGTGCCACGAGGAACTTCAGCCGTTCGGTGAGCGGGATCAGCCCGGCCGCCACGATCCAGGCGTCCTCACAACGCGTTCCTGTCGGCAGGAGCACACCCTTGAAGCCAAGCCGGTCCGCAGCCTGGGCGATCTCCCTGAGATAGCCGAAGGTTGCCGGGCGGTGCCGCTCGTCCGTGCCGAGATACGGTCCATCGCCATGGGTCGGCAGATACCAGTAGAGGTCGAGCGGACGGGTGTTGCTGGACATCGGATTGTTTCCTTCAGCGATTGCGGAATGTCTAGGCAAGCGTCAGATCTTGCCCTTCCAGGGGATGAGGCGATGCTCCAGCCAGCGCATGCCGCTGGTAAAGGCGAAGGCAAGAATGGCGATGACGATGAGGCCGACGAAGACGACGTCGGTGGCGAGGAAATTGGCCGCCGACATGATCATGTAGCCGAGGCCCGACTGGGCCGCGATCAACTCGGCCGCTACCAGCGTGGACAATCCGGCGCCGATGGCAATCTTAAGGCCGGTCATGATTTCCGGCAACGCGGACGGCAGGATGATGCTGGTGAAAAGTTGCAGCCGGCTCGCACCGAGCGACAGCGCGGCATTGATGCGTTCGGCCGGCACCGACCGGACGCCGGCCTGTGCGGCAAAACAGATCGGGGCGAAGGTCGACAGCGACAGGAGCACGATCTTGGACGTTTCGCCGATGCCCAGCCAGATGATCAGCAGCGGCAGGTAGGCCAAAGGCGGCAGACCCCAGTAGAGATCGATCGGAACGCTGAAGATGCCCTTGACCCAGCGATTGAGTCCCATCAGCAGGCCGAGCGGAACGCCCAGGAAAATGCCGCCACCGAGCGCCGCGGCGATGCGGCCGAGGCTGGCGAGTGTGTGCTCGAGGAGCGTACCGTTGGCATAGCCATCGGCCCAGACGGCGCTGAACTGGGTCAGTACCTCGGCGGGCGACGGCAGGAACAGCGGCGACGCCCAGCCGAAGCGCGTGGCCAAAAACCACAAGGCGATGAGCGACGCCAGGGTGACCAGGCTGATGCCGAGCGTGCTTGTCGAAGCGGACCGGCGCGTCTTGGGAGACGGCGCGCGTTGAGCTATCGAAGACGAAAAAGAGGTTCCGGAATTGGCGGCGAGCGTCATTGCAAGGTTCCTGTGCGGGCGCCTTCCGGCTGGTGGATGAGCGAGCGGATTTCCTGCCGCAGTTCGATGAAACGCGGGTGGGACTGGATCGGCCCGATGTCGCCGCTCTCAGCGAAGTCGCGAACGAAGTCGGCGTCGAACCGGGCAACGATGCGGCCTGGTCGAGGCGACATCACAACGATGGTGGTGCCGAGCGTGAGGGCTTCCTCGATCGAATGGGTAATGAACAGGATCTGCTTGCCGGTCTTGGCCCAGACCGAGGCCAGAAGCTGCTGCATCGTCTCGCGCGTCAGGCTGTCGAGGGCGCCGAACGGCTCGTCCATCAGCAGGATCTTCGGATCGGTGGCCAGCGCCCGCGCGATGCCGACTCGCTGGCGCATGCCGCCGGACAGTTCATAGGGCGGCTTTTCGGCGAAATCGGCGAGCCCGACCAGTTCCAGCAGACGCCTCGATCGCTCATGGCGTTCGCCGCGCCGCACGCCTCGGTATTTCAGGCCGAGAGCGACATTGTCCAGCACATTGGCCCAGGGCAGCAAGGTATCTTTCTGGAAGACGACGCCACGATCGCCGCCGGGCGCGACAATTTCTTTTCCGTCCAGTGTGATCGTGCCTTCGGTGAGCGGCAGGAAGCCGGCGATCGCGTTGAGCAATGTCGACTTGCCGCATCCGGAAGCACCAACCGCGACAACGATGGAATCTGGAGCGATATCGAGCGAGACGTGATCAAGCGCGTGTACGTCCTGGCCATCCGAGGCCGGAAAGGTCACGCTGGCATCGCGGATCCGAAGCATGGTGGGCCTCCAAGCAGTCTGGCTGGCGAGAATTCCGCCAGCCAGAACCTGAATTTCGTCAGGTGATTTCTAGTTCGAGGCCTTGGCAGCGTCTGCGTATTCCGGATCGGCGAACGCGGCGTAGCTGTCCTTGATGGCGGTGATCTTGTGCTGGTCCTTCAGGAAGCCTGCGGTGTCCTTGAGGATTTTCGCAACGGCGCTCTTGTCGCCACCGCCCAGCCATTTGTCGGACACCTGCTCGTCGAGCGGCGGAACCACAGTCGTCTTCAACTGCTCCGAATTCTCGGCCGCCGTGCCGCCCTGCAATTTGGCGATCAGCTTGGCGCTCTCTGAGTCCGGTCCCCATGCGGCCGGGTTGCTCAGGTAGGCGGTGTTGTAGCCGTCGATCAGCCGGACATACTGGCCGAGGAAGTCGGGATTGGCCTTGGCGAACTCGCCGGTCACGACCAGCGCGCTGAAGGTCGGCGCGCCACGGTCGGCGACCTGGCCGGCTGTGAGCAGAACCTTGCCGTCCTTTTTGAGTTCAGAGAGTGCCGGATCCCAGACGAAGGCCCCGTCAATGTCGCCGCGCTTCCAGGCAGCGACGATTTCGGGCTGCGGAATGGCGATGACCTGGGTTTCTTTCTCCGAAATGCCTTCCTGCTTGAGGACGGCGAGAAGCTGGTAATGGTCCGTCGATACTGGCGCGGCCGCGAGCTTCTTGCCCCGCAGGTCGGCCGGCGACTTGATATCGGGCCGCACCACCAGGGCTTCTCCGTCACGGGAGACCGAGGAGATGTAGAAGGCCTTCACGTCGATGCCCCTGCTGACGGCTGCGGCGAACGGGCTTGATCCGACATCGCCGATCTGGACGTCGCCGGATGCGATGGCAGCAAAGATGTCAGCACCGGAATTGAAGCGGCGGTATTCGATGTTCCAGCCGGTTTTCTTGGCAAGATCGCCGTTGGCAATACCGAGGTTGTAGGGATTGGCACCGGTCTGGTAGGCGATGACGACTTTCTTGTCGTCGGCATGCGCTGCAGCGGATGTGGCCGCTATGGCAAGCCCGACAAGGGCGGCGGAAATAAGTTTTCGCATGGAGCCTTAATCCTTTTGAACAGAGGGCAAACCCCTCGACCGCCCTATTCAAAGAGCGTTGGATTAAAGTCCACTGATATTATAGACTTAGATAGCAATGGAATTCTTAAAATCAGCTCGCGCTTAAAAAAGAATTCGGATTTAGACGGCACCCTGTCGCCCGCGGGATTATTCAGGCGCAAAATGCGGAGTGCTTACGGGCCGCGCCTTGGCCATATATCGCCTATCAGGCACTTGCCTTGGCACTTTATCCGTCAGCCCGAAGCCGCCCGGACCGGTTGGCTCTTCGGCTGGCGCGCTGAAAGCAGGGCAACGAATTGATCCACGGCCTGCCCGGCCCGCGCCAGAACCAGCGAATCTACGAGCTTGCCGTCGGCAAAGTCGCTGTCACTGCCATAGACGGCGCTCGGCA
>NZ_JAMYMD010000036.1:0-62927 GCF_040318335.1 Mesorhizobium sp. M1182
GGTTCTCGACGGAGTTGTTTGAGCGCTACCAGCGTTCGGAGAAGGCATTGGTGTCGGCGCTGGTCGAGATGTACGTGCAGGGCGTTTCGACCCGCAAGGTGAAGGCGGTGACGGAGGATCGGAGCGAAGCGATTTGAATCGCTCGTGAGTCCCCACTTCGTCCGAAGCCATCAGGCTACTGTAGCCGACCGCGTCCGCAACAAGGATAGCAGCTAGTTTGCGCTGCACGTGACCCTTGACCATTTCTGCTCCGTGACGGGTGCGAGAAAGCTCCAGTCTACTTTGTAAAAAATGAGCTGTGGAGCGATTGTTCAGCCCGCGCTGAATGTCGCGCACTCTGCCGTCTTGCTTTGTCTAGATCGGGATTTCGGCGCTGCCTGCTCTTTCCGGTACGCCTTACGACGGTTTAGCGGAGTGTGGGCTGTGATTGTGCCAGGATTGTGATAGTCGAGTCACCGACTGTGGCTAAGTTGGTTAGCAAAATCAGCAGGTTACGGTGCCAATAAATTTTGAGGTTCGAGTCCTCGCCTTCATCTTCGTCTTTCAGGCGCCGAGATAGCAGCCAGCCCGCCCGCCTGCGAAGCTGGGGGACGCGGCTCGTCGGCAAAGAATTGTTCCGGCATCGCTGGCTGGGCGATACGCACCAGATCGTTGAGCGCGGAGCGGATTTGCGGCCAAGGAAACTCAGAGCACTCTTCCCACCCCTCGCCCTCGCGTAACACGGCATCAAGCTTGCCAGCCACGCCGGCGAGAGTCGTGGCGGCGATGGTTGAGAACGCTTCCAGCAGATCCTGCGCCCGGTCGCCAGCCTTGCACTCGGCCCTGAGCGCGGCAATGTACCCGGTCTCCTCGGCAGCCTCATCCCAGCGTGCCTGATGTGCCGCGAGACCAGCTTCGGCTTTCTGGCGGAGACCAGCCATATCCGGCCTTCTGCCTAGCAATTCATTGAGAGCCTCGATTGAGTGGATCGTCACATCCTCCCCCTCGGGCAGGCGGACCGTCGCCCGAGGAAAGCCGACGCTCTCGACAAGCCTCGTCTCGAGGCGCTGCTGCGTGCGGCAAAGCCGCTCGGTCAGCCGGTGGGCTGCCTGCCATTCCCGCCAAAGCGCCAGCGCTGGGTCGGAGAGGGACATCTTCGTCGCGGCAGCGTTGCCGGTGAAAGTACCTTTTTCAAGCATCAAAGCGGTGGACGTGATCATTCCTCCCGCGAGCACTTGCCTACGGGTGACGAAAGGCAGAGTCGTGGTATTGTCGGAATCAGCCATGATCCGAGCTCCTATCAGCTTGGTTATGGTTAGGTCGGGCTAAGCGTGTCAGCGCTCAGCTCGGCCGTTTTAGGGAATCTCATCATACAAATTGATTGACGTCAATCGGATTGTAGCCGTGGAAAATGCGCTAACGATAGAGCAGTGTCGCGGCGCTCGGGCGATGCTTGGGTGGAGCCAAGACGAACTAGCTAGAGCCGCAAATGTGGCTCGGCAGACGATTGCGGATTTTGAGCGTGGGGCGCGCATTCCGATCCCCAACAACCTGATAAGTATAAGGCAAACGCTTGAGATGGCCGGAATCGAGTTCTTGTCCGAGAATGGTATTCGTTTAAGACCCCGCGTCTGAGAACTGTCTGCTACTAGGCTGGGCCAATCGTTGCCGGCGATAGTTGCGAGCCAAAAGTGCCACGTGATGGGCGCTTTCACAGCCCCAGCCCGCGTTTTCTGCCAAAGCTCCATTCGATACCACCGCTGTTTTGCACGAGGCCAGTGATGTGCTGGCCGATGCGCTTCTCCAGCATTGGCTGCCACGGAACGAGCTGAAACCCGAGACCATCGTCCAGCATGGCGAAGCGCCCGCTGGCAAGACTGACCGGGCCGACAAGCGTGCCGCTGACATGGTTGCCGGGCTGGACGGGCACGAAAGTGAGGCCGCGCGCAGCGGCCATTTCCTTGCCGACGCGCGCGACCTCCTGACGCTCCAGCGTGGCAACAAGGTCGCGCGAGAAGGTGATGGTCCCGGTAGTCGCATCGCGTGCGGCATGGCCCATCCTGACGAGCTGGGCAGCCCGTCTGTCGAGAGCGTTGTCCACGTCGAGACCAAAGCCTGACCGGACCAGCGGCACGGGGGTCCTGGCCATCAGCTCCCGGTCGAGCCAGGTGGCACCGTCGCTGCCGATCTGCGCGTCGAGGTCAAGCGTCGAAAGCACGCGGACGGAGAAGTCCTTGCCGCGGTTCTGGCCATCGTAGGCGATGCCGCGCTCGGTCAGGTCTTCAGGCACGCGCCAGTGGTCTTCGTCGATACGTTCGACATGGCCCGCCCGCCGCAGCGCTTCGAGACGGCGGACATGGAAACGGACGAAGGCGTCCGGGTCCTTGCCCCGCTCCAAAAATGCCTCGCGGATTGCCTCCAGGTGTCTGCTCGGACGATAGATGCCGCCCTCGCCCGCTACTGCGCTGATGTTGCGGTCGGCCGCACGCGGCACCTCCTTCGGCAGGATCGGATCAAGCGCGATATGGCCGCGCTGAATGTCATCGAGCTTTGCCGCATCCGCGGTCTCGACATAATGGGTGCGCCCGTCCACGCCATCGATGACAAGCGACAGCCGGTCGCTCATCTCGTCGCCGGCGAGTCCCTTGGCGAGCACTCGGCCGACGATCGGCTCGGTTGTGGTCTGCCGGTGCATTGCGTATTGCGCCGCGCCCCGTTCATCGGCGAGGCCGTGCTCTTCCAGCGCCCGGTGCATGGTCTTGATGATATCGTTGCGCTCGCCAAGCGCCCGCAGCGTGCTTTCGGCTGCGTCGGAGATCACCCACCGGCCGGGCTCGATCTCGCTCGCCAGGCCGAAGTGCTCCAGTCTCTTCGCCCGATCGATCAGCAGATAACGATTGCTGGAAATTGTGTAGCTGTCGCTGGCATTGGGACGGAGATCGACAAGATCGTGCTCCCGCTGTTCGGCAATCAGCATGCGGTCGAGCGGGGTCAGCCGTTCGGCCCCGACCTCATTTGCCAGCTTGCGGGCGACCTCGATCTCGCTTTGCAGCCCGAGTTCCCGTTCCACCAGTTCGCTTGCCCGATGGCGGATGCCATGGGCGATGTAGTCGCCGGCGATGTTCAGGATCTTGCCGTCATCGGTGATGCCGCGCAGCAGCACATGGGTGTGCGGATGACCGGTGTTGTGGTGGTCGACGGCAATCCAGTCGAGGCGGGTGTCAAGGTCGGCTTCCATCTGCCGCATGAGATCGCGGGTGAAGGAGCGCAGATCTTCCATCTCGGCGGCATCCTCCGGCGCGACGATGAAGCGGAACTGATGCCGGTCACCGCGCCCGCGCTCGACAAAGGCTTTGCCGTCGGCCTCGTCCTCGAAGGCCGAGTACACCCTGCCCTTCTCGCCATCCCTGGTCACGCCGTCGCGCTGGAGATAGCGCAGATGCGCATCGACGGCCTTGCTGGTTGTCACAAACTTTTGGCCGCGCCCGCTCGCCTTCCCTCGCCCCGGCAGCTTGACGACGCGTGCCTTTACCACGACGCGGCGGGAGCGAAAGCGGACGCCATTGGAGTCCTGCTTCCACCCGCCGCCGTCCTTTGGCAAATCTGCCGCCATCTTGCCGCCGCGGCCGCGGGCGTTGAAGCGGCCGCTCCCCTTCCCGGCGCTCCTGCTTGCGCCGATGCGATAGGGATTGCCGCCCTGCTTGCGGATCGCGATCTCGACCTGGCGCACGAAGGGCAGCGTCCGCGAATTGACCGGCGCGCCGCCATGCCGCATCCGACCGGTGCGAACCTGGAATCTGTCGCTGTCACGATCTGCCATGACGACAGCATCGGGAATCAGATTCCGCGCTTCAAGATGGCCGGAGCGCATAGCGTGCTACGGCGCGCAAAGACTTGTTGTGGCGAAGAATGGCGGATCGCACATCGCTGCGGCACGATAGTTTTGCTTTTCAGATCAACAGAATAGCCAATAGCCGTGAACACCGCACCTCGCGTCGTCTCGCGTTGCGTCGGCGTCCGCTCGAAAAAACAATGTGCAGACAACAACTTACGAGCGAAGCGAGGGCGAGCGCCAGCTCGCTTTATCTTGTCTTACTAATCGGGCCCCTAATGTCAACTACAATAATGGCTTTCCAGCTGCATGACATCTCCAATTCTACTTCATAGTCACTGTAAACTCGTGCGCACTTCTTGCAACCACGCTTCCCTCGGCAGGGTCCCTGCGTTACTACGCGCTCGGCTCAAATCAGCCGTCGCATGCTCTCCTTCGGGCCGCATTGATGGCCTCATGACGAGACGGTCCTAGCGATCACGGCGCATTCATCCCGGTGGCGGGCGGATGCCGGCAAGATAGCGGACTCAGTCTCATCCAACGCCCTGCCAGGGCGCCGCCCGTGCGCACGGGAACTCTTCGAACTCAGATCTCAGGACCTCCTCTAAACTGTCGAGACGCGCCCATCGTCAAGCCGTTCTCAGCGCCTTCAGCGTCGCGCGCATCGTCGGCGTGACAACCGCCCCGGCGCCTGGATCGAACACACTACCGTCAACCCACATACGGTGCAGGATGGCGGCAAGCTTGCGGGCGACTGCTGTGATCGCGCACAGCATCGAGCGCTTCTTGGCGATCTTGAGCCCCCACCCCTTGAGTGCCGAGCCGCGGCGCGAACGCAGCAACATGGCCGCTGCCGCCTCGCACAGCGCCTCGCGTGCAGTCATGTCGCCCTGCTTCGTGATGCGTCCCGTGAAGTCGATCGAGCTGCCGGACTGATGACGTCTCGGCGTCAGGCCAAAATGCGCGCCGACAGTGCGGGAGCGGCTGAATCGATGCGGATCATCGATCGCAACCTTGTACGTCAGGGCAGCTACCGGTCCGACCCCAGGCACGGTCATGAAGCGCCGGCAGACAGGATCGGCAGCGACCGCATTTAGCAACATCGTGTGCAATCGATCGTAGCCCTCAAGGACCGCGTTACGGACCGCCAGCAAGCTGTCGATCATCCGTTCGAAGACGAAATCGGCGCCGTCCAGCAGTTCGCGCGCGCGGGCCTCGAACTCGTGCCGGCCGATCGCGCCAACCTTCAAGCCATGCACCCGCAGCGAGCCGCGAATATGGTTCTCGAGATCCACCAACTTGCGCTTGAGAAGCTTGCGATTGGCCAGCATCGTGCGAAACCGCTGGTTCTCCACGCCCTTGACGTGGACGGCACGAAACCACCCCATGCGCATCATCTGCGCAATGCCGCGCGCGTCGTTCTTGTCGGTCTTGTTGCGCATCGCGCTCAGGCTCGTGCGCATGTGACGGGCCTCGACGACAATTACCGGCAGCTTCCGCAATAGCAGCTCACGCGCCAGCCAGACGCCTATCGAAGACGCCTCGATGCCGATGCGCTGAGCGCGCTCCACGTAGCCCTTCAGTGCGGAGTGGAGCGCGTCCGGATTGCTCTCCACCTTTGTCTCGAATACGATCTTGCCGTCGCAATCGACGATGCAGATGCTTGTTTCATCCAGCGATGCGTCAAGTCCAATGTAAACCGGGTTGTTCATGAGTCTCTCCTGACTGCAGTGAACAAATACGCTGTCAGGCTCTCAGATTCCTTGCGCCGCTACCACTCTCGGCGGTCGATCTTAAGGGCGAGCCCGATTAGGAGAGCCGTCCCTCTTTGTTTGCATGTTTGCACGCCCTCTCGCCCTCTCTCGCCGTCAACCCTCCCACTGCAACCCCCGCAACGCAACAAGCCGAAATGCATTCGACCGGGAGTGTCACTATCAACGTAACGCTGTAGAAGGGCGCTGGACCAAATGGCTATCTGCGGCGGGTCTCTCGCCAGACACCGGTTCCACCGACAAGTTATCCAGCCGTGGCTCGACCGCAGTTAAGTCAACTACGGCAAAGTTTGTGGAAGACTGAATGTTGGGCGGATGGATCGCCGCGAGCACTGTCTCTGCCGCAACATGCGCGCCACAGTCGCCATGCATTGCAAAGACACTCCGGGTGTCGCCCGTGCGCGCGAAAACCAACCAATGAAGTGCGTTCGCCCTGCTGCATCCTCGCCGTGAGCGCATCGGAATGGGAACCGCAGCAATGATCAGCGGTGCCCGTTTCCTAGCGTAATCGACCGTCTCGCGGCGGTGGGCGGCCGGCGCGACATGCTCTTGATTTCGCCATGATCGGAATTGTAGGCGGCGAAAACGCCGTCGCAGCCGAAGCGGTCGAGCTTCTCGCGGAGATGCGCTGTACGTGCAAACATATTGTCACGCGGTTGACAACGGTCGTCGCCGACGCGGACTTGATGCGCAGCTCCTGCCATGTCGGCGGCATGATCTGCATCAAGCCCATCCTTGCTGCACACCAGATGAACATCGCCAACGCTCTCGACATGCATTATGACGCGAAGCAACCGCTCGGGCGATGGCGAAACGTTCGCGGCTTCCCGGATATGTCGCGATCATGGATCAGCGGATAAAATCGTGCTGCTGGAGCGCTCAGCCGCTCACTATCCGCTCAGGTTCTGCGTAAACAACCGACGCTGAAAGGGTGAGCCAAGCATGCAGACATCATCGTCATGCTGCTGCGGACGACAGTGCATATATCACGCTTCTGATGCGTCGACAGCCTGCGGCCGTGCTCGCTTCCGTCAAGAGCAAGGCTTCGCCGGCCGGACTTGCTTGCCGCAAATTGCGCCGCGATGGGCGTTCTCCGCCATTGGCAAGCGTCCGGCCGCCTGACCTTCGCTGCGCGCGGCGCCCGCCTGACGGGCGATCGGTCGAAGGGCTTGACCGACGCCCGATCGATCGAAGAGCTTGACGCAGCAGAAACGCAGTCGGAGCACCCGACCAGCTTCGTTCATTGCGCCTCGATAGCGGCTCCAAAACAGACTCCGTGCGTCCTTGTCGGCGTCGACTGGAACAGATTGGGGCGGACCGGTTGCGTGAAGACGGTTGTCGATCGAGAGAGATAGGCGCCGACCTTGTCGCGGTGCGATTCCACGCTGCACCAGCCCTCCATGCCTTCGCAGCAGACGCGATGGTCAGGCGCGTTTTCGGCACGGTTGCTGCGAGCCTTCACGGCTCGATCGGGGCCGGATCGTTGGAAACATTCGGCACTGGAAAGGTGGCGTCGGCGCCCAATAGGACCGCGCGACCGATGATCGAAATTTTGGAAGCACGGAAATAGCAAAGCTCAGGTCGTCGCATAATCCCACGGGTGAGAGGCGGTGCCTCGCCCGGGGTGAGGCACCGCGTGTCGATCAGCGGGACCAGATGAGCTTGTGCTCGCCGTTGTCACTCTGGACCAGGGTCGCGTAGACCGGGGCCGTGAAGGAGGGGTCGTCGAGCTTGACCGAAACGTAGTCGGCGCCGGTGTCCTTGGCTGCCTTTCTCCAGCCTGCGCCGAGTTCGACGCCATTGGCGGCGACCCGGTAATCGGGGCCTCGCTCGTTGTCCTTGGCGACGGGCCGGATGGTCGCCTTCATGTTGACGTTGAGGGTGCGGATCGTGCCGGTAAAGGCGCCATCGTCGCTGCGGGTGAAGATGCCGATTTGAGCCATTGTGGTATCTCCTTACTGTTCCTCGAAGCCGCCCAGCGCGGCCTCGATAGCGGTCTTCAGGCGACGGGACGGCCGGCTTGCACCCGTAGGGCCGCAGCGTGAGCGGAGGGCGGCGGCAGCCGAGCTTCTTGGTTCGCGAGGAATGCGCCTCAGCGCAGGGGAAGAAGGTCAGCGAAGCCGTTGGGGGCCTCAGGCCGGTCTGGCGCCAGACCAGCCATGCAGAGAGGCCGCCTGGGCAGCTCCGGGGCACAGTCGCCCGGGAGAGACCGGCGCGGACCAGCTCCGCCGCGGCAGAGCGGCAGAGCACGCCCGCACACGATCCGCCGCGCCATAGCGCCAAGGCGGCCACCG
The DNA here is from genome assembly GCF_040318335.1 of Mesorhizobium sp. M1182. Classification (NCBI taxonomy): domain Bacteria; kingdom Pseudomonadati; phylum Pseudomonadota; class Alphaproteobacteria; order Hyphomicrobiales; family Phyllobacteriaceae; genus Mesorhizobium; species Mesorhizobium sp. M1182. Next base: position 7,878 of record NZ_JAMYMD010000036.1, read on the forward strand.
CCAGGGCGATGGCTATGACGGTCCTCTCCACGAGGAGCTACTCGGCCTTGAGCCCGATGATGAAGCTGGCAAAGCTGGCCAACACGAGGGACTGCTCACTGAGGTGTCGAGCCGGTACAGCCGCACTCGTCCTACGGCGCTGCGTGCGCCAGCAATGAAGCGATCAACGCAAATGGCGCCCTGAACCGACCGCGACGCAACTCCGGCGGAACGATGACCTCGACCGTCTCCAGCTCCAGATTTTCGCTAGGATCCATGTGGAGGTAGACTTCGGTCGTGCGGATGTCGGCGTGACCGAGCCACAGCGCCACCTTCCGGATACTTTTTGAAAGGCGTGCCCACTGTAGGACTTTGGAGACTTCCGTGTCGGCCCTTTGGTCCTGAGCTTTTCAAGTTCCAGTCTGCCTTTATGCGACTTTCGAAGCACAGATCGTGAACATAAGAGGCGCACTGAGGCATGTTTTTGTCGTCGACCGCCTTTTTGGCAAGTTTCCGGCGATGAGCGCATTTGGTAGACGAGTGCCCGTCGTTCTTGACGTATCCCGCAAACGCGGAGCATATCAAGTGCTCAAGTTCTCGCGTAGAAATCGAAAAAGTTCTCTGATATGCAGGAGGACCTCGCAAAGGAACGCAAGGCCACAACGCGCCTGTGGGCCAAGCGGGAGGCTCAAATACAAGGCGTAATCGAGTCGACCGTCGGGATGTACGGCGATTTGCAAGGTATCGCTGGAAAGGTGATGCAAGAAATTGAGGGCTTGGAGGTTCTGGCCATCGAAGCATCTCTGCCCGATGCCGAATAGGCAATCGGCATGGAGCAACAGAAAAAGATTGGCAATCTGGAACGGCTAGCCAGACGAACAGGGGACGGACCAACACGCGCACGACGCGGGATGCGTTGCCATGGCCGCTGTGCAGAAACAGGCATCGCAATAGTTCCAATGCATTCGTTGCGTTTGGCGCAAACCGCCACTATGAAACGGACAATTTCGCCGACTGTCTTTCAAGCCGCCATGAGAGTTTCGTGACAGAAGAAGCTGAAAGCAATGCCGACAACCTGATCGAACTCACTGCCGACGTCGTCTCGGCCTATGTCTCGAACAATCCGGTTCCGGTCGGTGACTTGCCGGCCCTCATCAGTCAGATTCACGCCGCATTGATGGGCACCGCCGGCGGCGGTGCTGCGCCGGATAAGTCCCGGGCTCTCAAGGCTGCCGTGCCGATCAAGAAATCGGTCACTCCGGACTACATTGTCAGCCTTGAGGACGGGAAGAAGTTCAAGTCGTTGAAACGCCATCTCGCGACCCACTACAACCTGACGCCCGACGAATATCGCACCAAATGGGGCCTGCCAGCGGACTATCCGATGGTCGCGCCGAACTATGCCGCAGCGCGCTCGGCATTGGCCAAGACGATGGGGCTCGGCCGAAAGCCGAAAGAACCGGAAAAGCCGGCGCCGCTGAAGCGGACGCGCAAGAAGACCGCGGCCTGATTGCTGCAGATCCATCGGCCTATGTAGCCCGGACACAAAATAGGCGGGAGTAACCAGCCTTCCACAGGCGAAGCTGGGGTTGAACGCTTACCAAGGGTTGCCGATCAGACACTCTCAAGTTTTGGTGCGAGAATAAAATCGAAAACGGGCTCGGGCTGGTCAGGCTTTGGTTCTGGCAAAACCCGGGAAGTTACGGCTGCTTCGGCATATTCTGCAAGCGCGGCAGGTGTCATCCCGAGCGCAGTCTCAAAGAGCCGGCTCGGCACCGTCACCACCTGACGAAAAAGCGCGGCAGCTCTTGTGGCATGGCGTACGGCAGCGACCCGCTTTCCCTCGCGTATTTTTACCCCGGCCGCCGCCAATAGGATCAGTCCCTTGAAGAACAGGCGGTGCTGGGTGCTTCGTTTCGCAGCGTGCCAAAGAGGCTCCCAAGCCTCATGGGCTTCCCAGTAATAGCCATGGTTGAAAAGGTCGATTCCCCATCGAAAGACATCCGAGCCTAACGCTTCCCCAAGGGCGACGGGTCGGCGGCGTCGGCGTCGCCAAAAAGCTGGCGGAACTGCTCGGCCTCGGCCCGGATTGAGGCGAGCTCCAGGCTCTCAATGGACTCGCTGGCCAGAACGCCCTCAAGAAAACCCAGCCAGTATGCCTCGACTTTCCGACCATTGCTCTTGGCGTGTATTCGCCCAAGCGTAGATCCGCCGTGCTTTAACTCCGCCATCATCCCCTCCCTGAACAGCAGTTTGTGAAACATATTTGCGACCAGCCTTCGGCGCAATGACATCAACTCACAAATACTGACTTGCCCCGGATAGAGATTTATGACGACCTTCGGCCGGACCGTGAGCGCAATACCAAGGAACTGGTAGAAGCGCTCGCCGACATTGCGACGGCCCGTTCGATGCGCGATCTGCAGCGCTACAGCAAACAGCGTCAGGTCCACTGCGCTCTACGAGTACCCATGCTTAGGGGGGCTATCCCGTCCAAGCCGCGGAACTCGGTCGCGCCTTGCGCCATGAAGCAGTGGTTTGGGGTCTGATCATCGCCGGAACCAATGCGCAATCTAGACAATCCGGACATTCCGGACTATATATGCGGCATACGCAATGGAGGCAATCATGGTCGCAACAGTCCGAAAGTCCGAGGTCGCCAAGCAGGTCACTATGAGCAGCGCTGCGGTTGCCGACATCCTCGACGTGCTGGCTCGACATAACCCGGGAATTTCCAGGGCGGTGCTGAAAGGCAAGAGCAGGCTCGTGGCCGCGGTCACGGCGGCTACCGTTCGGCTTTCCGACGAACAGCAGCGCCAGATTCTCGCTCATGAGAAGAAGCTCGTCGAGGCGATGGGAACGGTCGCAGCCGATCTTGCTGGTCATGACGATCAGGGGCTGGTTCAGGTCGACGTCAAGCTGCCCGTCGAGGTTAGTCAGGGCGATGGCCTCGGCCAGGTGGTGGATATCGAGGAGGGGCGGCGGCGGCTTGCCGCTTTTGCGACGCCGCTTCGCCTCGAAGATTGGGCGGGACCCGTTGCTGGGCCCAGCGAGATCGAGAAGGCGTTTGGCACCCGCCGATCGACCTTGCACGACTGGCACAAGCGCGGCGCGGTCATCGGACTGCTCAAGGGTGAGCGAAAGCATGTCTTTCCGATGGCTCAGTTCGTCGACGGCCGGCCGGTCGAGGGTATGTCCGAGGTCTCGAGGATCATCGGCAATCCCCGTGTTGCCTGGCAATGGCTGGTTCAGCCCAAACCCAGCATCGGGGGAACGCCGCTCGACCGGCTCAAGCAGGGGCATGTGTCCGAAGTTCTCGATGCAGCAGAACGTGATTTTGCCTGATCGTGAAGCTGGATCCAAAAGTTGTCGCGGACCTTGCGCTTCCGTTCTGGCCCAAAGCCTATCTGCGCGTGATGCCCAAGGCTCATGCCGCGACGCCGCTCGGCATGGGGTTCGGGCAGACGCGTTTCGCGGCGCCGGACAATTCGTTCCAGTTGGTCTATCTCGCTCGCAATCTCGCCACGGCGATCGCTGAGACCATCGTCCGCGACCGATTCGAGGGGAAAGCCAAGCGCGTTCTCGACATTACTGAAGTCGAGGACTGGGTTGCGTCGGAAGTATCGGCCAGAGAGCCGCTCACGGTCATAGACCTGCGCACGACGGGCTTGCTCAAGCTCGGCGTGACGACCAATGCCGCACGTGCCAAGCAACAGGCCGCCGGCCGCCGTCTCAGCAAGGCGCTCCATGACCGCTTCGCTGTCGATGGCGTGCTCTATTCTTCTCGCCTGACGTCCGCTGAGTGTCTCGCCGTTTACGATCGTGCCGTGAATTCCAAGCTGCAATCAACTGCGGCAGTAAGCCTTGCGCAGCACGCTGGGCTGATCGCCGCTCTGACGGCGATAAATGTATCGGTGAGGGGGCTCGCATAAATAGAGTCGACATTGGCGAGTCAAATCTCAGGCTCTATGGAAAGCTGAGCGCAAGCTATCGCGACTTTGCGCATGCGCTGCACTGTGCCGACCATATCCTGAAGAAGAAGCTGAACGGGTGGCCCTGGTCGCGGCGCGGCAATATTTACAAAGAACAGACGGCCTACACGACATCGCTCGTCGTATCATACTGCCGACCTTTCACACACAGCCATGGTTGGCCTCAGTTTCCGAATGAGCTTGTGCAGCGCACCGATGACGAGAGCGAGCTGCACGAGCGCCTGCGAGCCTATCGAAATCAGATATTTGCGCACACGGACTCGACACATTTCGAGTATCGGCCGGTGTCCTGGCCGGCAATTGATACGGTCATAACGACCGAGCCGGCATACCGTCTATCACATTGAAGGCACTCCCTGGCGGCTTGGCGGTCAGCTGCTCCTGGAACTTGGCGAAGTCGGCTACCTCCCAGTGCTCGGCGAGCTTTCCGTCGGCGATCCGATAGAATTGAAAAGCAGCGAAATCGACGCGATTGCCGGTCGCCTTGATCTCACCGAAGTCATTTTCACCTGGGTGCCGCTGACGCGATTCATGACCGCCACCCGATCGCCCTCGCCGATGATCTGCTCGATGGTCCAAGTGAAATCGGGAAAGCTGGACTTTAGGCCCTCGAGATAGCCGCGGATGACGTCGATGCCAGAGGATTGTTCATTCAGCTTGTCACCATAGTCCTGCGAAACAATGTCGGCGAGCTGGGTCAGATCACCGGAACATATCGAAATAGCGGCGGACGATGGCTTTATTGGCATCAGAATCGGACATGGGCTGCTGTACCCGGTTCCATTCGCTGGCAGGCTGCATCGTCGGCAGTGACCGTGCTGAGCCGCCTGTGACTCGAAGAGTCGAGTAGATGAACGAGCGCTGGCCACGGCGAGAGGCGGTCGCTTGGAGGGCGGTAGGTCTGGAAGGTTTGGCTTTTGTCTCGCTGGCCGAGAGGGACTTCATGCACGAGCGCAGCAACGGTTCAGGTGGAAAGCGTTTGGTCGTTGCCAAGACCATCGGCGACTTCTGAAATAGCGAGCGGGCGTGCTGGTCCTTCAGGGGATAATTCCCCGAGGGCCCCGGCGTAGCTGAATCTGGCGGGTACCGCAGCATTTCTTGAACTTCATACCTGAACCGCAAGGACATTGATCATTGCCGCCGAGTTGCAGCCGGCCGACCAGGGGCAGCAGCGCTGCTGAAGGCAGGAGCGCTGCCGCAAGGGCAGCCAACTTGCCCGAGATTCCCGGTACGACGAGGCGACGACCGGATTTGAACCCTCGCCACGCCCGTTCGGCCACATACTCCGGATCCACCTTGGGCAAGATGTTGAAGAGCGCCGTCTGATTGGCGCCTGATCTTGCGAGAAACTCCGTCGACACCGGGCCTGGTGCAACGCATGTGACCGTCACACCGGTTCGGCGCAATTCCTGGTGAAGCGCCTCTGAGAAGAAGCGCACGAAAGCTTTGCTGGCGAAGTACAGAGCCATATAAGGCCCGGGAACGAACCCGGCCACGGAACTGAGATTGAGCACCCCGCCCCGTCGGCGCGCCACCATTCCCGGCAGAAAATGGAGGGTCAGTTCTGTGAGGGAATGTATGTTGAGATCGATGATGCCCAGTTGATCATCAATAGGCAGCGCCGTCGTCGCGCCCCGCAGGCCATAGCCGGCGCTGTTGACCAGGACATCACAGACCAGGCCGTGTGTGGACAGAAAGCCCTCCATGCGCGTCGGCGCATCGCCTGCCACGAGATCCAACTCGAGCGTGAATGCCTCGCCGCCCGCCTCCCTAACCTCAGACGCCGCGGCGGCCAAACCCTCGGGCGAGCGGGCAACCAGCACAACCGCACCGCGCTCCCTTGCCGCGACGCTCGCAATCGCCCGGCCAATTCCACCCGAGCCGCCAATCACGACGATAGCTGGCCGGTATTCACAGTGCGAAATCACGTCGCGTTCCTCTGTCTTGCAGGAGCGGAAACTCCTTGACCGAGCAGCATCACTTCATTGGCGACAGTGCCGTTCAGGATCTTTTCGAATCTCTCCAGTGCTCGTGCGACGTTCGCTCCATCCATGACCCGGTGATCGTAGTGGATGCGGACATTCACCGATCCGTCTTTGCCGATCGGACCGTAGTTCAGAAGCGTGGTCAGTGGTGTCAGCGGGTTGAGTGATTCCGCACCGAGACCAGAATAGACCGACAGTTGGAAGGTACCGAAGTAATTTGCCCTTTGCCGGGCGATGTTCAACCCTAGCCACATAAGCAGCCACCTGACTGGCGCGGGCGCACCTGCCACCCGCAAGGCACGCCGAAACTCCGGGACCTCCAGGATCGGCCGTGATCGAGCCGCATGGATGGATCCCTCAAGTTCCGTGATGGAGTAGCGCTCCGGGCACTTGATGCAGCTCAGCAGAACGGCCGGCTCGCCATCATATTCGCGCTCGTGGGCAATCGAGGCTACGCTTGCCGGATACTCATAAAGCTGCGGCCAGGGCAACTTGACATAGGCGCGCCGCAGCTCCGGCATCTCTAGGGCAAGAAGCGCATATCCTTTCAGGAAGATCGCGGTCCAGGAGGGCCTGGTCTGCTGCGCCATTCTAGCCCTTACGAGTGGGCTGAGGTTCATCTGACGCTGCACCGCGACCCGTGGCACGCCGATCGAAAACCTCATCAGATCGCCAACAAGGCGCCGGGGCGCGGAAAGCTTGAGGGCTCGGCCTCGCATAAAACGTACCTCTAATAAAGATAAGGGACTATTCGCCTGGTCTTTTCCATATAGGCACGGTATTGCGGGCCGAAATTCTCCAGCATCATACGCTCTTCCTCGTCCACTCTCAGCAGGAAAAGGACTGCGAACCCAATCAAACCCGATATGCCCGCAATCCAGTTCGCCAGCAAAAAGACCTGGCCGAGGCCAATGAGCAGGAACGAGGTATACATCGGGTGGCGGACCAAAGCGTATGGTCCGGCGCAGATGAGTTCATGCCGTTCGCGAATCTCCAGCGTAATCGACCAGTTCCGGCCAAGTTCCTTATGGGATCTGCGAAAAACCCATAGCGCGGAGCAGAAGATGATTGTGCCGAGAGCCACGGCCCAAACGCTGGCCGGGTGGTCAGCCGCTGCGGGCATGCCGGTGACAACATAGAAGGCAGGCAGGATTGCGAGGCCAAACAGAGCAGATGCAAGCCCGACGATGTCGGAACGTGAGCGGTAGCCAGTTACAATTCGCACGCGCCTTGCCCGGCGCTCGAAGGGATACCGAATCACGTACCAAGCAACGATGCCGATCACCCAAATGACCTCGCCAAGTGAGGCTGCCGCAATGCTCACTTCAGGTCACCAGCGCCCTTTCTGCGATCGCGACTGTAGCAGCTGCCCCTGAGTATGGCCACTTCACCCATCGTCTCGATTTCGTCACCGGCCGACCTTCAGGCGCAGCGATCCTCTCCGAGTTAGCCCGCAGACGCGAAAGCCGGAGGGGCAGTACCGATCGCATTCGGTCCCATTCATCCCTCGAATCTTGGTTATGTATTCATCTCCCGAAGCTCGGTTATGAATTGTTGCGGCCGGAGCTGAATGGCGGGAGTCTTATATCCCATGGAATGAGCGATGTCCGCCACGAAGCCGTTGCAGTTCAAGACCGTCGCCTGCCAGACATGCGAGCTCGCCTGCAGCTTGCGGATGTAGGCAACGACTTTGTCGTATTCGGCCCGGGTCAATATGATTTGCCAGCTTGCGGATCTGTATGGTTCTTCCAGATCACCGTCGCTCCACCCGGTTTCGGCTGGCACCGGCACGATATGGCCCAGAACATAGGGAACCGCACTGTTCGAAGCCGGGTGAAGGCCCGCGACTTGGGGATCGATCATTCTCCCGGCCCGGTCCAGGCGCCCAAAAACTGCGTAGGTGTGGCCGTAGCTTAGGGCGTAGCGGGAGCGGAACTCGATGAAGTACCGCTCGTCGTTTTTTTGAGGCGCAGCTCCGCCATCGGCATAAGATACGAAATTCGGCTGGGGCGGCAGGTCTTTCGTCTGACATGCCGCTGCCGGGAGGGCCACCAACGCCACAAGCAAGAGACGGCTACTTAGAAGCGTCATCGCCGCGTCCATTCCCGAACTTCACAAAGCACAGACCTAATAACGGCCTATGCTCGCCAACCGCTATGAAGCCGGCCAAAGCCCCGGCTGCGTATGTATGGGGAAGGGCTTGGCACCCCTTCCCCATACAAGCCGGTCCTTACTTAATCACTGGTTGCTCTACCGGAGCGGGTGCCGGAGCCTTACCCTTTCCTTTGCCGATCCAGTCGTTCGCGCAGCCGCTCAGGCTGGCAACGGCGAGCACAGCAACCATTGCAATCAATATCCTGTTCATCAAGCAATCCTTTCCCCGGGGGCGGAATAGCCTATGGAATCGCCACAACTAAAACGATATGCAGCCCCGCGAAGTTAGCTGCGATCTACACCAACGCCTAGTGCAGAAATGACACAGTTGGCACCCGGTTGCCGGCGGCACCTTTGCGGTGACGTGCTGGCAGGGTTCACCATCCAACGAAGATCAGGCCTGCCCACCATCAAACAACCACCACCGTCGTGCCCAAAGGAGTACGGTCGTAGAGGTCAATGACGTCGTCATTTATCATACGGATGCACCCGTTCGATACCGCTGTGCCTATCGTCCATGGCTCGTTTGTACCATGTATCCGGAAGTGGGTGTCGCGCCCGTCTCGATAGAGATAAAGGGCACGCGCACCAAGCGGGTTGTTTGGTCCGCCAGGGACCCCCCCTGCATACTGCACCAGGCGCGGCTTGCGCTGCATCATGCTGGCGGTGGGTGTCCACGACGGCCAGTCCGCCTTGCGGCCGACGGTCGCTGTACCCTTGAAGGAAAGTCCCTGCTCGCCGACGCCAACGCCGTAGCGCGTCGCCCACCCGTCAGACTCGACGGCATAGAGAAAACGGTGCGAAGTATCGACGACGATCGTTCCGGCCGGCTCGTTTCCGTCGTACCGCACATGCTGCCGTCGGTAACGAGGATTCAGGCCACGCCTTGGTCCGAACGCGGATGAAATCGACGTGCATCCGGAGATCATCAGAGCCAGACTACCCAGCACGAGCCCCCGGCGCGCAATGTGGTGTTCTTCCATTTGTACCTGCTAGGAAACTGGTCATCTACCGCCGCCCTCGTCTCTACCATTCCGAGGCCTGCGGGCCAAGTCTCGCTGTGTGGTGGCAAAAATGAATTCACAGGATTAAACAAGCGAATTGGAGCGAAACTTCTTGCGATGACCGTCTGCCTCTGTTCGGTTATGTCAGAAATGGCATAGGACAGAGCCGATGAAGCCTGACTTCCATGGTAAAGTCGCGATTGTGACCGGCGCAGGCTCCGGAATAGGTGCGGCTGTTTCACGGCAACTCGCGCAAGAAGGAGCCGAGATTGTTGTCGCCGACCTTGATGCCGAGGCCGCGCGCTGCACAGCCGCCGAAATAAGCTCGCAAGGAGGCAGGGCCTACGACTTTGCGGTAGATGTCACGGATGCGGCAGCAGTGGAAAAGCTGATCGAGTTCACTGTCCAGAAATGCGGCGGACTGGATATGGCGGTAAACAATGCAGGTATCGACGGCATTCGAAAAGCAACGGCAGACTATCCGATCGACAACTGGCACAAACTGATAAACGTTAATCTCAATGGCGTTTTCTACAGCATGAAGTACGAAATCGCCGCGATGCTGGATCGAGGCGGAGGTGCCATCGTGAACATGTCCTCTGTTCTCGGTTCCGTTGGCTTGCCAACTGCGTCCGCTTACACGGCAGCGAAACACGGGGTCGTTGGATTAACCAAGGTTGCGGCGATTGAATATGCTAGGATGGGCATCCGGATCAATGTCGTCGGCCCCGGCTGGATCGAAACGCCTCTTTTATCGGAGCAAATGGAGGCATTAGCCAGCCGGCGCATGGCGGGTCTTCAGCCGATGGGCAGGCGCGGGAAACCGGAAGAGGTAGCGGCTCTTGTGTGCTTCCTGTTGTCCGACCAGGCCAGCTTTATCACTGGGAGCTACCATCTGGTGGACGGAGCTTACACCGCCCATTAGTGCAGTGGAGACCGGTAACTTCTCTGGGGTGAGCGCGGCCACGATTTGTTAGCGTCGACTGGGCCATCACCATCTCTTTGGTTTCGGAGGTAGTGATGGGAATGGAGTGGACGATTTCGATCGAAGGGACGAACGAATTCGGCGACATCTGTCGCCGAGAGGTCCGGATCGACAAAAGCGATGAGCGTCTGCGTGAAGGAGACCTGGGCCTGTCGATCGACGACGGCAAGAAGATCATGGCCACCCTGCAAACAGCGGTTGTGACCCAGGAGGCGGAAGCCTACACCCTGTTTCGACGGGTCTGTCCGGATTGCCACAATCTTCGGCAACCGACAGCAAGTTCCACGTGCGGGTGTCGGCGGCGTGATGCGGCATCCGTCCGCGGAGGGTATGAAATCGCGCAAAATCGTAAAGTGGCGCACAGCACGCGATTCGAACCGCCAACAGGCGCAGGGACTCAATTTAGCAAGTGAATTCAGTAGCAGCACTTGCGCGGCCTGAGACATAGGTGACGTTTTGTACCGGACACATGGGTAACACTTTTGGCTTTTGGCCGGAGGTGTTGATGCCGTGGAGAGAGTGTTCGGTGATGGAGGAACGTCTACGTTTCGTTGCCCGCCTTCTCGCGGGAGAAGGCATGAGCGATGTGTGCCGGGATTTCGGGATTTCGCGCAAGACTGGCTACAAGATCTTCAACCGCTATAGGGAGGAAGGGCTGGAGGCGCTTTGCGACCGCTCGCGGCGGCCGGTGAGGTACGCCAACCAGTTGCCCGAGCAGATCGAGCGGCTGATCGTCGAGACCAAGCGTGAGAAGCCGCATTGGGGCGCTCGCAAGATCAGGGAGTTGCTGGTCAGGAAGCTCGCCGGTGATGTGCGTATCCCGGCCAAAAGCACCGTGCATGCCGTGCTCGACCGTCACGGCCTTGTGAGCCAGGCCCGCAAGAGGAACCGGGCGAGCAAGGCCGTGGGCACGCCATTGTCGCAAGCCGCCGCCCCTAACGATCTGTGGTGCACCGACTTCAAGGGGGAGTTCAGGCTCGGCAACGGTAGCTACTGTTACCCCCTGACGGTCACCGACCAGATCTCGCGCTATGTGCTCGCCTGCGAAGCGCTTGAATCGACAAAGGAGACGCCGGTCATCGAGGCCTTCGTGCGGCTGTTCAGGGAGCGCGGCCTGCCCGCCGCCATCCGCTCCGACAACGGGCTCCCTTTGCTTCGCCTAACGGCCTCTACAATCTCTCGCGCCTGTCGGTGTTCTGGCTCAGGCTCGGCATCGTCATCGAGCGCATCCAGCCGGGCAACCCGCAACAGAACGGCCGCCACGAGCGCATGCATCTGACCTTAAAGAAAGAGACGACCAGGCCGCCCGGCATGAACATCCTCCAGCAGCAGGCGAGGTTCGACGCTTTCATCAGCGAATTCAATGAGGAAAGGCCACACGAGGCGCTCGCCATGCGCACCCCGGCCGAGCTCTACACGCCGTCCTCAAGAGCCTATGACGGCCTGCCGGAACTGGAATACCCCTTCCACGACCGCGACATCCTGGTTACCGCTTGCGGCCGCATCTGCATGCACAGGAAGAGGATCAACGTCTCGACCGTGCTCGCCGGTCAGAGGCTGGGAATCAAGGAGATCGACGACGGCATTTGGCTCGTCAGCTTCATGCATTACGATCTCGGGTATATCGACTTGGAACAGAGGACCTTGCAGACCATCGACAACCCGTTCGGCACGAGGTTGTCACCCATGTCTTAAGTACAATCTGTTACCCATGTCTCCGGGTTGGACAACTGTATTGGCGGTATCTCTCTCCCGACTCGAACCCCTGAACTCACACAACCATCCTATTTATACGCCGTGACCGCAGTTTACCGCAGGGCTTGATCGGCGCCCTTCCGGCGGAGGTTGATACAATCTAGATCCTGATCTCTGAACGGAAGTCCGTGCACCAGGGCGGACACATGCCGGCGGCGAGATCATGAAAAGCGACACCCTTTCCTATCCTCCTCGCGGCCTCTCTCGAGAAGAGGCCGCCCGATATATTGGCGTGGGCATAACCAAATTCGACCAGATGGTTGCTGACCGCCGCATGCCGAAGCCGAAGAAAGTTGACGGCCGCGTGATTTGGGATCGACTTAAACTCGAAGCGGCGTTTACCGAATTACATGGAGACGATGATGAGAATATCGTCGACTTCCTGTTGCAAGGGAATCATCGCAGGGAATAGATTCATTCTGCCATGACCGACAAATATCCAGGCCTCTCCTCCTATACCGATCGCCACGGAAAGCTGCGGTGGCGGTATCGGACGAAGGAGCGTGTGGTCAGTCTGCCGGCCCCCAATCAGCCGGGTTTCAAGGAGGCGTACCAAGCAGCGGTCGAGGGCCGGAAAGTCCCTAAAGCTCCCGTCGTGCGTATGCCTGGAGTCGCCCTGCCCGGGACGTTTGGAGCGGCCTTTCAACGGTTGAAGATCTCGGTCAAGTGGTTGGCGCTTGACGAAGCCAGCAAGCGCAAGAACACGCGGCTGATCGAAGAATTTTTAGAACTGCGCGTGGTCCCTGATCACCCGCTCATCTGGCGGGATGTAGCGGTTAAGAACCTTAGACGTATCCATATTGAAGAGCTTCTTGGCCGCTTCATCGCCACGCCCCACAAGGCCAAGCATCTGTTAGTGGGCATACGCAAGCTGGTCTATGTCGCAATGCGACAAGACTGGATCGAAATCGATCCGACAGCGGCGGTCGAGTGGCGGCCCGCCTATACCGGCTGGAAAGCGTGGCCCCGCGAAGCGATGGCGCAATTCGAAAACCGTTGGCCGCTCGGCACCGCGGCACGCACCTGCTACGGGTTGGCACTTTGGCTTGGCAATCGTCGCGGCGACGTTGCAGGGCTGCGGTGGGACCAACGGGTGACGCGTCGCGTCATCATTGACGGGGTCGAGCGTCAGTTCGACGGATTTGATATCGTTCAGGCAAAGAACAAGGGGCGGACCGGCGGCAAACGGCTCTTCGTGCCCATAACCCCGATGCTTTCGGAAATTCTCGACTCCGCTGACGAGCGCGGGGAAACCGTCTTGGTCAACGCTTATGGGCAGCCGTTCTCCGCCAAGTCACTGACTGGAATGATGGCGCACTGGTGCAAGCTTGCCGGTCTTCCGAAGGGCCTGACCCTGCATGGATTGAGGAAGTCGCTTGGCGTCTATCTGGCGGAGGCAGAGGCCTCAACCAGGCAGCTCATGGATGTGCTGGGTCACGACGACATCGATCATGCCGAACTCTATTCGCGCGAGGCATCGCAGGTTCGGCTGGCGGTGCAGGGCATGGATCGAGTCGTGCGTCTCGTGACGCGCAAGCCGATGCCTGGCGAACCTGTTGGCGAACCCCGTGGCGAACCACCCTATAAAGCATTGATAAATAACGATAATGGTGGGCCCGGAGGATGTGCTAGAAACGTCAATTTGATTGGGTTTTTCGTGGGCCAAAATCAGAAGTATTCCCGTATCGTTCCGTATGGTTCCGCGATGCTCTCACCATCGAATTGGCCGTGCCCTGCTTATATTAGTCCAACAGCAGCCCAACTTCGAAGGTCCGGCATAGCCTCCGCGTGTGTCGGCTGAGCGCACATCTTAGATCACGCGCGTCCTCCGGCGCGGCTCGGCCCTGCAACGGCGAATCTAGGACGATCCGCGCTGCTGTAACGTCGCACGCCCATAGGAATCGAGGACACGGGTGATGCTGCCAATCAGCAGGTCATACGCGACGGGCTCGATCCGACCTGCCGCAACCTCGGCATCGAGTTGCCCCAGATACTGGCTGATCAAAGGGCGGGGAATGTCCCTGTCGCCCAGAAAATCCAGCAGCGTCTGTGCCGCGTGCTGTGCGTCGGGCGTCGGCCAGTAGTAACGGATGCGGTCGCTGAAGGAGAAGTGCCGCTGCACGCGCTGCTCGTCCGGCGTACCCGGATAGTATTTCTGCCAATTGTCCGGCGAGGCAAGCATGACGCGCTCCATCGCCGCCGGTAGGCTTTCACGAGACGGGTCTGGCGCAAGCACGTCGGCGATGTGGCTCAGCCCGTACAACGCCTCGCGCAGCGCGAAGGTGAGCCAGGGTCCAACCTTGAGGATGGCGAAGCCGTCGCGCACCAGAGCCCCAAGGGCCTCGTTTGGCTGGTAGTCGGTCGAATGCGCCTCGAAGACGAATTGCGGCATGCGCCCGAGCACGGCGACCAGCTGCGTCGCCTTCCGCGGCGCGTAGGCGATGATCTCGGCATTACCGAATTCGACGCCCGGCTGGACGACGACGCCGACCGCACGCGCAAAGGCAGCATCGAGGCCGGCGCGCGAAAATGCCTGTCGGTGGATCTCGACGGTGCGCAGGGCGTCATCGGGTTCGGTGACATGCATATGATCGAGCGCTTCGAGCGCGCCGCCCGGCACCGGAACTTCGGTGCCGATGATGTAGACCGGTTTCTCGCCGCCAATGCGTTCGACCGCCGCCTCGGCGACGGCCGCAAGCGCGGCGGCGCGTGCAGCGATGGCCTCGTCGGCAAGCGCGGCTGGATCGTCGGCGCAAGCCATGCTGGTGTCGAGATGCAGCTTGGTGAAGCCGGCGCCGGCGTAGGCGTCGATCATCGCCTTCGCCTTCGTCATCGCCTCGGCGGAAGGAAGATGCTTCCACGGATTGGGACCGAGATGGTCGCCGCCGAGGATCAGGCGATCGAGCGGAAAGCCGGCCCTTTGCGCATGGCCCTCGACGAAGCTGCGGAAGCCGGCGGGCGTCATGCCGGTGTAGCCGCCCTCGTGATTGACCTGGTTGCAGGTCGCCTCGATCAGCACATCGGAACCGCGCGACGCGCCGTGGCGGAGCGCGGCCTCGATCACCAGCGGATGCGCCGAACAGATCGAGGCGATGCCGCCTTTCTCACCCGCGGCGCGCTTCACCGCGATGCTGGCAAATCTCTGCATCGCGGCCCTCACGGCCGGCCCCTCCCGGCGGTGGTTGCGAAAGCCTCAACCTCGGCCAGCGGAAAGATACCTTCCATTGGCCCCTTGCGAGTAACGGCTAGCGCGCCACACGCATTGGCGATCATGAGCGCCTGGGCGGGTGCCGCACCACGAAGCCAGAATGAGACGAAGGCAGCGCCGAAACAGTCACCGGCGCCGGTCGGATCGACCTCGTTGATGGCAAAGCCCGGCAAGGCCACCGTGCCGTGACGGTCGTGGAAGGCGGCGCCGTCGGCGCCCTTCTTGAGGACGACGCAGGAAACGCCGCGCTGCAGGAGATCGTCGACCGCGCCCTTTTCGTCGCCGGCCGACGAAAACAGGAACAGTTCGTTGCCGCTCGGCAGGAAGACATCGGTTTGCTTGAGCACTTGGTCGAGCGCTTCGCGCATGCCGGAGGCCTGCATGATCTCGCGGCGAATGTTGGGGTCGAAGGACACCGTCCCGCCCTTGGCCTTCACCGTTTGGATCGCCGACAACGCGACATCGGTGGCGCGGTCGGAGAACAGTGACGAGCCCATGATATGGACATGGTCGGCGCCGGCCAGCATGCTTGTCGCAGCGGCATCGATCCCGACCAGGCCGGCGGCGCTGTTGCGGATGTTGAAGACAAAGTGCCGGCTGCCATCCGCCCGGTAGGTGACGAAGGCGGTGCCCGTCGCGTGGCCCTTGTGAACCGCGATCGCCGACACGTCAGCTCCCAGGGTCCGCAGCCGCTCGATGTTCAACTGGCCGAAATCGTCCTCGCCGACCGCGCCGATCAGGCCGGCGGGTTGGCCGAGCGCTGCGGCCTGGCCGATGAAGATGGCGGGCGCGCCGGACGGATAAGGCCCCAGCAGCGGGCCCGGTTCGAGAAAGCTCTGGCCGATACGCTCGGCCATGATCTCGACGAGGATCTCGCCGGCTGAGACCAGCTTCTTCATCGCGGAATTCCTCCCGGCGTCTCGCTCTAGTCCGACTGCGGACTTCAGTCGCGCACAATTGTGCCTGGCGGCAACCGACATCCAGAGTCAATACGGCTTGCACTTTTTGCGCCAATTAATAAATTCACGCGTGGAATAATTTTGTTATACGCGTTAAAACAGCTACAGTTTTCTGTAAAATTTTGCCTTGCGGTTGCACGCCGGCGCACCGTAAGTAGGTGCCGGACAGCACAAGGAACGAGGTTTCCGGAAGGCGGGGAATCGCTGGCGATGAAGCACAAGACGATGGAGGATTTCGCCCGCTCCTGTGGCGTCTCCAGGCCGACCTTGTCGAAATATTTCGACGATCCGACCAGCGTCAAGCCGGCGACGCGAAAGCGCATCGAGGAAGCGCTGCGCTCGTCCGACTACCAGCCCAATTTGTTCGCGCGCAACCTCAACCGCAAGCGTACCCGCAGCATCGGCATCATGGTGCCGACGGTGGCCGATCCCTTCTATTCGGAGATGGTCAGCCGCATAGAACTCAGGCTGCGCGACGAGGGCTACTGGCCGATCGTGATCTCCTCGCACGGCTCGCGCGAACTCGAAGTGGAGGCAACGCGAACGATCCTGTCGCTGAAAGTCTCCGGCGCGCTGATCGCACCGCTCGGCGTGCGCTCGGACCACCGCACGCTGGAAAAGCTGACGAAGGCGATCCCGGTCGTCTATTTCGACACCTATCTCGAAGGCGGGACGCCGTTCGTCGGCAACAACAACGCACAGAGCGTCTCGACCATCGTCGATTATCTTTGCCGGTCCGGCGGCGCCCCGGTCTATTTCGACATCCCGCATGTCAACCACAACTCGCCGGAACGGCTGGAGAGCTATGTCGCCTCGATGAAGCGGCTCGGGCATGAGCCGGTCGTCATCGGCAACACCGAGGACTACACTTGGGATTTCGAACGGATCGGCTACGAGCAGACGGAAACGATGCTCGACAATGGCGGCCTGGCGGGAAAGGCCATCCTGTGCAACAATGACCGCTTGGCCTTTGGCGTGATGGCCGCCGCCTATGCGCGCGGACTCAAGATCGGCCGCAAGGGCGATTGCGACCTGCGGGTAGCCGCCCATGACGATCATCCACTCAGCCGCTACACCTGCCCCGGTCTCACCACCATGGCGCAGGACTTCGCCTCGATGGCCGGGCGCAGCGTCGAGATGCTGCTGGCGGTGCTTGAGGAGGACGACACGGCGATCCCACCCAAAGTCAGTCTCGATGCGACGCTGGTGATGCGTCAGTCGGCCTGATCTTTCCCAAAAGCCGAATCGAAGCCGCGCCATGCGGCGACCGCAGCGCCAACGGCCTGTCGCGCTGCCGTGCCATGGCGGCCCATGGAAACAAAACCATGGATCTGGCCTGGCCAACGCCGCAGCACGACCGGCACACCGTTATCTTGCAGACGCCCGGCGTAGGCCTCGCCTTCATCAGCGAGGATGTCGTGACCCGCGATGGCGACGAAGGCTGGCGCCGCGCCCGCGAGGCTTTCCGCCCTGAGTGGCGAGGCGCGCCAGTCGTCGATGTCGGCGGCATAGCGGACATAGTGATCGCGAAACCAGGCCATGGTCGAGGCGGTCAGGCCAAAACCTTCGGCGAAGCGGCGATAGCTGTCCGCCGTCTGCGCGGCATCAGTGTTGGGATAGAACAGCAGCTGCGCGGTCAACGGAATAGGATCGCCCCGCGCGAGAAGACTAAGCACCGTGGCGAGATTGCCGCCGGCGCTGTCGCCGGCAACGGCAATGCGCAGAGCGTCGATGCCGAGATCGCCAGGTGCCTCTTGTATGAAGGAGAGCACGGCGCGGCAATCCTTGACCGCGGCCGGGAATTTGTGCTCCGGCGCCAGCCGGTAGGCGGGCGAAACGACGACGCAAGCCGCCATATTGGCGAACCAGCGGCAGATCTCGTCATGGGAATCGAGATTGCCGATCACCCAGCCGCCGCCATGCAGGTAAAGCAGCGCCGGGGCAGTTGCATCAGGCGCGTCCTGCCCGCGATAGATCCTGAGCGTCAGCGAACCGCCGGGTCCAAGGATGGCGCGCTCAGTGACCGAAGCCACCGGCTCGCGCTCACCCTGCTGGTCCGGAAGGCCTTCTTCGTAGGCACAGCGTGCCTGTTGCGGTGTACCGGTCTCGAATGGCAAGGCGTCGGCCTGCCGGCCGAGCTCGAGCACATGCCGGGCTTCCGGGTCGAGTGGGGACAGGGACGGCGCTGAAGGCGATGTCATCATGGATCTCCCTCCCCATCAGGCAAGCAGACCTGCCGCCTCGTCCTCGCCGAGCAGCGGCGGCTGGTCGACGGTCCCATTGACGGCAATTGAGCCGCGGCTTTCGCCCGAAGCCAGGATCGCCTCCATGATCTCCAGAACATGCAGCGCCAGATCGCCGGAGGCGCGGGGCTTGCGCCCATCGGCCAGCGCCCGCGCAAGATCGGCGACGCCTAGCATGCGGTAGTTGGCGCGGTCGGGTGCGACATAGGGCCAGTTGCGCGCACCGTAGAGTTCGGCCTCGCTGGCGAAATCGGCCCAGTCGTCGCCGCGCGCCGAGAGCGAAACTGTGCCGCCGAATGTGTCGGGATCGGGCAATCGCAGCGAGCCTTCGGTGCCGTGCAGTTCGATCGGATGGTTGGAGTGCTTGAACACGTCCCAGGACGCGCCGAAGGTGACGGTGGCGCCAGAGCGGAACTCCAGCAGGGACAGGATGGTGGTCGGCGTGCCGACCTTGAAGCTGGTGTTCTTGTAAGGACCTTCGGCTGATATCAGACGTTCCTCCTGACCGCGCGTCGCCATCGCCATGACGCGCTCGACCGGGCCGAGCAGGTTGACCAGCATCGTCAGGTAGTAAGGGCCCATGTCGAAGACCGGGCCGCCGCCTGGCTGATAGTAGAATTGCGGATTGGGATGCCAGTGCTCCATGCCGCGCCCCATCATGAAGGCGGTGCCGGTCACAGCGCGGCCGATCGCACCCTCATCCATCAGCCGGCGCGCCCGCCGGCCGGCAGCGCCGAGGAAGGTGTCGGGAGCCGAGCCGAGCTGCAACCGGCGCGCCCTCGCCTCCTCGACCAGCCGGCGGCCGTCGGCGGCCGATGTCGCCAAAGGCTTTTCGGTAAAGACGTGCTTTCCCGCCGAAAGCGCCGAAAGCGAAATGTCGAAATGCGCCGCCGGTATCGTCAAATTGAGAACAAGATCGATGTCCGGGTCGGCCAGCAGCGCGTCGACGCCGAGTGCGCGGATGCCATGCTCCCTGGCGCGCAGCGCAGCCATATCGGCCGAAATGTCGGCGCAGGCGCTGAGCTCTACCCCGCCGAACAGAGCCGCATTGCGCAAATAGGTCATCGAGATGTTGCCGCATCCGATGACGCCGACGCCGAGCTTTGTCTTTGATTTTCTGTGCATTTCAGATCGTACCTCTAACGCGGTCATGGCCTGGCTACGGCAAGGTTCATAGTCGAAAGCCGCTATATAACATTTTAAATCTTGACGCGCGTAAAATTTTTATAGAGCATGTGAAAACGCTGGCGCAGCATTGGAGGCCGCCAGCCTTGAGGAGGAGAACATGACTGACATGAAAAACGGCCAACGGCCGATGCGAATCCCGTGAGTCATGCGCGCACTGGATCTTTCCGTCGCGGTAGGAACCGAGACGGGTTCAGGCATAGATCACCTTGGCCCTGATCCTATCAAGCTGGCTGCGTATTGGACCGGGCAGGCCATCGTCGGTGATCACCACATCGACGGCCGACAGCGAAAATGCCTTGGAGGTCCCGCTGACGCCCCATTTGCTCGAATCGGCGAGGAGGACAACGCGCCGGGCCATGCGAACGAGGTTTCGCTTCGTTCGCGCCATGTCTTCGTTCACGTCGACCACATCCAGTGACGAGTCTATCGCATGCGCTCCAACAAAGACCTGATGCGCCACCAAGCCGCCGAGAGCCGTATCGGCATCGGTGATCAGTGTGCTCACCGTGTCGGGATAGACCCGGCCGCCGATCATATGAACGTCGAGCCCGGGACGATGCATAAGGTGCTGCACGATATTCATGGCCGTGGCCGCGACCACGACATTGCTGAGCGGCGGTAACTGCATGGCAAGCTGCATCAATGTCGAGCCGCCGTCGAAGATGACCGATTGGTTGTCCTCGAAGAGGTCTACCGCCGCCCGCGCGATGCGCTTCTTTGCGTCGAGGTTCGCTTGCATCCGCCGGGCGAACGCGGCCGTAGTCGAATCGGTGGTACGGGTCACCGCCCCTCCACGGGTCTTGGTCAGTAGTCCCTTTCGGTCCAGTATCTCGAGGTCGGAGCGCACCGTGACTTCCGACACGCCAAACCCGTCTGACAGGTCCTTCGTGCGAACCTGTCCGCTGCGTTGCACCTCACCCAGGATCGATTGGCGTCTCTGCTCCGACAACATTGCCCTGCCCTTGCCTCCCTACGCCAAGCAACCGCTCTGGCCTCGGCTCACCTTAGCAAAAATACGCAAATTCGAAAGCTTTCGAAAGATTGTTTTTCTTATTTCTTTCGGAAACACTGGGTCCAGGATTTTGAAATCAAACGATTGGGGAATTTTGCACTCATGAGCCTAGGAACCAAGGTGCGTCTTGCGCGCCTCTTCTCGCATCCATCGGGGAACCTTTTTGGCGGCGCCGTCGACCACTTCGTCGGCTATGGTGACGTGCGCAAAGGCGGCCTTGCCGACCTGCCGGGTGCGCTTGCACGCGTCATGGCGGGCAGACCCGATTACGTCAGCATCCAGCCTGGCACCGCGCGCCATCTGTGGCCGCAATATGCGGGCAAGGCTTCTCTGGTGATTCAGGCGGGCTGCTTCACTCCGGACGATCGCATCAGCGAGTTGATCGCAACGCCCGAGGATGCGGTGCGCGCCGGGGCCGATGCGTTGGCCGTGGCCATTCCGGTGCGCGGCGCGACCGAGGGCAAATACATACGCTGGCTCACCGATTCGGTAAACGCGGCGGCGCGCTACGGCATGCCTGTGGTGGCGCATATCTACCCACGCGATTTCACCGACGGAGCAAGAATCGTCTTCACCCCCGACGAGATCGCCTATGCGGCGCGCATCGGCTACGAGTCCGGCGTCGACGTGATCAAGATCGGCTACACGGGCGATTTCGAGTCGTTCCGAGAGACCGTCCGGACCTGCCCGGTGCCGGTTGTGATCGCGGGTGGTCCGAAAACCGATACGCTGCTCGGCGCGCTTAAGCAGACGGCGGACGCCATCCGTGCCGGCGCACGCGGTGCCGTGGTAGGCCGCAATCTCTGGGGGCATGGCGATCCGGAGAAGGCTGCGCTTGCCTTTCGGGGCGTCATCCATGACGGCCTTTCGGCGCAAGACGCCCTGGCAAAGGCGGGTGCCTGAACGATGCCCACCGTCCCTTCAATCCTCGGCTTCGGCGCTATTGCGATCGACGACATCGTCTATGTCGATCAGCCGTTGTCGGCGGGCAAGGGGAAGGTTCTGCATAGTGCCCGGTCTTTCGGGGGAAATGTCGCGACGGCGCTAGCCGCCGTCGCGCGGCTCGGCGGAAGCGCCGGGTTCGTCGGATGGCTGGGCAGCGCCGCTGACGACGCCGTGCTGCGCGATCTCGTTGCGAGCGGAGTTGAAACCGAATTCGCGCCGCGCCACCCGGACGCGCGCCCGGTGCGCTCGCGCATTACCGTCGGCTCGGACGGGGAACGGTTCATCGCGTATGACGACGACGCGATGCTGGGCACCGCGTCGGACTTCCCGGACGAGGTCCTCAGCCGCGCGACTGTCCTGATCGTCGATAGCTACGCGATCCGGTCGCTGGATGTCGTGGCTCGCGCTCGCGATCTCGGCCTTGCGATCCTCGGCGATATCGAATGGAGCTGCGGCCCAGCCACGGAGCGGCTGATCGCGCTCTGCGACCATCTCATTCTTCCCCTCGGCTTTGCACGGACTGCCACAGGGCGCCGATCGCCCGCCGAGATGCTCGATGCATTGTGGTCGCCGTCGCGGTCCGCCGTGGTTCTGACCGATGGCGGCAGGGGCGTGTACTATCGCGGGCGTGAAGAGACAGGTCTCTGGCATCTGCCCCCGCACCGGGTTGTGGTCGTCGACTCGACCGGCGCGGGTGACTGCTTTCATGGCGCCTACGCGCATGCGTTGATGCGCGGAGCCGACACCGCAGGCCGGGTGGCATTCGCGGCCGCGGCGGCGGCCCTTTCGATAACGGGGCGTGGCGGGCGCGAGGCGCTTCCGACCGACGACCAGGTCACGGAACTCCTGGCATCGACGAACGCGCCGTCAGCAGTCGAACTGAAAAATGCATATGTCGATACTGGAACATAGCCTGAAACTATCCGAGGAAACATTTCGCAGGTGAACACAAGCCGAGGAAAATTATAAGAATCATTGGCTTATACTTGTGGAGGGAGGAAGATGGCAGAAGTCATTCTAGAGAATATCTGCAAAACTTACGGGAACAATTTTCGCGCAATCGACCAATTGAACCTATCGGTCGAGGACGGCGAGTTCTTGATTCTCGTCGGGCCGTCCGGCTGCGGCAAATCCACCGCGTTGCGAATGATCGCGGGATTGGAGGACATCACCAGCGGCAGCCTTCGGATCGGCGGAGTCGACGTCGTCGACATGCCGCCCAAGGACCGCGACATCGCGATGGTCTTCCAGAGCTACGCGCTCTACCCGCATATGACGGTGTTCGAAAACATCGCCTTTTCGATGCGGCTGGCAGGCAAGCCGAAGGCCGAGCGCAAGAAGCGCGTGGACGAGATCGCCAAAACCCTTCAGCTGACGTCTTTGCTGGACAGCAAACCCGCGAACCTGTCAGGCGGACAGCGCCAACGGGTTGCTATGGGCCGCGCCATGGTACGCGAGCCGGCCGCCTTTCTCATGGACGAACCCCTTTCCAACCTCGATGCGAAACTGCGTGTTCAAATGCGCGCCGAAATCACCAGCCTGCAAAAGCAGCTCGGCGTAACGACCATATACGTGACCCACGACCAAATCGAAGCGATGACGATGGGCGACAGGGTCGCGGTGTTGAAGGGCGGCGTGCTGCAGCAGGTCGACACACCCAAGAGACTGTATGAGTCGCCGGTGAATGCCTTCGTCGCCGGCTTCATCGGTTCTCCGTCGATGAACCTTTTCGAAGCGAACCTAAAGGGCGGCGAGCTCGGTTTTCGCGACTTCGCCATCCGATTGCAGGATGCAGCGTTCGTCGGCAGGCCCGCTCTGAGGTCCTATGAGGGGCGCAAGATCGTGTTCGGCATACGGCCCGAGGATCTTTATGACAGCAGCCTCGAATCCGGCCGCAATTATCAGACGATACCCGCAAAGGTGACTTCGATCGAAGAGCTCGGCTCTGAACATATCGTCCACCTGAACATCGACGCGGTCCGGGTGGACTCCGGCGATCCGGACGCAGCGGAGGATTTTGGCCTGGCATCGAACGCGGTGGCGAGATTCGAACCGGCCAGCGCCATCCACTCCGACTCGGAAATCCGGTTGGCCGTGGATGATGCCAAGTTCCATTTCTTCGATCCCGAGACGCATCTGGCGATCTGAATATCTGCAGCAGACCGTAGGCGAGAGGGAGGCGCCTGCGAAAGATACTCGCAAGAAGGCTTCTGAATAAACCAGACGATCGTCCGCATTGTGCGGTCGATCTTGTAGAAGGAGGAGAAAATGATGTTTCGGATACAACCCGCGATGCTGAAAATAGCCGCGGCCGCATGGTTGCTTGGCGCAACCAGCGCCATGGCGGACACAACGCTGGAATTCACCCAATGGTGGGAGCCTGAATTGCCGGCTGGCTCGCTCAGGGCAATCATGGATGACTTCGAGGCCGCAAACCCCGGAATCAAGGTGACATTGGTCAGCGGCCCCTACGCGACCACGCGAGACCAGATCTCGGTGGGTGCCGCAACCGGAACGCTCAGCGACGTCGTCGGTCTCGACGGCGCCTGGGTGAACAATCTGAATGCGCAGAACGCACTCGCCGACATGAATCCGATGATGGATGCGAGTGGTTTCGACAAGAGCCAGGTCGCGGACATCATCAAGGTGGACGGCAAGGCGGTGATGTTTCCCGTGGCTTCCTTCGTCTATCCGGTCTTCGTGAATTTGGACCTCGCCGCCCAGGCAGGCGTGACCAAGCTGCCGTCGACCCGTGCGGAGTTTCTCGAAGCCGCCAAGAAGATGACGCACGCCGACAAGAACCAGTATGGCTGGGTGTTGCCCCTGTCGCTGCAAACGCCATCCGGCGTCCAGAACGACATGATGTCTTGGGTTTGGGCTTCGGGTCAGTCGATGATGGCGAACGGCAAGCCCGCTCTCGAGGGCAAGCCGGTGGTGGATATGCTCACCTTCGTCAAATCACTGAACGACGCCGGCACCGTCTCGCCCGGCATCGCCACCAAGACCGAGCAGGAAAAGGTCGAGGAATTCGTCAACGACCGCGTCGGGATGATGATCGACTCGCTCGCGCATGTGAACCTCATCCGCAAACGCAACCCCAAGCTGAATTTCGACCTCATCCCGGTCCCGGTCGTAGAAAACTATACCGGCAAGCGCGGCCTTCCCTATGCCTCCTGGGGCATCGGTATCTCTGCTGCCTCGAAACATCAGGAGGAAGCCTGGAAACTCGTTCAATATCTAATGAGTGAAAAGGTGAACGCCAAGCTCGTGTCGCTTGCAAACGCCTTCCCGGGCAACGTCAACGCCAAACCCGATTTCGTGACCTCGGACAAAGCTTTCGGCAAGGCTTTCGAAATCTTCAAGACCGGTTATCTCGCCAATGAGTTCACGGGCCTGCCGGTGGCTGAAGACCTGATGACCCAGTTCGACGTTCAAGCCCAGAAGATGCTCGCCGGCGAGCAGTCTCCGGAACAAGCTGCAGCCACCGCTCAGAAGGGCTGGATGGCGAAATTCTGATCGGCCTGTTCCCGTTTGCTATGTTCGACCGGGTGGCCTGACTTCGGGCAGGCCACCCGGCAACAACGGATCGGCAATTTGAGATGGACCTGTTTCCGAAGCTTACCTTCTCGCTGAAGGCCTATCCCAAGGTTGGCACATGACCCGGCAAAAGCGCTCCCACCACAAGCTGAAACGAGCGGTCGCACCCTACCTCTATCTGTCGCCCTCGCTGCTCATAATCGGGCTTCTGATGCTGCTGCCGATGGTGACGGTGATTGCCTACTCGTTCCAGAACAGCGCGGTGCTGCGTCGTGACCCGTCCTTTGCCGGACTGAAACACTACCAGGCGATCTTCGACGACCCCGTGTTCTGGGCTTCGCTGTGGCACACGTTCTACTTCACATGCATGAGTGTGGTTTTCCACATGACCATCGGCATGATCTTCGCGCTCATGCTGAACAGCGACCGCGTCAATCCGACGCTGCGCAATATCCTGCGCGTGCTCTACATTCTGCCCTGGCTGTTCACCGCGGTGATTATCGCCGTGATCTGGCGCCTCCTGCTCGAGCCGAACGGTGTCGTGAACAGCGTTCTCATGCAGATGGGCATCATCGGTTCCAAGGTCGAGTGGTTTTCCTCGCCCGAGACCGCGCTGCACGCCGTCACCTTCGCCAATATCTGGGCGGGCTACCCGCTTTTCATGGTCAGCCTGCTCGCAGGCTTGCAGGGCATTCCCAAGGATTTCTACGAGGCCGCCGATATCGACGGGGCGAAGGCCTACCAGAAGCTGATCTTCATCACGATCCCGCAGCTGATGCCGATCATCATCAGCATCTCGCTGCTCGACTTCATCTGGACCATGCAGGTCTTTCCATTGATCTGGATAACGACGGGCGGCGGTCCGATCTATTCGACCGAGGTCCTCAGCACCTACACGTACAAGCTGGCGTTTTCGAGCTACAACCTGTCGCAGGCTTCGGCGAGCGCCGTGGTCATCCTGCTGATCTCCCTCGGCCTGACGCTGTTCTACATCCGCTATCAAAAGGCTCGGTAGTCACCATGAGGAAAAGGCACTCGCCGAAAGACAGGCTGATCACCGTCGCGCTCCATGTTGCGCTTGCTGCAGGGCTCTTTTTCGCGGCCTTCCCGATCTACTGGATGCTGAGCAGCTCGTTCAAGTCGAATACCGAAATCTTTGCCCTGCCACCAACCGTCCTGCCGAAGGCCTTCACGCTGGAAGCATATGCGGCCATCCTTGGCGACCCGGTAAAGCTGCGCTTCTTCTTCAACAGCTACTTCGTGGCCGGAGCGGTGACAGTGCTGACGGTGCTGATCGCCTTGCTGGCGGCCTATGGATTCAGCCGTTTCAATTTCCGCGGCAAGGGCAGCCTCAACACGCTCATCATCAGCACGCAGACGATCCCGCCGATCACGCTTTTGATCCCCTTCTTCGGGCTTGTCGTCTCGTATGGCATCTTCGACACCTACGTCGCACTGATCCTGACTTACCTGGTATTTACGCTGCCCTACGCGATCCTGCTGATGACGGGATATCTGAACACCTTGCCCCGCGATCTCGATGAAGCGGTGGCTGTCGACGGCGGCAGCAGCTGGACGGCGCTCTGGCGGGTGATCGTCCCGATTTCACTGCCTGGTATCGTGGCGACGTCGGTCTACACCTTCCTGTTGTGCTGGAACGAATTTCTGTTTGCGCTGACGCTGACGAAGTCAACGTCCATGCGCACCGTCCCGATCGGCATCCAGCTGTTGATGGGGCAGCACGCCTTCGAATGGAACCAGATGATGGCGATGAGCGTGCTCGGCTCGCTACCGCTCTTGCTCATCTACCTCGTTGCCCAGAGGTTCTTCCTCGCCGGTATGACCGCCGGCTCGGTCAAGTAGGATGTCCCTCCCACAGAGAACTGATGGAGTAGGCCGCGCATCGAAATCGATGGATTGGACCTTCTCTGCTGGCAGGCGATATCGCCGCGGCCTCAAGCGTCGTCATAGCGCCGCTGATCGTGCTGGAGCCGTTCTTCCAGCGCCACATCATCGAAGGGCCTATGCAGGTGGAATCAAGGAATGAAAGGATGAACGTGAAAGACCTCAAAGTCGGCTGCCAGACCTTCACCTGGGAAATGCTCGGAGACCGTTTTGCCGGCGGCCCCGACGACCTGCTCAAAGCGATCGCCGATGGCGGCTATGCCGGCATCGAGATCACCGATACGATGATCGGCCGCTATGCCGGCAAGCCGGCGGAGTTCGCTGCGGCGCTGAAGACATCCGGCCTGACGCTGGTCTCCTTCGCGTTCGGTTCGGACAGCGGCTTCACACTCAAGGAGAAGATCGGCGCCGACCTCGAGACCGCCAAGCGCTGGATCGATTTCGCCGCCGCCTTTCCGGGCGCGATGGTGTCCATGGGCTCGGCCACCGTCGTGTCGGACGGTCCGCGCGACGACAAGTTCGCCATTGCGGCCGAGGTCTACAACAAGGCTGGTGAACTCGGCCGCAGGGCCGGCGTCCAGGTCGCGGTGCACCCGAGCTCGCATCACAGCACGCTGCTCTACGACCGCCCCGATTGCGACCGCATCTTCGGGCTGCTCGATGCCTCGCTGGTCGGCTGGGTGCCGGACACCGGTCACATCCTGCGCGGCCACAAGGATATGGCCGACACGCTCACCACCTATCGCGATCGCATCTGCTACGTGCACCTGAAGGATGTCGATGCGAGCGGCACCTGGGCGATGCTCGGCAAGGGCGTCTGCGACACCGCGAAGGTGATCGAGATCGCCAGTGCGGCACCCAACTTCAATGGCTGGCTGGTGCTGGAGGAAGAGTCCGAGACCGCCGCCGCCGATCCGGCCGGCGCGGTCAAGACCAACCGCCAGACCATGCGCGGCTACGGAGCCTGAGACGATGATCCGCAAGAAAGACCGTCGTCTTCGTGTCGGTGTGCTCGGCTGCGGGCCGATCGCTCAATTCGCGCATCTGGAATCCTGCGTGAAGGCGAGCAATGCCGATCTCTACGCGATCTGCGACGCAGCACCCGATCTGCTTGCACGTATGGGCGCGACCTACGAGCCGCAGAAGATGTATGGCGACTATGACGCGATGCTCGCCGACCCTGCGCTGGAGGCGGTGATCGTCGCCACCTCGGACGCCTATCACGTGCCGATGTCGATCAAGGCGCTCGAGGCGGGCAAGCACGTTCTCTGCGAAAAGCCGATCGGCGTCTCGGTCGAGGAAGGCCAGAAGCTTGCCGACGCGGTCAAGCGCTCCGGCAAGGTGCTGCAGGTCGGCCACATGAAGCGCTTCGACCCGGCTCTCGAAGCGGCGCGCGATTTCGTGCGCGACGAGATGGGCGAGATCCTGGCGCTGAAGGCCTGGTATTGCGATTCCACCCATCGCTACACCAACACCGACGCGATCCAACCTCTGCCCATTACCAGCAAGCTGGCGAGGAAGCCGGCCGGCAATCCGAAGGCCGATCTCAGGCAATACTTCATGCTGGCGCATGGCTCGCATCTCGTCGACACGGCGCGCTTCCTGTGCGGCGAGATCACCGCTGTACGAGCCCGCCTCAACGAGAAATTCGGCGCCTATTGCTGGTTCGTCGAGACCGAGTTCGCCAATGGCGCGCTCGGCCATCTCGACCTCACGGTTGCCGTGCGCATGGACTGGCATGAAGGTTTCCAGCTCTATGGCGAAAACGGCTCGGTGATCGCGAAGACCTTCAATCCCTGGTATTTCCGCGCAAGCGAGGTCGACATCTTCCATGAGAAGGATGCGACGTCGCGCAAGCCGCTTGGCGCAGACGGCCATTTCTTCCGCCGCCAGCTCGAAGGCCTCGCTGAGACGGTGCTCGACGGCAAGCCGATGCGCGGCGCCAATGTCGACGACGGGCTCGCCTCAATCCGCGCCATGGTGGCGATCGCGCGCTCGGTCGAGAGCGGCGAACGCGTCGAGATTGCTGGCGTGACGGGAGCGGTCTGATGCAGATCGGGGTGTTCGCCAAGACCTTCCCGGGCAGCGAGCCGGCCGGCGTGCTGGCGTCGGTCCGTGACGCGGGTTTTGCGGTCACCCAATTCAATCTCGCATGCGCCGGCCTGCCATCGATGCCGGATGATGTTCCCGCAGCGGCGATCTGGGCAATCAATGCCGCAGTCGACAGCTCCGGCGTCGGTCTCGTGGCGCTGTCCGGCACCTACAACATGGCGCATCCGGACAAGCAGGTACGCGACGATGGCTTGCGTCGGCTGGCGATGGTGATCGAAGCCGCCGCAAGGCTTTCCACGCCGCTCGTCACGCTCTGCACCGGAACGCGCAATCGTGACGACCAATGGGCGCACCATCCTGACAATGCCGATCCCTCGGCATGGACCGACATGGCGGTCGAGATGGAAAAGGCGCTCGAACTCGCCGAGCGTCACGGTGTCAATCTTGGGATCGAGCCCGAACAGACCAATATCGTCACCTCCGCTCCTGACGCGATGCGGCTCATCGCCGAGATGGGTTCGAAGCGGCTGCGCATCGTGCTCGATCCGGCAAACCTGTTCGAACAGGCGGATGCCGCGCAGGCGCGCGCCATGGTTGCGGCTGCAGTCGAGCGCACGGCAAGCCATGTCGCCATGGCCCATGCCAAGGACCGTTTCGCCGACGGCCGGTTTGCCACCGCCGGGCAAGGCGTCGTCGACTTCGCCGACTTCATCGCCCGGCTGAAGGCGACAGGTTTCGACGGGCCGTTGGTGACGCATGGGCTTTCGGCCGGGGAAGCGCCCGGCGTCGCCCGTTTCCTCAAGGGGCTGCTGTGATGGCGCGCCCGACGATCCTGCTCCGCGATGGCGCCGCGCTTCGGGTTTCCGATACGGGCGACGGGCTGGCGGTCGTCGTTCAGCACGGGCTGGGTGGCGGCGAGGCGCAGGTTGCGCAGACCTTCCCCACAGGCTTTCGTCGCATCACGCTCGAATGCCGCGGCCATGGCGGCTCCGGCCTTGGCGAGCGACGGCCATTTTCGTTCGAGATGTTCGCCGACGATGTGCTCGCGGCCGCCGACCAGGCCGGCCTCGACCGCTTCGTTGCCGGCGGCGTCTCGATGGGTGCCGCGATCGCGCTCCGCCTCGCCTGCCGCCATCCCGACCGCGTCGCCGCGATGGTGCTGGTGCGGCCGGCGTGGACGTTCACGGCAGCACCGGTGAACATGCAGCCTATAACCGAGGTCGCCGAACTCATCCTCGACCGTGGCGCCGAGAGCGCGCGGAGTATCTTCGCGCAATCCGAGACGGCGACGCGGCTTTACCGCGAGGCGCCCGACAACCTGTCCTCGCTGTTCGGCTATTTCGACCGGCCGGACGCCCACGCCTTTGCGCAGGTGCTCGCCAACATCGCCGCCGACGGGCCCGGGATTTCCGAGCGCGACGCCGCCGCCCTGCGCATCCCGACGCTGGCCATTGGCAACGCCAGCGACGCGGTCCACCCGCTGTCGGCCGCCTATACGCTCGCCGCAGTCATCCCCAATGCGATCTTCGCCGAGATCACCCCCAAGGCGCTCGACAGCGCCAGCCATTTCACCGAATTACACGCCGAGATCTCGGCCTTCCTTCACGCCCACTCGAACGTCCGGAGCCTCATTCCGTCATGACCAGCAAATCTCTCTCAGGCCCCGCCGCGATAGCCGCTCTGCCGCGCAACCGGCTGCTCGGCGAATTCTCGCTGTGGTCGGCCGATCTCGCCAATATGGAGCGCGACCTGAAGCGCATCGAGGCCCATGCCGATCTGCATCACGTCGACGTCGCCGACGCCCGCTTCACCCCCGGCTTCCTGTTCTTTCCGGATCTGGTGGCACGAATCGCCAAGCTGACGACCAGGCCGATCCATGTTCATCTGATGGTCGAGGCCGAAATCGTCGAGGAGCAGACGCGGCAGCTCATCGAGGCCGGCGCCGACCTGATCAGCGTGCATGCCGAGAATGGTGAAGCGGGGCTTCGCGCCGTGCGGCTGGCGCATGAGCTTGGCGCCGAAGCCGGCGTGGTGCTCAGGCTGGAAACGCCTGTCAGCGTCGTCACGCCTTTCCTGCCTGAAGTGGCGTTCGTGACGCTGCTCGGCACCTCCATCGGCGTCAAAGGGCAGAGCCTGTCCGATCAGGCCTGCCCGCGCCTGATCGAGGCACGCGCGCTGATGCGGAAGGCCGGCCGTGAGGCCGACATCGTGCTTGCCGCCGATGGCGGCATCCGCCACGAGACAGTGCCGCTGCTGCGCGCCGCCGGCGCCGAGACGGTTGTGCTGGGCTCGCTTGCCTTCGGCGATCCCGACCTTGCGCAGCGCATGGCCTGGCTGCACGGACTGAAGGTCGCCGCCTGATGAGCACGCTTGCGCTTGCCTTCGATCTCGGCGGCACGGAGCTGCGCGGCGCGCTCGTCGAACGCAGCGGTGATGTCATCGCCCGGGTTTCGGCACCGACGATGGCAGCCGCGGGATCGGAGGCGGTGATCGGCCAGATCATCGCGCTGGCAGGCACCCTGCTGGCGGAGCATCCGCGGGCAAAGGTGGTCGGCATCGGCATGTGCGCGCCGGGGCCGCTCGATCCCAAGGCGGGCATCGTCATCGGGCCGCCGACCCTGGCCGGCTGGCACAATGTGCCGCTGATCGACATCCTCAGCCGGCAGTTCGGCCTGCCGGTGCGGCTGGAGAACGACGCCAATGCGGCGGCCCTCGGCGAATGGCGCTTCGGCGCCGGCCGCGGCACCGGATCGCTGGTATTCGTGACCGTGTCGACCGGCATTGGCGGCGGCGTCATCGCCGACGGCCACATCTATCACGGCAGGCGCGGGCTGGCGGCCGAGATCGGCCACATGACCATCACCGGCGAAGGCGACCGCTGCTTCTGCGGCGCCGTCGGCTGCTTCGAGGCGGTCGCCTCCGGTACGGCGCTCGGACGCCGGGCGACACGGCTGACCGCGCCGGGCGACGGCTCGCTGCTCCGGCGGCTGTCCAACAATGGCGACGTCTCGGCGCGACACGTCGTCGAGGCCGCGCGGGCGGGTGATGTGGCGGCTCGCCCACTGGTCGAGGCCGAGGCGCGGTGGCTGGGCATCGGCTTCACCAACCTCCTGCATCTCTACTCGCCCGACCTGATCGTCATGGGCGGCGGCCTTTCCAACGGCTTCGACCTCCTGGCACCGACCATCAGGGCGACCGTCGAGCACCGCGCCATGCAAGCCTATCGCGACGTGCCGATCGTTCCGGCCGAACTTGGCGACCGGGCGGGCCTAGTCGGCGCGGCGAGCCTGATCCTATGGGAGGGCGAGCCCGGCACGGCGCTGGCGATGGTGCAGAACGAGGAGACGACAACCGGCGCCAGGGAGGCAAGCCAAGGCTGAGCTCAAGCTGCGCGGCGCGCGCAAATCCTATGGAGCCGCCGAGATCATCAAGGGCATCGACCTCGACGTCGAGGACCGCGAATTCATCGTCTTCGTCGACCCGTCCGGTTGAGGGAAGTCCACGCTGCCGCGCATGATCGCCGGGCTGGAAAGGATCAGCGCAGGCGACCTCATGATCGACGGCGTGCGCGCCAACGACATCGACCCGTCCGCGCGTGGGCTGGCCATGGTGTTCCATTCCTATGCGGCCTATCCGCATATGAGCTTGGCCGAGAATAGGGGGCTTCGCACTGAAGATCGCTGGGGTGCCGCCGCAGGAGCGGGAGCGCAAGGTGAAGGAGGCGGCCGACGTATCCGGAATGGTGGCTCCTGACCGCAGCCTGCGCTCTGCGGAGGATCGACAACGCGCGGATCGGTAGCCGTTTGCGAGAATGTCCATCTCAAGAGTCTTAAGGCGTAATCAGTAGTGCAAAGGTGTCAATGCCCACTCCCAACAATCCTCCGGCCGCGGTCAGACGCCCTGCACAGGCTGGGAGCGAATATCCACGATGCCCGGCGGCGGCTCCCAATGGCGCGGGTGGCGAGCGCGCCTGTACCTCGCGCTCGACCCTGCAACGGGTCGAGGCGGGCGACACGAATGTCAACACCGGCATATATGCCGCCGCAATCACAGCTTCCTTTGGCTCGGAAAAACGGCGCGC
Organism: Mesorhizobium sp. M1182; assembly: GCF_040318335.1. Lineage (NCBI taxonomy): Bacteria > Pseudomonadati > Pseudomonadota > Alphaproteobacteria > Hyphomicrobiales > Phyllobacteriaceae > Mesorhizobium > Mesorhizobium sp. M1182. The sequence continues at coordinate 40,862 of NZ_JAMYMD010000036.1, forward strand.
GAGCGACGGATGAATCGACCGAGTTGACATCGTGCAACGTTCACCTCATTGCTCTCTAACAATGCTTCCGGGGGGCGGCTTTGCTTTTCTTTCGATCTCTCTGCCGTGCTGTGCTCTTGACTGTGGCCTTTTTTGCAGCACTGCCGAAGATGCCGGCACTGGCATGGGCCCCGGATACTGTCATGACCTTCCAGGTGATCCGGAACTCGGACCCCGCATGTGAACCAACCTGCCCTGCGTGGATCTACGCTGCAGGTTCGATTGAAACCTCGTCCCCATCGGCTTTGCGCAAGCTGCTGAAGAGCCTCGGCGCAGTTCACCTGCCCATCGTCTTGGCATCGAATGGTGGTGACCGTCAGTCCGCCCAGGAACTCGGCAGGATCGCGAGAAAGAACAAGCTGACAATCGCTATTGGGACTTCACCGGTAGTTTGCAAAGACAAAGCCTCGGTCTGTCGCACGATGCCAGAGATTGACGGCCAAGGTCGATTCGAAGAAGCCAACTGCCTGTCTGCCTGCCCCTTGTTCCTTGCTGGTTGCGTCAAAAGGCTCAACAGCGACCGCAACTTTATCGCGGTCCACAAGGGACAAGCCGTCCTGTACTCAAATGGCGACAGGACCTTCACTCAAATAAAGTCCGCCAAGAGGGTTGCCAAAGTTCTAGCCAATGCTCACCTGGAGAAGAAGCAATATCTCCGGGAAATGGGCGTAGCCGTCGCGCTGGAGGATGAGGCTTTCAAGCATGGCGGCGACGACTTTTATGAAGTCCCGATCGATCGGCAGCGCAGTTGGGGCTTGATCACCGGCTCAGTCGAAGAGTTGGATTTCACCGATCCCCAATTCTGCAAAAGACAGCCGCTCCCCGAGAATTGCGTCCCAAAACAAAATGGCCTGCCACGACGTAAGTCATGAAAATGGGTGGCTTATTTCCGCGCAGCCACTCGACCGGAAGAGATCAGCCGCGTATCTCAGTCAAGCAAGCCGCCGTTACGAGGCCAACCGGCTCTTAAGCCGTTTCTCGCGGAGACGGGTGCCAGCCCGCCAGGTGCGGGCGGTTCGTCGTCAGTCGTCTGCTGGGCGATCCGTACCAGATCGCTGAGCGCCGAACGGATTTGCGGCCAGGGAACTCGGAGCATTCCACCCAGGCCTCACCCTCGCGCAACACGGCATCGAGCTTGCCCGCCACGCCAGCGACACTCGTGGCAGGCGTCGTTGAGAGCGCTTGCATCAGATCCTGCGCCCGATTGGCAGCCTCGCGCTCAGCTCGAAGGGCCGCAGCATAGCCGCCCTCCTCCGCAGCCGTGTCCCAGCGTGCCTTATGCGCCGCGAGGTCAGCTTCGGCCTTTTCCCGGAGATCCGCTGTGTCCGGGCGCTTGCCGAGCACTTCATTGAGCGCCTCGATCGAGTGGACCGTCACATCCTCACCCTCGGGCAGGCACACGGTTGCGCAAGGAAAGCCGACGTTCGAGACAAGCCTCGTCTCCAGGCGCTGCTGCTTGCGGCAAAGCCGCTCGGTCAGCTTGTGGGTTGTCTCCCATTCCCGCCAAAGCGCCAGCGCTGGGTCGGGGGGCACATTCGTCATCCTGGCCTCGCCAGCAAACGCGTTCCCTTCAAGGGTCCACGCGGTGGTTGCCGCCACTGTTCCCGCAAGCACTCTCCTGCGGGTGACGAACGGCAGAGTCGTGGTATTGTCGGAATCAGCCATGATCCGAGCTCCAATCAGCTTGGGTGGTGGTCAGGCCGCTCAGGGTGTTACCAGCACCTCGTGCGGCCGCCTCTGTTGCCCTCCTGATATGTCACTTTTTGTGACTTTAATCAAGAAGAATGTCATGAAAAAGGACATATCGGCCCACCAGCTTCGTGCAGCGAGAGCCTTAATTGACTGGACGAGAGAGGATCTGGCCAACGCATCCGGGATAAACGTTCGCACGCTCGTCAGAATTGAGAATGCCCAAACGGCTTCGAGGCAGACCACTCTAGAGGCGCTAACTGCAGCATTAGAAGCTGCCGGTGTCGAATTCATTCCGGAAAACGGCGGCGGTGCTGGCGTTCGCCTGGCGCGTCGATCAGACGATGCAAAAGGCAAACTGTGATCCTTTTGTATGGACCGGCTCCCTTTCGCAAAGGCGTACAGGGACAGGGAAAGTGGCGCAGATGTGTCCGCCCTATGGAGCGGCGCGTTTGTGGGTCGTCGCGGGAGACCTGATACGAGTGAGTGCCCAAGTTGGGAACAATCGACGCACGCGCGGTCGAGACACAGTTCATTCTCCGGCAGATCTGAATTACGGCTCTCGCCCCACCTGCGCATTTTGCGGCGCGAGCATTCCTCACATCCCGATTCCGACCCCGCGTTTTCTGCCGAAGCTCCAGTCGATGCCGCCGCTGTTTTGCACGAGCCCGGTGATGTGCTGGCCGATGCGCTTCTCCAGCATTGGCTGCCACGGAACGAGCTGAAACCCGAGACCATCGTCCAGCATGGCGAAGCGCCCGCTGGCAAGACCGACCGAGCCAAGCAGCGTGCCGCCGATATGGTTGCCGGGCTGTACGGGCACGAAGGTAAGGCCGCGCGCAGCGGCCATTTCCTTGCCGACGCGCGCGACCTCCTGGCGCGCCAGCGTGGCTACGAGGTCGCGCGAGAAGGTGATCGTCCGGGTAGTCGCATCGCGTTCGGCAAGGCCCATCCCGACGAGCTGGGCGGCCCGTCTGTCGAGAGCGTTGTCCACGTCGAGACCAAAGCCTGACCGGACCAGCGGAACGGGGTTTTTGGCCGTCAGCTCCCGGTCGAGCCAGGTGGCGCCGTCGCTGCCGATCTGCGCGTCAAGATCGAGCGTCGAAAGCACGCGGACGGAGAAGTCTTTTGCGCGGCTGCGGGCATCATAGGCGATGCCGCGCTCGGACAGGTCTTTTGGAACGCGCCAGTGGTCTTCGTCGACACGTTCGACATGGCCCGCCCGCCGCAGCGCTTCGAGACGGCGAACATGGAAACGGACGAAGGCGTCCGGGTCCTTGCCCTGCTCCAAAAATGTCTCGCGGATCGCCTCCAGGTGTCTGCTCGGCCGATAGACACCGTCCTCGCCGGCTACGCTGCCGATGTTGCGGTCGGCCGCACGCGGCTGCTCCTTCGGCAGGATGGGATCAAGCGCCACGATATGGCCGCGCTGGATGTCGTCGAACTTTGCCGCATCCGCGGTCTCGACATAGTGCGTGCGCCCGTCCACACCGTCGACGACGAGCGACAGCCGATCGCTCATCTCATCGCCGGCAAGACCCTTGGCGAGCACGCGGCCGACGACCGCTTCGGTGATGGTTCGCCGGTGCAGGGCATATTGCGCCGCGCCCCGTTCATCGGCGAGGCCGTGCTCATGGTCTTGATGATGTCGTTGCGCTCGCCAAGCGCGCGCAAGGTACTTTCGGCCCTGTCGGAGACCACCCATCGGCCGGGCTCGATTTCACTCGCCAGGCCGAAGTGCTCCAGTCTCTTCGCCCGATCGATCAGCAGATAGCGGTTGCTGGAAATGGTGTAGCTGTCGCTGGCATTGGGACGGAGATCGAGAAGATCGTGCTCGTGCTGTTCGGCGATCAGCATGCGGTCGAGCCGGGTCAGCCGTTCGGCTTCCACCTCGTTGGCCAGCTTGCGGGCGACCTCGATCTCGCTTTGCAGGCCGAGTTCCCGTTCCACCAGCTCGCTTGCTCGATGGCGGATGCCATGGGCGATGTAGTCGCCGGCGATGTTCAGGATCTTGCCGTCATCGGTGACGCCCCGCACCAGGATGTGGGTATGCGGATGGCCGGTGTTGTGATGGTCGACGGCGATCCAGTCGAGTCGCGTGTTGAGGTCGGCTTCCATCTGCCGCATGAGATCGCGGGTGAAGGAGCGCAGGTCTTCCATCTCGGCGGCATCCTCCGGTGCGACGATGAAACGGAATTGATGTCGGTCGCCGCGCCCGCGCTCGACGAAGGCCTTGCCGTCGGGCTCGTCGTCGAAGGCCGAGTACACCCTGCCCTTCTCGCCGTCCCTGGTGACGCCGTCGCGCTGGAGATAGCGCAGATGCGCATCGACGGCCTTGCTCGTCGTCACGAACTTTTGGGCGCGCCCGGTGGTCGCCTTCCCTCGCGCCGGCAGCTTGACGACGCGCGCCTTCACCACGACGCGGCGGGAACGAAAGCGGACGCCATTGGAGTCCTGCTTCCACCCGCCACCGTCCCTTGGCAACCCGGCCACCACCTTGCCGCCGCGGCCGCGGGCATTGAAGCGGCCACTCCCCTTCCCGGCGCGACCACTTCCGCCCATGCGATTGGGGTTGCCGCCTTGCTTGCGGATGGCAATCTCGACCTGGCGCACGAAGGGCAGCGTCCGTGAATTGACCGGCGCGCCACCATGCCGCATCCGGCCAGTGCGAACCTGGAATTGGTCGCTGTCACGATCTGCCATGCCGACAGCATCGGCAGTCGGATTTGGTGCTTCAAGATGGCCGGAGCGCAGAGCGTGCTACGGCGCGCAAAGACTTGCTGCGGCGAAGAATGGCGGATCGCACATCGCTGCGGCACGATAGTTTTGCGTTTCGGATCAACAGCATAGCCATAGCCTGTCAGCCCCGCACCTCACGTCATTCTGCCTGAGGTCGGCACGGGCAGGAAAAACAATGTGCAGACAAGCACTTACGAGCGAAGCGAGGCGAGCGCCAGCTCGCTTTATCTTGCTGTCCCTCTCCGCACTCTGTAACCGTCCGGATCCTGCACACCTAGTGCAATCTCGCAACGTGTGGGGTTCCTTCTTATCGAGGAGGATCTTCGGCGGTGCCTCGACGTTCCTGGGACAAGGCCGACAACTCGTACTGGTCGACGCATGTCGCGACCTGGTATCGGGGGCCGTTTTGAGGTGGAGGAATATTGCCGCCGGCGCAAGCTTTCGATGACGACTTTCAAGCTGTGGGTGCGTCATCCGGTGAGCGCGGAAGATCGGCGCAAACGTGCGGAATATCTGCGGAAATTGCGCGGGGAAAGCCGCAAAAGCGGGGCAAGAAAGGGCCGCCGAAGCGACGCAAGAGCCCGCGCCGCTACTGCTACAGCGTGCGTACGGACACGATCCGATTTGCTCTGCAGGCGTTCTGGGGCATGCATGTGGAGGCGATGAACTGGAGCGGATTGGGGCCTGCCGAATATGCCGTGGCGCTCGGGCTTTCGCCCCCATGCGCTGCGCAAATGGCGCGCTCGTCTTGAGGAATTCGAATTCGAACTGGACTGGCGATCTCTGTTGCATCCGAGTGCCCGGGCTCAATTAAGCAGCGCTGATTGCGTGCGGCGCCAATCGCTTGAGACTGCGGGTTGACGGGCGGTCGGACCGGCGCCGCTTCAGCGACGCGCAGAAGCAGGCGATTGTGCAGGAGACGGAGAAGCCTGGTGTCAGTGGCGGAGGTTGCCGCCGCCATGGAGTCGCCACCAGCACGGCCTTCCGCTGGCGTGTCGAGTTTCGGCCTGACCGCTCGCAAGACGCCGCAATTGGCAACTGTTGCGCTCATCCATGGGGCGAAAAAACGAACGCCGGCGACGGCTCCCCTGTGCAATCTCGTGCGGCCGCCGGACGGCATGGTGGCAGTCCGACTGGACAACGGGCGGCGCGTCTTTGCGTCCGTCGGCAGCAATGCGGATGCAGTCAAGCGGCATCTCGCGGTAAGGGAGAACGCATCATGATCGTCGTTGCGGCGGGTGTGAAGATGCATCTGGCGCTCGGTCATACCGACCGTCAAGAGGCTCGACGGGCTCGCCATACTGATCCAGGAGCAGCTGAAAGATGGATCCCTTCTCGGATTCCGAGCGCAATGGACCCCGACCACATCGAACGCGATATCAGCGAAGGCGCGACCATCACTCCGCGCCGTAGCGAACCCGGAAAAGCGCAACCAAAGCGCGGGCCGCTGCCCGATCATCCGCCGCGCGTTGTTGCGGCGGCACCCTGCCCAGCATCTGCGAGAGCATTAGCGAGATCCTCGACTATACCCAGGCGCGGTTTAGATGTAGCGCCACGCCGCCCGAAATGTGCCTGCCGGACCCGTTGGCCCGAACAGGTTCAGGCAACTTGAACGTCGCCGACGCGTTCCAGATGAATTGCGCCCGAAGCTCCAATTCACCGCCGCCGCCGCGAGGAGGACCGCGCCGCCAAGTGCCGAGAGGATAAAGATTGTACGCGCATGTTCATCGCTCGATCTGCGGTGCAGCAGCTTTCACCGGTTTATCAGCAACTCTGTCCGCAGCCGGGCAGAACGATGGAAGCGAAAGCTTGCCGGCTTGATATTTGCGACGAATGAGGTTTGTTGCGGAACAACGAATTATTTGCCTGATTGGCAATAAACAGCCCATCCGTTTCAACGCGCGCTATTAGAGCCGTCAGACAAGAGGAAAACTCGATGACCGTTTCTCCAGACCCAAGCGACCAGGCTGATCTCGTATCAATCACCGCCGACATCGTTTCCGCCTACGTTTCGAACAATCCGCTGCCGGTCGGCGAGTTGTCGAAGTTGATCGGGGATGTCTATGTCGCTTTGCAAGGGATCGGCAGACCTGTGGCTGCGACCGCAGCCAAGCTGGAGCCGGCGGTGTCGATCAAGAAGTCAGTGTCACCTGATTTCATCATATGCCTGGAAGACGGGAAAAAGTTCAAATCCTTGAAGCGGCATATCGGAACGCATTACAATCTGAGTCCGGACGAATACCGGCAGAAATGGAACCTGCCCTCCGACTATCCGATGGTAGCGCCGAACTACGCGGCCACCCGCTCGGCCCTGGCGAAATCAATAGGCCTGGGACGCAAGGCGGCAGCGCCAGAAACAGCTGCGGCAGAAAAACCAAAACGAGCTGCTCGCGCGGCAGCAGCGACAACAGCCGCAAGGGCAGTCAAGTCGCCGGTGAAGAAGGCGCGCAAGACACCCGTCAAAGCGTAGCGTGCTGCAGCTGGCGGACGTGCCACGCTGTAGGACCTGAACCATGGCGAAGCCCCGCCTTGCGCGGGGCTGCGTGTTTAGTCGGATCACTGTGCGGTGCGGCGGGACCAGATGAGCGACAACTCGCCCTCGGTGGCGGTCTCGACCAGGCTCGCATAGATCGGAGCGGGGAAGCTCGGATCGTCGAGCTTGACCGAGTGGTAGTCGCGGCCCTCGCGCGAGGTCTTCTTCCATGCCGCCCCGAACTCGATGGCGCCGGCGAAGATGCGGAAGTCCGGACCTTTTTCATTGTCGCCTTCGGCTGGCGTGAACGTCACCGACTTGACGTTGAGGTTCAGGGTTTTGACTGAGCCGGAGAAGCCGTTCGCGGTGCGGGAGAATGTGCCGATCGTCGCCATTGTGATGGTTCCTTCTGTTTCTCGGGCCGCGCCTATCGCGGCCTCGATGGTGGTCTTGAGACCGGGGGCGATCGGGCCGCACCCAAAGCAGCTGAAACGAAGTGGAAGACGGCGCCGCGAGACTTTCTTGGGCCGCGAGGAATGGACGCAAACCGGGGTCCCCGCCAGGTGTGCCGGGTGGGGTGGTACGGCCAGGGGAAGAAAACGAAGCGCCGTCGTTGCGGGAAGACGATCGAGGTTGAGCCAAGCGAAAACGGTCTTCGGTCAGACCCAATCCATTCGAGGGCGCCATGGGCGTAGCTAGGATGGACAGACAGTCACAACGGCGACCGCGATCAGTCACCCGCTTCCCAGCCCTGTCATGAGCGCTTTGGCGGTCAATACAGCTAACCCACACCTCAACCATGAGAATGATGATGCCGCTCCAGGTACCCGCGCCAAGATGGCCGGCGAGCGGAGCTGGGCCGCGCCGTGAAGCTGGGCGGACCGGATCAGTTCAGTTCAGTTCAGGAGGTGGGTGACGCGCTCCATTGCGAGTGGGCGGCCACGCTCTGGTACAGATTGTATTTGTGCGAGCGATGGCCAAAGCCATTTCTCCATCGGCGGCTCATTTGCCTTATGCTTCGTCAATGATCCGAAATCCGCGTTCCAGACTGCAATCCTATGCTGCTTGACCCTATATTGATCAGCGATCTTGCCCCAAGGCATCCATTCCAAACGGCACAACGCGCCACTTGCTGACGCAGTGCGCCGATGTACGAACGTCTCGATATTTTGGGGCCGACAGCGGAATGGCGGCTTTTGGCGTCCGAAGAACGATAGCGGACGTTCAGCGGGTGGGTCCGGCCGCAGCAAACTTGAACTGGCCATTCGCAACCCCGTAAACAGTCTCCATGACAGCGAGGCGCTGGCGGGACGTTCGGCGTAGCAAGTTTTGCGCTCGCTACCTACGCAAATTGGGCGTATCGTGGCATATCGTCTGTTGCTAATAAATGAGCCGGCGACTGAGAGCGCAAGACTCTCGCATCGGACTAGGCGCGCTAGGTTCCACAACTACTCGTCGCGCTCACCAGACCATCTGCCTCTGCTGAAACCTCTTTTCCTCGGTTCCGGCCAGTATTGCTTTTGCCAATCGGAAGAGGAGCGTTCTGATGCAGATCATCCAAACCCGCCGCCGGTTCCTAGCCGGCGCTGCAATGGCAGGCGCTGCCGGTATCGTCGGTGTTCCAGGGTCACTCCACGCGGAACCGCCGTTGGAAACGACCACGGTTCGTCTGCCGCTGTGGGTCGGTAGTTCCTACTGTTGGGCAGGTGCGTACATCGCCGGAGAACTGATGCGCGCCGAGGGTCTTACCGATGTCCGCTACATAGAAGGCGACAGAAGCGTCAACCAATCGGTATGGATCGCACGCGGTGAGACCGATTTCTCCGTGAACTTTGCGCCGAACCAGGTCGCGTCGATCGCCGCCGGCGTGCCGATCAAGGTGCTGACCGGCTTGCACTCGGGATGCCTCGAACTGATCGCCAAGGAGAGCATTCGCAGCGTCACGGATCTGCGGGGCAAGAGAGTGGGCGTGAACGGTTTCAACAACTCGCGGCACGTGTGGCTGTCCCTCATGTCCGCTTATGTCGGACTCGATCCAGTGAACGATATCCAATGGGTCTTGACTAACGACGTCAAGCCGACGGAACTCTTCGTCGAAGGGAAGATCGACGCATTCCTCGGGACGCCGCCCCAGCCGCAGGAGCTGCGCGCCAAGAAGATCGGCCACACGATCCTCAACAATGCCGTCGACCGCCCGTGGTCGCAGTATTTCTGCTGCATGATCTCGGCCACGACGGACTATGTGACAAGATACCCGGTGGCGACCAAGCGGGTCTTGCGATCCATCCTCAAGGCCGCCGACCTCTGCGTGTCAGATCCCGAAAGTGTGGCCCAGCAGATGGTCGATCGCGATTTTGAGACCAGCTATGACTACGCGCTCCAAACTCTGAAGGACATTCGGTACGACCGCTGGCGGGAATTCGATCCCGAAGACTCCTTGCGGTTCTACGCACTGCGCATGCAGGAGACCGGCATGATCAGGTCCAGCCCACAACAGATCATCGCCAACGGAACGGACTGGCGCTTCCTCGACGAGTTGAAGCGTGAGCTGAAAACCTGATCCCATCTGGTCTCGAGGGGAGACGTAGACATGCAAATCATTCAGAGCCGCAGGCGCTTCCTGGCCGGCCTGACGGCTGCCGGCACCGCAAGCCTCGTCGGCGCTCCAACTCGAGTTCTTGCCGAGCCAGGGCCGGAGACCACACGCATTCGCTTGGCCAAGATCCCTAGCATCTGCGTGGCGCCACAGTATGTTGTAGAGGACCTGCTGCGCGCTGAGGGCTTCACCGAGGTTGCCTATGTCGCGGCAGGCCCCGGTGCGGCCACGGCCTCCGCGGTGGCGAATGGCGAGATCGACTTTAGCCTCAACTTCGTGACAAATTCGATCGTCGCCTTGGACTCCGGTGCGCGGCTCACTCTGCTCGGGGGCGTCCATCCCGGTTGCTTCGAGCTGTTTGCCAAGCACGGGATCGACAGCGTCGTCGATCTGAAAGGCCGGAACGTCGGCGTCCAGGGGCTCGGTTCGGGGCCGCATCTGTTCCTCGCCAGCATCGCCGCCTATGTCGGGCTCGATCCGGCGCGCGACATCAACTGGGTGGTGGACCCGGCGGTCAAGCCCAAGGAGCTGTTCGCGCGGGGCGAAATCGATGCATTCCTGGGCTTTCCGCCGGACCCGCAGGAATTGCGGCGCAGCAAGGTCGGGCACGTGATCGTCAACAGCACAGTGGACCGACCTTGGTCGCAATATTTTTGCTGCATGCTGTCCGGCAACAGCGATTTTGTGGCCGCGCATCCGGTTGCTACCAAGCGGGTGCTGCGCGCCATCCTCAAGGCCGCGGATCTATGCACCGCCGCGCCGGCCTTGGTTGCCGAGCGCTTGGTCGCGGGCGGATTCGCCAGCCGCTACGATGACGCGTTCGCAGCGATCAGCGAGTTGCCCTACCGGAAATGGCGGGACTACGATTCAACTGACACCGTCCGCTTCTATGCGCTGCGGCTGAAGGAAATCGGTTTGATCGGGTCCACACCCGACAGGATCATCGCCAACGGAACAGACTGGCGCTTCCTCAATGAGCTAAAGCGAGAGCTGAAGACGTAGACCTATCGCCAATACGCGTTGCCTTTTCAAGGGAAGGAGAGACTCGTGCAGATTGTCCAGAACCGTCGCCGTTTCCTTACAGGCCTGTCTGCGCTCGCAGCCGCGGGTCTTGCAAAGGGCCGCTACGCGGCCGCCGCCGAAGCGGCACCTGAAACCACGACCGCCCGCTTTGCGGCGGCGCCTGGTATCTGCATCGCTCCGCAGTACGTCGCCGAGGATCTGATCCGCGCAGAGGGGTTCTCAGATTTCGGCTTCGTGGCCGCCGAGGCCGGTATCGCCCAGACCGAGATGCTGGCGCGCGGGGACATCGACTTCGGCATTGACTTTGCCACGGCCCTAATCATTCCGGTCGACACTGGCGCACCGATCAAGGTGATCTCCGGAGTGCATGTCGGCTGCTACGAGTTGTTCGGACGCGAGGACATCAAGAGCATCGCGGATCTCAAGGGCCGCAAGGTCGGCGTCGGCGGCAATCTATCGTCGGATCCACATATCTTCGTCAGCGCCATGGCGACCTATGTCGGCCTCGATCCGCAACGCGACATCGAATGGATCGTCGGCGAGGCAAAGCCGGCGGAGCTCTTCGCCGATGGCAAGGTCGACGCCTTCCTGGCTTTTCCGCCTGAGGCTCAAGACCTCCGCGCCCGCAAAGTCGGCCACGTCATCCTCGACAGTTCCAAGGACCGACCGTGGTCGCAATATTACTGCTGCATGCTGGCGGTCAACGCCGCGTATGCCGAGAAAAATCCAGCCGCCACCAAGCGGGTCATCCGGGCGATCATCAAATCGGCCGACATCTGCGCGGCTGAACCGGAACGGGTGGCACGCCTTCTGGTGGATCGCGGACACACCGAACAATACGACTACGCTTTGCAGTCGCTCCGCGAGCTCCCATACTCTAACTGGCGCGACTTCGATCCCGAGGACACGATGAGGTTCTTCTCGCTGCGGCTGCATGAAGCCGGGATTGTCAAGTCGAGCCCAAACGAGATCATCGCGAACGGCACGGATTGGCGCTTTTTCAACGAGGTCAAGCGCGAGATGAAAGGCTGAGTCTGCTCGTGCCGAGGGAGAGGAGACGTGACATGGAGATTGTCCAGAGCCGCCGCCACTTCATGATGGGCCTGTCGGCGGTCGGCGCCGCGGGTCTCGTCAAAGTGCCGACATCGGCTCATGCCGAGCCGGCGCCAGAGACCACGACAGTGCGTTTGCCAAGGACGTTCCGCGCCCTTTGCGAAACACCCAAGAATATCGCCGGGGAGTTATTGCGGGCCGAAGGGTTCACCGATGTACGCTACATAGACTTGGCCGCCGACTCCGATCCGTTCGCGATGCTCGCAAACGGCGAACTGGATTTCGCCACCGACTTTCCGCCACCGCACATCATGGCGATCGAGGCCGGCATGCCGATAAAGGTGGTCACCGGCCTGCACTCCGGCTGCCTCGAACTGATCGTCAACGAAAGCATTAACAGCATCTCCGACCTCAAGGGCAAGAGGGTGGGCGTGTTCGCGCTGACGTCAGCTCCGCACATGCTCGTAACCCTCATGGCCGCCTATGTCGGTCTCGATCCCGCCACCGATCTCAAGTGGGTCGCGAACCCGGATGTCAGCTCGATGCAACTATTTAACGAAGGAAAGGTCGATGCCTTTCTGGCGGTGCCACCCGAGCCGCAGGAGCAGCGCGCCCGGAACGTCGGCCACACAATCCTTAATACGACCGTCGACCGGCCATGGTCGCAACACTACTGCTGCATGCTTGCCGGCCGCGCGGACTATGTCGACAGACACCCGGTGGCGACCAAACGCGTGCTGCGAGCCATCCTCAAGGGCGCCGACATCTGCGTGTCGGATCCGCAACTGGCTGCGCAACTATCGGTCGACGGCAAGTTCACCGATCGATACGACTATGCATTGGAGGGCTTGCGAGGAGCGCGCTACGACGTGTGGCGGGAGTTCGACCCCGAAGACACGATGCGCTTCTACGCACTGCGGATGAACGAAGTCGGCTTCATTGAGGCCGGCCCTAACAAGATTATCGCCAACGGCACGGATTGGCGCCTCCTCAACGAGATCAAGCGCGAGATGAAAACGTGAGCGAGTGGCCGGCGCGCATCTTGGTGCTGGCGCTGATGGCCGGGCCGGCACACGCGCACGACGCGCGGCACGACGAGCGCCTGCCGACGATCGGACAGGCGCCGGACTTTACCTTGGTATCGCAGGATAGTGTGCGCGTGTCGCTGCACGACTTTCGCGGCAAGGTGGTCGCCGTCTCATTCATCTATACGCACTGTACCGACGTCTGCCCCATGCTGACCGCCCATATGGCCAGCGTGCAGGAGGAGTTGGGTAATGCGTTCGGACCCCAAATCGCCTTCGTTTCGATCACCGTCGACCCGGAGCGCGACACCCCCGATGTTTTGAAGGAATATGCACAGAATTTTGGCGCCGATCTGAAGGGCTGGTCGTTTCTTACCGGTGATCCGGCGATTGTCCATGAGGTTGGACGGAAATACGGCGTCATCGCGAAGAAAACGGTGAACGGAGATGTCGACCATACCTTGCTGACGTCGCTCGTAGACCCCAATGGCATCTTGCGAGTACAGTATCTTGGCGTCCGGTTCGACTTGGAGGAGTTCCGGGATGACCTTGTCAGCCTCTTGGACGAATCCAAATAGCATAACGAACCGGCTCGTTGGCTGGGTTGCCCGGCTGCCGGCGCGCGTCCAGACCAAGCTCTTGATCGCGTTCCTGTCGATCGTCGGCCTGCTGATCGTGCTCGGGGCCGTCGGGTTGCAGGTGCTGAGTGGGGTCAACGATCAGACCAACGAGCTGATCAAGCTGCAGCGCAGGATCGCGGCCTATCGCCAGGTGCAGCACGATACGACCACCCAGCTCTACGGCATCTCCACCGCCCTGTTGCTTCAGGACAACCGGATGCTGGATGGGGCGCTGCGCCAGCTCAACCAGTTTGGCTATGACCTCGACCGCATGGAGTTCGTCGCTGAAACTGAGGCGGAGGTGCTGGGCCAGGTCCGACAGGAATACGAACGGCTCGCGGCCGGCGTGACGCGTGTCGCGGAGCTCTTCCGCGCCGGTCGCACGGACGAAGCGCGCAAGGTTCAGCTGGACGAGATCATGCCGTCGGCCGACCGCCTCGAGCGGCTGACGAACCAGTTGGTCAACATGGCCGAAGCCGACATGGTCGTGGCCATCGAAGCGAGCGAGGGGGCGTACGGCACCTCCCAACTGGTCGTGGTTGCTTTCGCTGTGGGCAGCATCCTGCTCGCGCTTGCGCTTGGCTACATAATCTCATGGTCGTTGATCGAACCGGTCAAGAAGATCGAGACGCGTCTCAGTCAAATAGCGGCCGGCGACTTCGCCCAACACGTTGCCGTCGCCAATCGCGACGAACTTGGAGTGCTCGCCGCTAACGTCAACCAGACCTCCGACCAGCTGGGGCGCCTATATCAGGAGATTGAGACGCGCACCCAGCAGCTCGACGAGGCCCTTCAGCAGCAGACAGCCACTGCAGATGTTCTGAAGGTCATCAGCCGCTCTACCTTCGATCTACAGGTCGTGCTCGATACGTTGGTGGAATCGGCTGTCAGGCTCTGCCGTGCCGACAAGGGTGGTATCGTGCAGTTGTTGGATGGCGTATTCCGCTATGTGTCGACGCATGGCTACCCGCCCAGTTTCCGCGCTTATGTCGACGCCAATCCACTTCCAGCGCTTGCCGCAGGCCGAGGCTCCGCCGTAGGGCGCGTAATCGAAGAACGTCGGATCGTGCAAATCGAAGACGTGACCGCTGATCCGGACTACCGCGTGGCCCTGATCGCTGAGGCAGGCGGGTTCCGCACCGTCCTCGCTGCCCCGCTGTTGCGGGAGGGTGATCTCGTAGGCGTATTCGTCATGACCCGGGTTGAGCCGCAATCTTTCAATCCCAAGGAGATCGCGCTCGTCGAGACATTCGCCGACCAGGCGGTGATCGCCATCGAGAATGCGCGGCTCTTCGAGGCGGTGCAGTCACGAACGCGCGAGCTTGCCGCGTCTGTTGGTGAGCTCGAGGCGCTTGGTGAGGTGAGCAAGGCGGTCAATTCGACGCTGGATCTCGACACGGTGCTGAAAACAATCGTCGCCAAAGCGGTCCAGTTGTCGGAGACGGATGCTGGCACCATCTACGTGTTCAGCAGCACGCGGCAGCAATTCCGTCCGCGCGCAAACTTCGGTATGAGCGATGAGCTTATCGCCGCAGTCTCACACCAGACGATCGGGCTGGCCGACATGGGGATCGGCGACGCACCCGGGCGCTGCATGCCGGTGCAGTTTCCCGACCTCGGCCAGGAGACCTCATCCTTCCTTGTAAGAAAGACGATCGTCGATGCCGGATATCGCGGTATCCTGATCGTTCCGCTGCTGAGGCCCAACAAGATCGTAGGTGCACTGGTCGTCAGGCGCCACAAGCCAGGTGCCTTCCATGAGCAAGTCGTCCACCTGCTGGAGACCTTCGCAGCCCAATCGGTGCTCGCGATCCAGAATGCCATGCTGTTCCGCGAGATCGAGGAGAAAGGCCGGGAGCTGGAGACCGCCAGCCGCCACAAGTCCCAGTTCCTCGCGAATATGAGCCACGAGCTCAGAACACCGCTCAATTCGGTCTTGGGCTTCACAGAACTGCTGGTCGACGGCATCTACGGCGAACTTCCGGACAAGGCAAAGACGACCGTCGCGCGTGTGCAGGCAAACGGCCGTCATCTCCTCGGGCTCATCAACGACGTACTCGACCTTTCGAAGATCGAAGCCGGTCAGCTCACGCTGGCGATCGAGGACTACTCCGTCGCGCAGATTGTTCGATTAACCGTTACGGCTGTCGAGCCGCTGGCACGAGCGAAGGGTCTTGAGCTTTCAACGACTGTTGCCGAAAACCTTCCAATCGGCCGCGGGGACGAACGCCGTTTGATGCAGGTCCTGCTCAATCTTGCAGGCAATGCCGTCAAGTTCACCGAAACGGGTGCGGTCGACATTCTTGCCGGCGCGGTAGACGGACATTTCGAGATCACCGTCCGGGATACAGGTCCCGGCATCGCGTCCAAGGACCAGGGTCTCATCTTCGAAGAATTCCAGCAGGTCGACAACAGCAGCACCAGGCAGAAGGGTGGCACAGGTCTCGGCCTGGCGATCACAAAGCGCATCGTCGAAATGCATGGTGGGACCATAGACGTCGAGTCCGTGCTCGGGTCAGGATCGACATTCCGGCTGAAGATACCAATCCGGGTGAATGAGGAAGTGAGGGCCGCATGAGCAAACGAATCCTGATGGTGGAAGACACCGAGGACAACCGGCAGATCATCCGCGATCTCATCGCCACCACCGAATACGAGTTGATCGAGGCGGCGGACGGTGCCGCCGGCGTCGCTGCTGCTGCGGCCGAGAAGCCAGACCTGATCCTCATGGACATTCAGCTGCCGGTAATCGACGGGTATGAAGCGGCCCGCCGTATAAAGGCCGATCCGGCGCTGCGGCACATCCCGATCATTGCCGTCACATCCTATGCATTGTCGGGCGACGAGGCGAAGGCCCTTGCTGCAGGGTGCGATGGCTACATTGCCAAGCCATTCAGTCCGCGCCAGCTGCTCGCCGAGATTCGTCAGTTCCTTTCCTGAGGGGAGACGGTACCTTGCACGATCCGCCTCGCATTCTCGCGGTCGACGATACCCCGGAGAACCTTGAGATCCTTCGCATGCGGCTCGAGGCGAATGGCTACGAAGTGGTGACTGCCGCGGATGGTGAAGAGGGGCTTGGTAAGGCCCGCGATCTCACGCCGGATCTGATCCTGCTCGACATCATGATGCCGAAGCTCGACGGCATCAGCGTGGTGCGTATGCTGAAGCAGGATCTCTCGCTGCGATCGATCCCGGTCATTCTTGTCACCGCGAAAGCCGACACGCGCGATGTGGTCGAGGGGCTGGACGCCGGGGGCGATGACTATTTGACAAAGCCCTTCGAGCACCAGGCGCTGTTGGCGCGGGTGCGCTCGATGCTGCGCCAGAAGGCGCTTCACGATACCGTCGCAAGCCAAGCCGTGCAGCTTTCCGATTGGAACCGCTCGCTCGAGCAGACCCTGGCGGAGCAGGTGATCGAGATCGAGCGAATGGGCCGGCTCCGGCGTTTCCTGCCCGAGCAAGTCGCCGACCTCATCCTTGCGGCGGGAAATGGCGACACGCTTCTGCAAAGTCACCGTCGCGACGTGACCGTCGTTTTCTGCGATCTACGCGGCTTTACAGCCTTCGCCGAGACTGCCGAACCTGAGGAGGTGATGGCGGTTCTTGGCGAATACCACGCCTGTCTTGGTGAACAAATCGTCCGCTACGAGGGAACTCTTGAGCGATTCGTGGGCGACGGTATCGTCGTCGTTTTCAACGATCCACTGCCCTGCGCCGACCATACGGAGAGAGCCGTCCGCATGGCTGCGGCGATGCGTGATGCGATTGACGAGCATTCAGAGCAATGGCGCAAGCGCGATCACTTGCTCGGCTTCGGAATCGGCATCGCCCGAGGCCATGCAACCATCGGGCGGATCGGTTTCGATCAGCGCGCCGATTATGCAGTGATAGGCACAGTGTCGAACCACGCCGCCCGATTATGCGAGGAAGCCAGGCCAGGCCAGATTCTCGTCAGCCAGCGGGTCGTTGGTGCCGTCGAATCCCTGGTTGAGTCCGTCGCCGTTGGCGAACTGACGCTGAAGGGCTTTCGCCGACCGATGCCTGCCTATGAAATTGTGCGGTGGATCGGCCGGCCCAGCTAGGGATCACTGTGCCTAATGAGATAGATCGCCTCCTGCGCTGAATGGGCCATACAATGATGCGGGCAGCTAGACCGATCAGCGATCGGACGGCCTTTGAGCTCCATGGCCGTTGCTCCCTATTCGCCTCGCTCGGGGAAACTTCCCAACGTCAGCTCGCAAGGCACGTTACAGATACCTGGTTGGCTTCTTTCAAGCCCGGTCGCCACAAGGCGCGACAGGAGTTTCCGGAAGTCCAGCCCAACCTATGAACAGCGCCTGGACAAGATGGCCGTAGCGGATGGGTGCAGCGTCTGTGGCGCAAGCCAGCCCTCTGCCAACGCGAACTTTGGACCCGATCCAGTCGTCACGTGGGATGAACTCGAACGTCTCGAATTGGTTCGAGAAGGCGCCTTTTGGCAACTACCCGACGATCCGTTTTGTCAGCGCCCTGGAAGGTACGAGGGTTCCGTAAAGGGCTTGGCCCTGGCTGAGAGCATTGCCCTCGCCACGAACGTTGACAAGGCGTATGGTCGTTAATCGTTGGCTGAAAGCGTTCTTGGCCAGCGACTGAAGAACGACAAGACTCCCGCCTTTATACAGGGCGTGCTCCAACTCGCGATTACTCGGCGCGCTCACGCATTGTCCGTCCTCTATTGGGGTCATTTGGTTGATTCCTAGGGATGATCAATTTGCCAAAGGAGCGTCCCGATGAAGCTAATGCAGAATCGTCGCACATTCCTGACCGGCCTGTCGGCGATCGGCGGTGCCGGGCTCTTCAATGTTCGCACATCCAGTGCGGCCGGGGAGCCTGCTCTGGAAACGACAACCGTCCGCTTGGGGCAGTGGGTCGGAGGCGCTTACTGTTGGGCGTCCATCTACCTTGCCGGAGAACTTCTGCGCGCCGACGGTTTCACCGATATCCAATATGTCGAAGGCGACACCCACGTCGACAATTCCAAGTGGCTCTCCGCCGGCCTGATCGATTTCGACATGAACATGCCGTCGATGCACATTAGGTCCATCGACGCCGGCGTGCCGGTCAAAGTGCTGATCGGCGTGCATTCCGGCTGCTTCGAACTGATCGGCAACGACAGCGTCCGCAGCATCAGGGATCTGCGGGGCAAGCGCGTCGGGGGAGGGTCGGTGGAGTCGCATCCTCACATCCTGACGGCCCTCATGGCCAACTATGTCGGGCTTGATCCGGTGCACGATATCGAGTGGGTGGAGGGAGAACAGGCCCCCATGCAAATGTTCATCGACGGCAAGGTCGATGCCTACATGGCAGGTCCGCCCGAACCGCAGATCCTGCACGCCCGGAAGATCGGCCATACGATCGTCAACAACGGGACCGACCGCCCGTGGTCGCAATACTTTTGCTGCATGGTTGCCGGCAATGCGGACTACGTGAGCAGATACCCGGTCGCGACGAAGCGGGTGTTGCGCGCCATTCTCAAATCCGCTGACCTGTGCGCTTCTGATCCGTCGTTGGCGGCACAGCAGCTCGTCGACCGAGGCTTTCTACCCAACTATGACGAAGCGCTTGGGACGCTGAACGGTGCTCAGCACGACAAGTGGCGCGTGTTCGACGCCGAAGACAGCGTGCGCTTCTATGCGCTGCGCATGCAGGAGACCGGCATGATCAAGTCGAGCCCGCAACAAATCCTGTCCAACGGAACGGACTGGCGTTTCCTCGAGGAGCTCAAACGCGAGTTGAAGGCCTGAGACCCTAGCAGACGCAGTCACGCCTTGGCGCTGGTCATAGCGCGGGCGAGTGAGCACGACGCGCCGAAGGACGAGCGCCTGCCGACAATCGGAATGGCTCAGGACATCACGTTGACATCGCGGGACGGGACGCGCGTGTCGCTGCGCGATTTTCGCGGCGACCAACGCGGCCCGATGGTGGCAGCAACCAGCCTGCAGATATTAGTTGTCTCTGGAGGACTGCTGTTTCGTGGGAGCAGCCGTTTCCATCAACAGCAACCACACGGCAACAAATGTCGCAAACGTGAGCGCCATTCCGCTGGCGACCTCCATCTTGGCCGCAACGACGGTGCTAGCCGTTCTCGACTGCGGCACTGCGTTGGTCGCTTGCTCCAGGAGGCGACATTCCGGTGTTATCAGAACGTTCGTGATTCGGGGCCTACCTACCGAAAATCGCACACTTCATCGAATCTGCGGCTGGGGTTTGGGAAGGAGAGCGTCATGATTGGCCCGCCGCTGCCTCGTGTGGGACAATTGGCGGCGCCGCAACCCACGCCCTCTGGCACTCGGCATTGCGCTGATTGAGGGACAACATGCTGCGCGTCGCATCCGACCGGCTGAGGCCGGTCATGGCACCACGTCGATCAGCGCCGGAATTCCGCTGAAGACATGATAGACGGTCCAGGACCGATCCGCCTCGACGCGGCGGCCATATTGACGGTCCGCGAAGTCGCGTCCCGATGTCCCACCCTCATTTTCCCAGACCGCAAGCCCGGCGGCGTTGCACTGCCGATCGGTTTCGTTGCTACGGGCACTCATGGCGTTGGCCTTTCCTCATTGATCGCTTCCGTGGCCAGAACGCCGGAATAGAGCGTTGCGCCCTTCGCGTCGGCGATCGTCATGGCGTCCGGCCGCTGCGGCATGTTCAAGGTTTTGGCCAAAAGCCTGGCGATCTCGAGCGCATGGTCGAGGTTGGCCGCTTGCGCCGTCTCGCGCCCGACCACGGCATGCGCATCGTCCGAGGTTCGGGTGCGATAGAATTCGATCACGATCTTCATCGTCATCCGTGCCCGTGTCGCTACGTCAGTTCTTGCCCTTGCCGCGCCGGGCATTGATATCGGCTGCAACTCTGGTGTGGGCGCCGAATACGCTTTCAGGCTTGGGCGGGACCTTCTCCTGCGTCGGGTTCCCGATCTTCCGGCTAAACCATTTCTGTCCCTTTGACACGTTCGAAGATCCTTTCGATGAGCGTTGTGCTGTCACCGGGCGAAGTGTCGACCGGTTCGAGACTGTCCTGCATCGCCACCCGTTCATGAAGTTCGACGTCGCTGCGGATGCGGTACTGCAGCGAATTTCCGCTCGGCGGGAGCCTTGCTGTGACGCGGTAGATTTCCGCGGCCTTTGGAAACGTGCCGATGCCGCTCTTCAGCCGGACAGCTTGTCCGACGGCAAAGAGATGCGTTGCGGCTTCGCGGCGGACTGGGCGTGCGTTGCGTTGCATCAGGGTTGTGGTTCTCATGATTGTCTCTCGTCCAGCTCCAGCGAGGCTTGAAGCAATGCCGGTTCGATCGGCACCATCTGCTGCGTAGCACCGCTCGCGGTGATCGCCGGAGGTGAATGAAGGTGGCCACGCGGCGCCATGCGATCTGGGAAGTCCCTTCGAGGGCCTCCTCGTCATGGTCAACCCGATACTCTCCGGGCGGTTGCGGTGTATCAAAGCCGGGCAGCGAAAACGCCGACTTGAAGCGAACGACTGTATTTGTGGTGCGGCTGGTCATGAATTGCGGCTTTCCGCGGAAACGGGCGGCTGCGCCTTTCCGTATCAGTCCCACTCGAACCGCCGGGACGATGCCCGACGCTGCCAGTACATCCGTGGTCAGCGTCGGTTTCATTCCAGGATCCGAACGGAACGAGATGTGCGCCGGACCGGCGCATGCACTCATTTTCGAGAATTCGGTGGTGAATGGCGGGGCTCTGACACAAAGCCAACTCGACCCAAATCAACAAGTTTTACCTATGCGCCTCAATTGAGTTCCAAACAAGGTCGCGGCCTCCTTTATTTGATCTTTGAAATAATAACCCGCATCCGCGAAATTCAAGCCGGCACAAAGTTTTCCTCACATCCGAACGAATTTCTGGCGTCTCGAATTATATCATTCGAATTCTTGGCCATTGGCCAGAAATAATTCTGGCACTCCTATCTATCGAGTGCCAACGCGCCTATATCAGGGGTAGCGGCCGCCTATGCTGGCCCCAGAAAGAAGTTCCCCATGAAATTCCGGCCACTCCACGATCGCGTCGTCATTCGCCGCGCCGAAGGCGACACCAAATCCAAGGGCGGCATCATCATTCCCGACAATACCAAGGAGAAACCACAGGAAGGCGAAGTGATCGCCGTCGGCCCGGGCGGACGCGACGAGAATGGCGCGCTTGTTCCGCTCGACGTCAAGGCCGGCGACCTGATCCTGTTCGGCAAATGGTCGGGCACGGAGGTCAAGATCTACGGCGAGGACCTTCTGATCATGAAGGAGGCCGACATCATGGGCGTCATCGACAAAGCTGTCGAAGCCAAGAAGGCCGCCTGACTGGAGCGGCGCGTGTCCCTCAAGGCGCGCAAAGGTCGCTCCAGTATTTGAAAGAACAAGCGCAGCGCGTTCCGCGCGGCGACCGTTCCACTCCAAATTCGACGGGATAAAAAATGTCTGCCAAGGAAATCAAATTCTCCACCGACGCCCGCGACCGCATGCTGCGCGGCGTCGAAATCCTCAACAACGCCGTCAAGGTGACGCTCGGCCCCAAGGGCCGCAACGTCATCATCGACAAGGCCTACGGCGCGCCGCGCATCACCAAGGACGGGGTGACGGTGGCCAAGGAAATCGAACTTTCCGACAAGTTCGAAAACATGGGCGCGCAGATGGTGCGCGAAGTGGCCTCGAAAACCAACGACCTCGCCGGCGACGGTACCACCACCGCCACGGTGCTTGCCGCTTCCATCCTGCGCGAGGGCGCCAAATTCGTTGCCGCCGGCATGAACCCGATGGACCTCA
>NZ_JAMYMD010000037.1:0-54675 GCF_040318335.1 Mesorhizobium sp. M1182
GGCATCCCGAACCTCCCGGCGCAAAGCGCGCCAAACTGTTCGCGATGTCCTCGCACACCTGTTCGCGATGTCTCCGGTCCAAACAGGGGGGAGGGGTCAGGGGTGGGGGTCCGTCGTAGAGCGAAAGCCTCGACTTTCCATCTGCAATAGCCCTGCCCCCAAGTGGGAGATCGGCAGCTTCGGGGACAGTGCCTTTCTGCATCCTACGAAACCTGGCGAAAGCGACTATGGCAGCCAATCTTCCCGTTGAGGGACCTCCAACGCCGGCGCCTTCCCTATTTGACCTTACCTGCCCCTCGCCTGTAGCAATCGAAGCGATCCGGCGGTGAGAGGAACGGAGTCTACATGCCCATCGAGCAGGGTTTTTCCGATTTCTTCTACGCCGCGCCGGACGGGCTGTGCCTGCACGCCCGCATCTACGGCGAAGCGAATTCCGGCGGTTGGCCAGTCGTTTGTCTGCCTGGCCTGACCCGCAATTGCCGTGATTTTCACGATTTGGCGCTTTATCTGTCGACGCAGGCGAGGCGTAGGGTTGTCGCCTTCGATTATCGCGGGCGCGGGCAGTCCGCCTACGATGCCGATATCGGCCATTACAATATCGGCATCGAAGCGGGGGATATTCTCGCCGGGCTGGCTGCACTTGGCGTCGACGAGGCTGCCTTCATCGGCACCTCGCGCGGTGGACTGATCATCCATGTGCTCGGGGCGATGCGGCTGGCCTTGCTGAAGGCCATCGTCCTCAACGACATCGGCCCGGTGATCGACTCGCAAGGTCTCGCCCATATCCGCTCCTACCTCGACCCCGCGCCAAGGCCGAAGACGTACGCGGAGGTGGTCTGCGGCCTGCGCAGCACCCATGGCGCGGATTTTGCGGCGCTGACCGATGCGGATTGGGAGCGGATGGTATCAGCCCTCTACCGCGAGACCGAGGAGGGATTTCTGCCCGATTTCGATCCGAAACTGGTCGAGACACTGGCGGGGCTCGATCCCAGCCGGCCGCTGCCAGATCTGTGGCCACAGTTCGACGCACTGGCGGCCATCCCGATGCTCGTCATACGCGGCGCCAATTCGAAGCTGCTGTCCGCTGAAACGCTCGAGCAGATGCGGACGCGCCATACCGATATCGAGACGATCACCGCCGACGGCCAGGGGCATGCACCGTTTTTGGACTCCGGGATCCTGCCGAGCAGGATCGCTGGTTTTCTTGACCGGGCGGAGCAGCGGGGTGGTTAGAAGTAAAGCTCGGCCGAGCGAAGTAATTCACGCGCAAGTTTTGCGTCGGTCAAAGCATTCCGGCGGCCGTTGACAGTTCCGCTGGAATTAGCGGTGAAATAATTTTATCGATGTCGGCGCTGCCCCTCATCCGCCTGCCGGCACCTTCTCCCCGTATGGCGACGGGGAGAAGGGAGGTATCTGCAACGCTGGGGATTAGCGAAATCTTTCCAAGAGCGCCTTTCTCCCCGTCGCTATACGGGGAGAAATGCCCCGCAGGGCAATGAGGGGCAGCGCAACCCTGAGCGGCTGGCTGATATCTCACGTCAGATCCGTCAGGATTTGGCGCTTCTCTTCGCTCGCTTTGGGGCCTTGCTTGCGGCCGGCTCGCCTTTTGGCCCTCGCCTTGCCGGAGGTGGAGCAGACAAAGCGCTTGCGCCGCCACTGTCCGCGCCACTGCACCGCGGCGTCTCCAGCACAGTGACGCAGCCATCGAGGTCGTTGGTGGCCAGATGCGCGTAGCGCATGGTCATCGACAGCGTCTGGTGGCCGAGCCACATCTGCACACGCCTGATATCGATGCCGCCCTGGACCAGACGCGAGGCACAAGTATGGCGCAATATATGCGGCACGACCTGATCGTCGGCGCCAAGCCCGACCTCGGCCTTGGCATCGTTCCAGATGGCGCGAAACTGCGCCTGGCTGAGCTTGGTGAACGGGCCTTTGGGCCGGCGGCCCTCGGTGGCCGGCAGCTTGATCACCTCTTTTACCCGCTCGGTCATCGGAATGGTGCGGCTGCGGCCGGATTTGGTGATCCAGAAACTGACGCGGTGCTCCTGGATATCGTTCCAGATCAAACCCAGCGCTTCGCCGAGGCGGCAACCGGTGTCGACGAGAAAGACGGAAAGCCGATAAGCGTCCTCGCTGCGGCTCTTGATGGCGGCGAACAGCCTGGCTTCCTCGTCCCTTTCGAGGAAACGAATCCGTCCCGCCCGCTCCTTCTGGCGACGGAACTCGGGCAGGCTGTGGATATCTCCCATCTTGTGAGCCTTGCGCAGCAGTTTGCTGAGGGCAGCCATCTTCCGGTTGATGGTTGCGTTGCTGTTGCCGCGCTGGCGCAAGGTGCCGATAAGATTGTCGAGGGTGCTTTGGTCAAAGGCGCTGAAACGCTCCCCAAGGAGGATCTCGTCTATTTCGCCGATGAAGGAGCTGACATTGTATTTGTGCCGCCCGTCATCCCAAAGTATGTCCCGGTATGCTGAAAACAGTTCTCCGATCCTGTGCGACTTTACTTCTCGTATCTTGTTATAACTGTATTTTATCTTGGCAGTTTGAGAAGAAAACATCGAAAAATGATCAGAGGTTCCTCCCTCTTGAATCGCATCGTTCGTCATTATTCGCCACACCCCCGAGTGGATAGGCCTAGACCTACCTGCTTGGCGGTGCCCTTTCAAGAGTTTTAAGCGCTGCGGCCGATTTCATCCACCAGTGGCGGATCCCAACGACATCGTTCCACAACCCTGTTCAGCTACCGAACCCCCTTTTCCTTCTGTTTGCTACCAGTCGCGAAAACAAAAACAGCCCGGGCGTTAAAGCGCCCGGGCTGGATTTCATTTGCCTTAAGTCCAGCCCTTAGAACGAGCGCTGGAAGCGGAGGAAGCCGCCAACGGCGTTTTTCTTGTCGCCCGGGATGCCGGTCCAGTTGTATTCATAACCGGGCAGCGAGTCGCTATCGATGTGGTGGCTGTTATGAGCCCAGTCCACTTCGGCCGTGATCGTCATGCCGGGAACGATGTCGTAGGCGATATTGGCAGCGACACCAGCTTCCTTGGCTTCGTCATACGACGCCTGCAGGTTGAACGAGGTCTTCTCGTTGATGGTGTAGGTACCACCACCCCAGACTGCCCAGTTGCCGCCCCACTGCTTGTAGAAGTTGCGCGGGACATTGTCGTCAGAGCCGTAGCCGGCCATCAAGAACAGCGCCAGATTCTGCATCGGCGTGACGTCGAGGCGAATCTTGCCGGCCCACTCTTCCAGGCTGCTGTCATAGGCAACAACACCGCTGATGGAGCCCCAGCCCTGCGTGTACTTCACGCCGCCGACGACATACGGGACATAGCTGTCGATCGAGTCGTGACCGAGGCCGCTGAAGTCGAAATTAACGAAGCCTTCACCGGTTTCCAAGGAGGCCACCGCCGAGAAGCCGTTGCCGGCATCGAAGTAATACTGGACGACGTTGGTATCGAAGCCGCCGTAGGGAACGATCGTATCCTGGATGACATTGCCGGCGTAGCCGGTGAACGTGTTGAAGGCTGTTTCGTCCTTACCGACGCGGAGACCGCCGAGCTGGATCCAGGCGAAGTTCAGCGAAACGCCTCTGCTGCCAAAGTCGGAATAGCCACTAGCGTAACCGGTTCCCCAGTTAAACCGGGTCTCGGTGTAGGTCTTCAAGGTGCCCATCTCGGTTTCCTGGCCGGTGTAGGTCCTCAGCGTGAAGCGAGCCTGCTTGTAGTAGCCGTCGTTGGTGCTGGGATCGCCATTTATACCATCCAACAGGTCCTGGTACCTGGCGCCGTCGAACGAGCCTTGCTGGCCAACGCTGATGTCATAGCGGACGTAGCCGCCGATGCGCAGGCAGATTTCGGTGCCGGGGATGTAGTAGTAACCAGCGCCGTAGACGTCGCAAATCTTGACGTATTCAGCGGGTTCCGGCTCGGCGACGACGACGGCGTCGGCGGCGCGCGCACCGGAAACTGCGATCAGTGCCGCAGCGGAGCCGAGAAGAAGGCTCTTGATGTTCATTTTCTGACCTCCAGTCAGAATCGAGGGCGGAGGTCGGCAAAAAGCAGCTCGTTCGGCTGTTTTTTGATTATATTTCAAATAGACAAGTCCTAAGGTCGTCAGTGAGGCCCTGTCCGCCAAAAACGCTTGCTGGCGAAGGCCTTGCCTGAACCGGTCTTGAAATATCGCTCGAGTTGCCGTGCGTTGGCCTCGGTTTCAACCCCGACGTAGGACTTCAAAGTTACAGGCAGATAGGCCTTGGTCGAAGTCACATAGCCTGATCGATGCGATTCGAAACAGCGTCGAAGGTCGTTGGTCGACCCGACGTAGACATCGCCGTTACGAAGTTGCAGGAAATAGACGTACCACATGGTCCCCTACGCTACTTCGTAGCTTCGGGCGACACCCTACGCCCAAAATGCGGGTCCGGGTGGCCTGCCACCCGAAGCCCGCAGGGCGTAGGGTGGCGGAGAGGATGGGATTCGAACCCACGAGAAGCTTTTGACCTCTACTCCCTTAGCAGGGGAGCGCCTTCGACCACTCGGCCACCTCTCCGTTGCGCCGGTGGATAAAGAAAAGCGCCGGCACAATCAACAAGCTGACGCTATTATCCTTGAAAAATCGACCCTTCGCCAAAGCGCCGCGCGGCGATGTGGCGATTCTACGGCAATTCCCTGGTTCGCGACTCGGGCCATGGTCACATTTCGGGCTGACCATCGCCGGAATCCGCGGTTTGCAACGGCTTGCGAAGGGCCGTTGGTTAACGGGAGCTTTCGGAGTGAGGCCAAATCGTGTCATTTGTGCAACAACGCCGGGGTATAGCGCCAACACAAACCTTTTGCCGGTACGATCGTGGTTGAACGCCGCCGTCTCATGGGTAATGTCGGGTTTGAAGGAGCGGCGCGGTGCGCATCTTTTTCGGTAGTGGGGATGGGGCAGGGAACGCTGTCCTTCAGCAAAGAATACCCAGACCCGTTTTTTAACTTTTGACTGGAGGTCAGAAAATGAACATCAAGAGCCTTCTTCTCGGCTCCGCTGCGGCACTGATCGCAGTTTCCGGTGCGCGCGCCGCCGACGCCGTCGTCGTCGCCGAGCCGGAACCCGCTGAATACGTCAAGATCTGCGACGTCTACGGCGCTGGCTACTTCTACATCCCCGGCACCGAAACCTGCCTGCGCATCGGCGGCTACGTCCGCTATGACATTGGCATCGGCGACGTCGGCTCATTCGACGGTGCAAAGACTACCGATCAGCAGGACGGCGACTCGCAGGATACCTACTACAAGCACGCCCGCTTCACGCTGAAGACCTGGACCGGCCAGGAAACCGAGCTCGGTACCTTGAAGACCTACACCGAGACCCGCTTCAACTGGGGTAACCACAACGATTACCTTGATGACAACTTCAATGGCGGTACGAGTGTTTCGCTGAACTTTGCCTGGGTCCAGCTCGGTGGTTTGCGCGTCGGTAAGGACGAATCGGCCTTCGATACCTTCATCGGCTACGCCGGCAACGTCATCCAGGATACGCTGGTCCCTTACGGCGGCTTCGACACCAACGTCGTCCAGTATTACTTCGATGCTGGCAACGGCTTCTCGGCCGTGGCTTCGTTGGAAACCGGTTCGGGCAGTGCCGCCGCAGATCCTGGCATTTTCCAAGACAGCAACAGCGGCAATGATTCCATCGACAGCTATGTCCCGTATGTCGTCGGCGGTCTCAAATACACGCAGGGCTGGGGCTCGATCACCGGTGTTGCCGCCTATGACAGCACCTGGGAAGAGTGGGCCGGCAAGGTTCGCCTCGACGTTACGCCGATACAGAACCTGACACTGTTCGTCATGGCCGGTTACGGTTCTGACGACAACATCGACCGCAACTTCTACAAGCAGTGGGGCGGCAACTGGGCAGTCTGGGGTGGTGGCACCTACACCATCAACGAGAAGACCTCGTTCAATCTCCAGGCCTCGGTTGACGACGACAAGAACTACGGCGTCGCGGCTAACGTCGCTTACGACATCGTGCCCGGCTTCACGATCACGGCTGAAGTCGATTGGGCCCACGACGGTCAGTTTGATAAAGCCTATGATCGCAACTGGACCAATGCCGACGACAAGGACAGTATTGGCGGCATGCTCCGCTTCCAGCGCTCATTCTAACAGTCCGAGCCAGATTGAGATTGAACCCGGCGGGCGACCGCCGGGTTTTTCTATCAGGGCGACTCCGCTATCAAGCCGCGTGAGCATGGCGCCGGTTACAGGTCGCGATCGTTCTCTGCCAGTTGCTGAGAAATTCTACCGACTGATATCTGGCCGCACGCTGGAAATCAGCCGTAAGCCTGCGCGGTTCAGATATCACGATCCACGCAATGTGGACCGCCAACTCCAAATCAAATCTCGGCGAGATCGCCAAGCGACTGGATCAGCGGCTGGATCGTACTCTCATACTTTTTCCAGCGTTTGACCGATGATGTATAGATCGGCTGCCGCACCTGCCAGCGGCTGGGGGTATTGACCGACCTGTCCTTCTCGAAAAAGCGAAGGCAGGAATCGTCCCACGGCAAGCCGAGATGATCGATGAGACGGCGCGATTGAGCCTCCTGATCCGCAACCAGCGTTTCGTAGCGGCTTTCGAAGATACGTCCGGGAAAGATCTTGTCCCAATGCCGTATCAGACGATCATATTCCCGGTAATACAGTCCGAGAGTCTCAAGGTCGGCGTTGTAACCATGCTCCTTGCTGAAATTCAGGACGAAGCACGAGACGCAATTGTCGATGGCATCGCGGCGGCAATGAATGATGCTCGCGTTGGGAAAGAGAATTCCGATCAAGCCGACAAGCTCGAAGTTGTGAGGCATCTTGTCGACGATGCGCAACGCGCCAGGCGCGTGTTGACGCAGATAGGACAGGTATTCTTCGGCCAGCGATCTCGACTGATCCCTCGTCATCGACATGATCGAACTGCGCAGGTCCTCATCCGAGTGCGTTCTAAAGCCCATCGAGCTTGCGATTCGCCGCAGCTTCGTAAGCTCCCCGGCGCCATGAACATCCGGATGGCTCGCACAGATTTGCTCGGTGAGCGTCGTCCCCGACCGGGGCATGCCCAGCACAAACACGGGCAACGCGGACGGGCTACCGTGGCCGGCTTTGGTTGCCAATAGTGACGGGGTGAATATCTCGATCATGGAATCGACACTGCGGCGGTAGGACGCCAGGTCATAATCGTGGCCAACGGCCTTTTTTGCCTTCTGGAAGTGATCCATCGCCTCTTCATAACGCTGAAGATCGTTCAGCACTTTGCCTGCGGCGTGATGGAG
The DNA here is from genome assembly GCF_040318335.1 of Mesorhizobium sp. M1182. Taxonomy (NCBI): domain Bacteria; kingdom Pseudomonadati; phylum Pseudomonadota; class Alphaproteobacteria; order Hyphomicrobiales; family Phyllobacteriaceae; genus Mesorhizobium; species Mesorhizobium sp. M1182. Next base: position 7,307 of record NZ_JAMYMD010000037.1, read on the forward strand.
CTGCGATGCAATATCCGGGTCAAGCTTGGGATTGGAGAGTTCGCGCAGGATAGAGTCGAGCTCGGCAGGTTTTTCGGTGAATTTGCGCGTGTCGACCAGGCTATTGTAGGCCTCTCCAACATCGACGCGACGTTCGATTGCCTGCTTCAGATACGCTCCGGCTTCGTCCATGCGACCGACGCTGGTGAGCGCACCAGCCAGACCAATCCGGACCATGGGATGGTCGCCGTTGATCTTTAGCGCCTTCTCGTAAAGGGGCAAAGCCATCTCGGCCTTGTCGAAGTTGACGTAGGCACGTGCTAGTCCGCAAAGCGCTTCCACCAGGTCGGGCTTCAATTCGCAGGCGCGCTGCAGGTGCCTGATCGCAAGCAAGCTGTCGCCAAGCTTCAGACCGGCCTCTCCCAGGCTAAGGTGGAAATATGGATTCTGAGGCGTCTGGCTTACTGCCCGCGCAAAATATTTGAGAGCCAACTCGTCGTCGATACCGAGCCCCAACGTGCCGAGGATGTAGAGCGAAAGCGGGTGGTTGGGCGTGCGGGCGAGAACGCGATGGCATAATTCCTCCGCCTCCGGGAGCCGCTTGGCTTGCTGAAGTTCGAGCGCCTGTCGCAACAGCATGTCGTCGGCCGGCGCGCGCGACGGCGGTTTCGCTTTCGGCGGTTGCACGTTCGGCGCCGAACGTGACTTTATATGTTTGGACCAAGCGGGCGGCAGTCGGTTGCTCATCATGTCTCGCTAGCAAAATGGTCCGGTAGAATCCAGCCTGACCGTTGCCGCTGGCCCTGGAACTTGCGCAGGCCCAGCCAGCAGGCTAGCAAGAAGGCCCCTTTTCGAACGAGCCTTTGCCATGCGCCCTCCCCTTACGCCACTTATCGCCGCGCTTCCTTCCACGGTGCCGTTTGTCGGCCCTGAGGCACAGGAGCGCGACCGCGGCCGCGCCTTTCGCGCCCGTATCGGCGCCAATGAGAGCAGCTTTGGCCCTTCGCCGCGCGTCGTTGCCCGTATGGCCGAGATTGCCGGCGACATGTGGATGTACTGCGACCCTGACAATCACGATTTGAAGGTAGCCGTGGCCCGGCATCTCGGTGTCGGCGCCGAAAACGTCATCGTCGGCGAAGGCATAGACGGGCTGCTCAGCCTGGTTGCGCGCATGTATGTGGCGCCGGGCGATGCGGTGGTGACCTCGCTCGGCGCCTATCCGACCTTCAACTTTCACGTTGCCGGCGTCGGCGGCCGGCTGGTCGCAGTGCCCTACGAGAACGATCGGGAAAACCTCGACGGCCTGCTGGCGGCAGTGGCCAGGGAAAAGGCGCCACTGGTCTACCTGTCCAATCCGGACAATCCGATGGGCAGCTGGTGGGAAGCCGCCGAGCTCAGCCGCTTCATCGAAGCCTTGCCGGAGACCACAACGCTGGTGCTCGACGAAGCCTATGGCGAATTAGGGCCAGCCTCAGCGCTGCCGCCGATCGATGTCGCGCGGCCGAACGTCATCCGCATGCGCACCTTCTCCAAGGCCTATGGGCTGGCCGGCATACGCTGCGGCTATGCGGTGGCCGAGGCCCAGGTGATTCGGGACTTTGAGAAGATCCGCAACCACTATGGCGTCAGCCGCATGGCGCAGATCGCCGGTGTCGAGGCGCTTGCCGATCAGGCCTGGCTGGATAGCGTGGTGGCGCGGGTCGCCGCCGGCCGTCGACGTATTGCCGCAATAGCCGAAGCGAACGGGCTGAAGCCGCTGGCTTCGGCGACCAATTTCGTCACCATCGACTGCGGCCGCGACGGCGCCTTCGCACTGAAAGTGCTGCAGGCGCTGTTGTCACGCGACGTCTTCATCCGCAAGCCGATGGTGCCGGTTCTCGACCGCTGTATCCGGGTCAGTGTCGGCCTCGACCACGAACTCGACATCTTTGCCGAGGAACTGCCTGGCGCACTGGCGGCAGCGCGGGGGAACTGAAGAGCGCAACGCCGGGATTCCAGTGCTGCCCGCTATTTCTCTCCGAGCAGGCGCATGACGCGCTTCAAGGCGTCCGATAATTCGGCAGCCGCGTCATCGGCGAGGCCGGCCGTCAGCCGGGCGAGTTCGCGATCCGCCGCAGCCTGAAGCCTGGCGAGCTCAGCACTTCCGCGAGCGGTCAGCGACAGGATACGTCTGCGCCGATCGGCTGGGTCAGAGCGTGTCTCGGTCAGGCCAGCGGCGGCGAACCTCCTCAGGACGCGCGAGACATAGGCCGGATCGAGCCGGAGTTCGGCAGCGATTTCGGAGGCCGCCGGCCGTAGATCGAGGTGGAACGCCCGTGCAAGAACCCTGCCTCACCGCCGCTATTGGCGACAGCGCGGGATCGACCGCCCAATTCGAACAGCAGCCGCGCCTCGCCCAGCGTATAGGCGCTGTGCGTCAAGGTCAGGTCGAGCAGCCCGATCAGGCGCGTGTAGAAGCGATTGAAGCCACGTATCTCCGCGACAAGGGCATTCCGATCGGCCGGCATGTCGACCTCCTTCGGACGGACCGCTCCGTCAGGGCCATGATCGCCTAATTATTTGACTTAGTCAATCATTAATGGAGACGCCGCCTATTTCGCACGTGAAGCTGGCGGATAGCGACCGGAGAGAGACCTTCGATGCACGTTGCGCGGTTGAATTTGCACGGCGATGCGCCAGACTCGACTCAAAGGATGGAGAGCGCGATGACCGATCGTACGGTGCAGGTACGCATCTACGGCAAGGTGCAAGGCGTCAGCTACCGGGTCTGGGCGCGGCGCGAGGCGTCGGCGCTTGGCCTTGCCGGGTGGGTGCGCAACGAAGTTGACGGCTCGGTGACAGCCTTGATCGCAGGGACCGGTGCGGCGGTCTCGACAATGATCGAACGGTTTTGGCAAGGACCGCCGGGGGCAGCAGTTTCGAAGGTCGATGTCGAGGAGATCGAGTCACGCAACATGTCCGCGGGTTTCAGGATTGTTGCCTAGCAAGGCATGATCCTGCTCATTCGCTTCCATCGCACAAATCTCCAGGGTGCAGATAGAGCAAACCTGAAGCCATTGCCCTGCGCGGACATGCCTCGGTCCTTGAATTAATTGAACGTTTGTTTTATTGTCCGCGAAAAGGCGGCTTGTCATGGCGCGTACGACCGGTTCCGACGGAGAGAAGACCGAAGCTGCGATCCGCGAGGCGGCGGTCAACCTGATTGCGCGTCTCGGCTACGAGGCGATGTCGATGCGCCAGCTGGCGGCCGAGGTCGGCGTCCAGGCAGCGGCGCTGTACCGCTACTTCCCGACCAAGCAGGACCTTCTGTTCATGCTGATGAGTGAGCATATGGAAGGCTTGATCGAGGCGTGGCGCGCAACACGCCCTGTCGGCGCCGATCCGGCAGCGCGGCTTGCCGCTTATGTCGAAAACCACATCGCTTTCCATATCGAACGCCGCCACTCCACCCATGTCTCGAACATGGAGCTGCGCAGCCTGTCGCATAAAAAACTCACGCAGATCCTGCGCATGCGCACGGCCTACGAGAAGGAGCTGCGCGCCATCCTGCGCGACGGCGTCGAAGCGGGGTTATTCAGCATCGAAGACACCGGGCTCACCGCCATGGCGCTGATCCAGATGATGACCGGCGTCATCGTCTGGTTCCGGCCGGGCGAACGGCTGTCGATCGCCGAAGTCACCGCTACATATCTAGCAATGACAATGCGCCTTGTTGGAGCAAAGAGCGATGGCGCGTCAACGAGCTACGACGCCGCGCCTCTATTCGGGCGCGCAAAGGACGCTCTAGCAACTTGATTTCGCGCATGATCCCGATTTCGGGATCGTGCGCCGGGAGGAACGGCATGTACATGCATACGCTCAACTTCGGGCTTGACGAAGACATCGAGGCGCTGCGCGACCTGGTGCGGCGCTTCGCCCAGGAAAAGATCGCACCGATCGCCGCCGAGATCGACCGCTCGAACGAATTCCCGGCACATCTGTGGGCGGAGCTCGGCGGGCTCGGCCTGCTCGGCATCACCGCCGATCCCGATTTCGGCGGCAGCGGCATGGGCTACCTCGCCCATGTCGTGGCGATGGAGGAGATTTCGCGCGCCTCGGCCTCGGTCGGCCTCTCCTACGGCGCCCATTCCAACCTCTGCGTCAACCAGATCAACCGCTGGGCAACGGAGGCGCAGAAGGAAAAGTATCTGCCTTCGCTCTGCAGCGGCGAAAAAGTCGGCGCACTGGCGATGTCGGAATCGGGTGCCGGCTCCGATGTGGTGTCGCTCCGCCTGCGCGCCGAAAGGCGCAACGACCGCTATGTGCTCAACGGCACCAAAATGTGGATCACCAACGGGCCGGATGCCGAGACGCTGGTCGTCTACGCCAAGACCGATCCGGAACTCAATTCGCGCGGCATCACCGCTTTCATCGTCGAAAAGGCTTTTGCCGGTTTTTCCGTGGCGCAAAAGCTCGACAAGCTTGGCATGCGCGGCTCGAACACCGGCGAGCTGGTGTTCGAGGATGTCGAAGTGCCGTTTGATAATGTGCTGCACGAGGAAGGGCGCGGCGTCGAGGTGCTGATGTCGGGCCTCGACTACGAACGCGCCGTGCTGGCCGGCGGCCCGGTCGGGCTGATGGCGGCCTGCCTCGATGTGGCGATACCGTACGTGCATGAACGCAGGCAGTTCGGTCAGCCGATCGGCGAATTCCAGCTGGTGCAAGGCAAGCTCGCCGACATGTATGCGACGATGAACGCGGCGCGCGCCTACGTCTATGCCGTGGCCGCCGCCTGCGATCGCGGTGAGACGGCCCGCAAGGACGCCGCCGGCTGTATCCTCTTCGCCGCCGAAAAGGCGACGCTGATGGCGCTCGACGCGATCCAGCTTTTGGGCGGCAACGGCTACATCAACGATTACCCGACCGGCCGGCTTTTGCGCGACGCCAAGCTTTATGAGATCGGCGCCGGCACTAGCGAAATCCGTCGCTGGCTGATCGGGCGGGAAATCATGGTGGAGGGCGCCTGATGGCGTCTTTTTGAGATTTTGCCAGAAGCCGCACAATGTGGCACACTTCGGAATATGTGCCATAACACAGGCGAGACGGACCATGGCTGGCAAAACGGGAAAGTCGGGATTTGACGAAGATCCGCAAGCACGGTTCGATGCCGGCGCTCGCCAACCACAGCTTCGTGCTCCGGCGAAACGCGAGCGTGTCAAGCTTGGCGAGGGCGGGCGCTTCGTCATTCCTGCCGCGATGCGCGAGGAGATGGGCGTGAAGCCTGGCGAGGACATGATCCTGCATGTCGAAAACGGCGAGCTGCGGGTAAGATCGTGGCTGCAGAATCTGCGACGCGTCCAGGCCGAATTGTCGGCGTTGAAACAGCCCGGTGAAAGCGTCGTCGACGAATTTCTGAAAGAGCGACGGGAAGAGCAGCGTCGAAGCGACAAGCGTCTCGACCGGCTTCACGCCGACGGGACAACGGGAAAGCGGACGAAATGAAGCCCTACGTCATGGACAGTTCGGCGGCGCTCGCAATCCTGCTCAACGAGCAAGGCACCGACAATGCTTTGGGGTTCGCGCTGGACGCACAATGCAGTTCGGTCAATGCGGCCGAAATCATCGCCAAGCTGATCGACAAGGGACGCAGCATGGAACAGGCCGCGGACGACCTCGCCAGTCTCGGCATGCCGATCGCCGTTTTCGACGACGCGATGGGCATCGCCGCCGGGCAGCTTCGCCAATTGACGCGGCATCGCGGCTTGTCGCTGGGCGATCGGGCTTGCCTGGCGCTGGCAATTCGCGAGAATGCCATTGCCGTCACCGCTGATCGCGATTGGGGCGACCTCGATGTCGGCTGCAAGATCGAGCTGATCCGGTAGCGCCATGGCCCCCCTCACCTCTCAGATGTCGTCCGCCTCCGATGCCTTCCGCGGCAATGCCGAGCGCATGCGGGCGCTAGTCGCCGATATTGCTGAAAAAGCCGCCGCCATCGAGCGCGGTGGCTCGGAAGAGGCGCGTGAGCGGCACGTCTCCCGCGGCAAGCTCCTGCCGCGGCAACGCCTAGCCCAATTGCTCGATACAGGCTCGCCCTTCCTCGAAATCGGCCAGTTCGCGGCATGGTCGATGTATGGCGAGGACATCCCTTCGGCCGGCCTCATCGCCGGCATCGGCCGCGTCGAAGGCACCGAAGTGATGGTCGTCGTCAATGACGCCACGGTGAAGGGCGGAACCTATTATCCACTGACGGTGAAGAAGCATCTGCGTGCACAGGAGATCGCATTGCAGAACAATCTGCCTTGCGTCTATCTGGTCGACAGCGGCGGCGCCAATCTGCCCAACCAGGACGAGGTGTTTCCCGACCGCGATCATTTCGGCCGCATCTTCTACAACCAGGCCAACATGTCGGCCGCCGGCATTCCGCAGATCGCCTGCGTCATGGGTTCGTGCACGGCCGGCGGCGCCTATGTGCCTGCGATGTCGGACGAGACAATCATGGTGCGCAACCAGGCAACCATCTTTCTCGGCGGGCCGCCGCTGGTGAAGGCGGCCACCGGCGAGGACGTCACCGCCGAGGACCTCGGTGGCGCCGACGTGCACACAAGGCTTTCCGGCGTTGCCGACCACTATGCGCTCGACGACGAGCATGCGCTGGCCATATGCCGGCGTATCGTCAAAAACCTGAATCGGAACAAGAATGTAAGCCTTGCCTTACAGAAATCGATTCCACCGCTTCACGATCCACATGAACTCTACGGCATCGTTCCGACGGATCTGCGCCAGCCCTACGACGTGCGCGAGGTGATCGCCCGCACCGTCGACGGCTCCGAGTTCGATGAGTTCAAGCAGAATTATGGCACCACGCTTGTCACCGGTTTTGCCCATCTCAGCGGCATGCCGGTCGGCATCGTCGCCAACAATGGCGTGCTGTTTTCGGAAAGCGCGCTAAAGGGCGCGCATTTCATCGAGCTGTGCTGCCAGCGCAGGATCCCGCTGATTTTCCTGCAGAACATCACCGGCTTCATGGTCGGGCGAAAATACGAGGCCGGCGGCATCGCCAAGGACGGCGCCAAGCTGGTCATGGCGGTCGCAACGGCCAAGGTGCCGAAGGTGACCGTGATCATCGGCGGCTCGTTCGGTGCCGGCAATTACGGCATGTGCGGACGCGCCTATTCGCCACGCTTCCTGTGGATGTGGCCGAATGCCCGCATTTCGGTGATGGGCGGCGAGCAGGCGGCAACGGTGCTGGCCGTGGTCAAGCGCGAAGGCATCGAGCGCAAGGGCGGGGAATGGAGCGCTGAGGAGGAAGCGAAATTCAAGAAGCCGATCCTGATGAAGTACGAGCACGAGGGACACCCGCTCTATTCGTCGGCAAGGCTCTGGGACGACGGCATCATCGACCCGGCCAAGACCCGCGAGGTGCTGGCGCTCAGCCTTTCGGCCGCGCTCAACGCCGAGATCGAGGAGACAAAATTCGGCGTGTTCAGGATGTGAGATGAGCGAAATCGGCCAGAGGATTCGCATTCAAACCGGCGACATCACGAAGCTGGCGGTCGATGCCATCGTCAACGCCGCCAATACCTCTCTTCTCGGAGGCGGCGGCGTCGACGGCGCTATCCACCGCGCGGCCGGCCCCGAGCTTGTGGCAGAATGCCGGACCTTGCATGGCTGCAAGGTCGGAGACGTAAAAATCACCAAGGGCTACAGGCTGCCCGCGCGCTACGTCATTCATACGGTCGGGCCGGTCTGGCAAGGTGGCAGCAAAGGAGAAGCCGAACTGCTCGCCTCCTGCTATCGCCGGTCGCTCGAAATCGCCGCCGCAAAGGACTGCCGGACGGTGGCGTTTCCTGCGATCTCGACCGGGGCCTACCGCTATCCGAAGGATCAGGCGACGCAAATTGCTGTCGGGACCGTGAGCGCCTTCATCGGCCAGAACATCGCTCCGGAAACCGTCATTTTCTGCTGCTTCGACGAGCCGACGGCCGAATTGTATCAGCGGGTCGTCGCTGCACTCGGCAGGGTGTGACCCTGCGCGGGAGACAACCCACCACATCTCCAGACTATTTTTTGCTTCTCGATCTGGCCAGACGAAAGAATCACGGCTATTGATCATCGCAAATACCAATGGGGATTGGGCGAAGATGAGGCGGCGCGTTTTTCAGAGAACAACTGTGCATTTACTTGCAGGGTTGCTTATATTAGTGACCCCTGGCATCGGCGCAGCGCAGTCGCTGGCGGGAAGCAAGGGCGAGACCCGTTTCTATCCCTATTTGCCGCAGAGCCCGAAGGATCCGTGTACCAGGGCCTACAAGGCCTATGTAGCGGCCGGCGGCCATTCAGCCTATGCAACCACTCCGTATTCCCGGGTGCGTTTTCTGTACATCATCTGCGGCTCGCGCTTGAATGCACCGTCACAGCAAGCTGCCGAAGAATTGGCGTTGAAATCCTGTCAGGCCGCCCGCAACAGTTACAGAGTTACAACAGGCGGCGGCTGCGAAATCGCTGCCTCCAAGTAGGCGAATATATTTCAGTGTTTGGGGTTCAAATGGGTTTGGCAATGAAATCTTTATCAATCAAGCGAGCAACCATGTCGGTACTTGCACTGCTTGTGGCCTCTGCACCGAATGTCGGCGCCGCCGAATCGCTGGCGGGAAGCAAGGGCGACAGCCGCTTTCCGGTCTATTTTGCACCGGGTACAATCGGAGGCTGCGGCAAGAATTACAAGGACTATGTGGCGGCTGGCGGTCACTCGGCCTATGCGATGACGCCATTCAACTGGGCAACCGAATTCACTATTTGCGGTGCTTATCTGAATGCAACATCCCAGAAGGCTGCGGAGGCGCTGGCGTTGAAATCCTGCCAGTCCGCGCGCAGCAAGTACAAGGTCACGACTGCAGGGGCCTGCGCCATAGCTGCCTCCAAATAGACCGACACTCGTCGGCCTTCGACATATTCAATGGGTGGGAAAAATGAAATCTATAAGCGTCAAACAAGCAGTCTTCTCGCTAATAACCGGGTTGCTTCTAATCTCGAGCCCCAATGTCGGCGCGGCGGAATCGCTGGCTGGAAGCAAGGGCGACGTCCGCTTCTACCCGTATTTTCCGGCGACCGCGGATCGGCCATGCACCAAGGCATATAAGGCCTATGTGGCGGCCAGCGGCCATTCAGCTTATGCGACCACTCCGTATTCCCGGGTGCGTTCGTTGTACATCCTGTGCGGCTCGCGCTTGAATGCGCCCTCGCAAAAGGCTGCCGAGGATATGGCGATGAAATCCTGCCAGGTCACCCGCGACCGTTACAGGGTCACGACCGGGGGAGCTTGCGAAATCGCGGCCTCAAAGTAGGCAGGCCTCGCTTGCCTACCCTTTGACCGCCAGACTACAAAGCAGGGCATTGCCGCAGTTCGCGTGACGAGAATTCGCGCCGTTGGCGGCAGCTCTGCCTGTGGAGGCCCGATGTTCGCCAAGATCCTGATCGCCAACCGTGGCGAGATCGCCTGCCGGGTGATCCGCTCGGCACGCAGGATGGGTGTGCGCAGCATCGCCGTGTATTCCGACGCCGACGCTCACGCCCTGCATGTCGAAATGGCCGACGAAGCGGTGCATATCGGCGCCTCTCCCGCCAACGAAAGCTATCTGCGCGGCGACAAGATCATCGCGGCGGCCTTGGCCACAGGTGCCGAGGCCATCCATCCGGGCTACGGCTTTCTTTCGGAAAACCCCGATTTCGTCGACCAGGTGGTCGCGGCGGGGCTGATCTTCATTGGGCCGTCGGCGGCCTCGATCCGTGCCATGGGACTGAAGGACGCGGCCAAGCGGCTGATGGAAAAGGCCGGCGTGCCTGTCGTTCCGGGCTATCACGGCGAAGCGCAGGAGATCGTGTTGCTCGCCTCCAAGGCGCGCGAGATAGGCTACCCCGTACTGATCAAGGCGCGCGCCGGCGGCGGCGGCAAAGGCATGCGGCGCGTCGAGCATCCCGATGATTTTTCGGAAGCACTGTCGGGCGCGCGGCGCGAGGCGAAAGCCGCGTTCGGTGACGACCGCGTCTTGGTGGAAAAATATGTCGACAAGCCGCGCCACATCGAAGTGCAGGTGTTTGGTGACAATTTCGGCAACGCCGTGCATCTTCACGAACGCGACTGCTCGGCGCAGCGCCGCCACCAGAAGGTGATCGAGGAGGCGCCTGCCCCCGGCATGACGCCGGCACTGCGCAAGGCGATGACGGAGGCGGCGGTGAAAGCCGCCAAGGCAATCCACTATTCCGGCGCCGGTACCATCGAGTTCATCGTCGATGCCTCGCAAGGTCTGAAGGCCGACCGTTTCTGGTTCATGGAAATGAACACCCGTCTGCAGGTCGAGCACCCCGTCACCGAAATGGTTACCGGCATCGACCTGGTCGAGTGGCAGTTGCGGGTAGCCGCCGGCGAAAAACTGCCGAAGACGCAGAGCGAGATCGCGCTCTCCGGCCACGCCTTCGAGGCGCGCATCTATGCCGAGGACGCGGCAAGAGGGTTTTTGCCGGCGACCGGCACCTTGCACCATTTGAAATTTCCGCAGCCGGCACCGGAGGGTGCGACCATGCGCGTCGAAACCGGTGTACGCGCTGGCGATGCGATTTCGCCGTTCTACGATCCGATGATCGCCAAGCTGATCGTTCATGGCAAGGACAGACGGACGGCGCTCATCGCGCTTGGCACGGCACTGTCGCAGACCGAAATCGCCGGCTCGACGGTCAACACTGGCTTTCTTGCCGCGCTGGCCGCTGATGCGGATTTTGCGGCGGGCGATGTCGATACCGGCCTGATCGCCAGGCACCAGCAGGCGTTGACGGCGGTTCCGCCGCCGAGCGGTGAGACGATTGCCGCCGCGGCACTTGCCGCGTCCGGTGCGCGCGACTTGCCGTCCTCGGACGATCCCTGGTCGTCACTGGCCGGCTATGCGCATTTCCACGCTGTAGCGCGGAGCACCCTGCTGAAGTTTGGCGAGCAGGAGATCGGCGCGCGCGTGTCGGTGCGGCCGGACGGGCGGTTCGAGGTGGCGCTGGATGCGCCCTATGACAGCGTCAATTCGCGGGATCTCCGCGCGGCGCCTCGCCTCGCCCGCTGGCCGGGCCACGTCACGGTCTTCGATGGCGCCATCGGCTACGGTTTTGCCGTGCCGGATCCGCTGGCCCGAGCCGACGAAGCCGCCGCCGCTTCCGTCAGCCTGCGCGCTCCAATGCCCGGCCTGGTCAAATTGGTGCGTGCAGGCAAAGGCGAGTCCGTGATCAAGGGCCAGCCGCTGCTGATCCTGGAGGCGATGAAGATGGAGCACACCATTGCCGCGCCCCATGACGGGGTTATCGCCGAGATTGCTGCCGAAGGCGCGCAGGTAACCGACGGCACCGTGCTGGTTCGCTTTGTCGAGGAACCTCAGTTGACTGCTGTTTCCCTATCCACGAAGTGATCTCGAACGCGTGACAAAGGCGTCGCCAAAAAAAATGTGGCCGGGTTTGACCCCCGGCCATGTTCGATTACAGCAGCGCGTCTTGCGGCGCCGCGGCCATCACGGTTGGATCGGCGCGTATTTGCCGTCATGCCACTGGTTGATGTCGTAGCTCGCGTTCTTGAGGTCGCCCTTCTCGTCGAAGGTGACCGAGCCGACAACCGTGCTGATCGGCTGGCCGTTCTTTAACGCTTCGGCGACTTTTGCCGGATCGTCGCTGCCGGCGCGTTTGATGCCTTCGGCGAAGGCCTGGATCACCGCATAGGAAAACAGCGTGAAGCCCTCAGGCACGAAGCCGCCGGCCTTGATCTTGGCGATGGCCTCCTTGGCTTCGGGCTTCGCCTGCGGATTCGATGGGAAGACGAACATGGTGCCTTCGCCGGCCGGACCGGCAACCTGCCAGAATTCCGGCGAAGCGATCGAGTCCGGCATGATCAACTGGAACTTGAGGTTCTGCTCCGCCGACTGGCGCAGGATCAGGCCGGCTTCGGGGTGATAGCCGCCGAAATAGACGACGTCGGCTTTCAGCTCCTTGAGCTTGGTAACAAGAGCGGAATAGTCCTTCTCGCCAGCGTTGATGCCCTCGTAGAGGATTTCATTGAGACCGTTCTGGTTCATCGTTGCCTTCACGGCATCGGCCACGCCCTGCCCATAGGCGCTCTTGTCGTGCAGGATGACGACTTTCTTGCCGGCATATTTCTTGGCGATCCAGGGACCGATGAAAGCGCCCTGCGCATCGTCGCGCGTGTAGAGGCGCATGATCGTCGGCCAGCCGGCTTTCGCCGCTGCATCGGTCAACACCGGGTTCGAGGAAGCCGGACTCATCATCAGCGCACCGGCTTCGGCGTAGACAGCGGAGGCCGGGATGCTGGAGCCCGAGCAGGCGTGGCCATCGATGAACTTGACACCGTTGGCGATGATGCGGTTGGCGACCGAAACCGCCTGCTTCGGATCGCACTGGTCATCCTCGATGTCGAGCTTGATCTGGCGGCCGTCGACGCCGCCCGCCGCGTTGATCGCGTCGGCGGCGGCTTGCGCGCCTTGCTTAAACTGATCGCCGATGTTGGCAAGCTGACCGGTCATCGGTCCGACCACCGAAAAGGTGATGTCATCGGCGAAGGCGACCGGCGCGGTCATCATCAGGCCAAATATGGCTGCGCTGAAAATACTGAATTTCTTCATGGTGACACAACTCCTCCACTCTCGCGCGACCATCCCGGCCGCGCCTCTTCCAGAATGGCGGGAGAATTTCATCCTTCACCGGAGCTGTCTAGACGCATCGTCGGCGCTCGATTGGGCCTGTAATGCGCTGTTCCAAAGACAAAGCCGCGCCAGCCTTGTTCCGGCCGGTCGCAGCTTTTCTCATCGAGTTCCCGAGGTATCCCCACCAGGATCCGCTCGCCTTCCCTGTTTGTACGGTTTATGGCGCGGCTCGTCCGCCGTGTTCTTGATCTTGTTGGCCCGGCCGTCTTGCGCGGCCTTGATTTTTCGGGCCCGGCCCTCTGCGCGGCCTTGACCCGAAGCGTCCCTGTCGTGAGGTCAGTACCCCTTGTGAGGTCGATGCCGGCGAATTCAGTGCATCGTCATCCATTCGCGAGCTTCGCGCAGCGCCTTGGCGATCTCGACCTTCGACATGGCGGCAGACAATTCGGAGCGCAGTTCCGCGGCGCGGGCCGAACCCTTGATCGCGGCGATGTTGAACCATTTGTGGGCGGCGACGACGTCGGTCTCGCAATCGCGACCAGTCGCATACATCATGCCCAACTCGAAAAGAATATCGGCCTGGGCGGTTGCCCCCATGGCGCCGAAGCCGGCTTCAAGCATTTCAAAACGTGCCATTTCAAATCCCCTGTTCTGGCTCCCGAGAGCTGTCTCCGTATGTCCCTCGGTGTCCTTGATTACCGTCGGGGGCGGCCGCTCTTTCGATGCTTTCGAGAATGCCCCGGAGGCTTAAATCCGTCGTTAAATGGCGTGCTTAATTTGAGGAAAACAAAGCTAAAACAAGAGGTAAACGCGAAAATTCGTTAAGGATACAAATCCAGCAATCGCGCCGGTTTGCACAAGATTTGAAGAAAACTTGCGAGGCGCGGATCAAGACTCCGCTAACCACAGAAGACAAAGACGTGTGCGGCCCGTTTCATTTTTCGCCGGCGCGGCCGATCGGGAGCGGGCAAAAACCCGCAACCCTTCCGTCGCGGCACCGCTTTTGTTTTTCCGGGAGCTGGACTAGCTTACGTTTGCGTAAGGGGCAGACACCCGGGACGGAGCCCGATTGGACTTACCTGAGGGAGGAAAGACATGTTTCGACAAGTGAGCCTGGCCCTCGCGGCCGCAATAATGATGACCGGCGCGGCGTGGGCCGATCCGATCGAAGGCAATTGGAAAACGCAAGCCGGATCGACTGCCGCCATTTCGGGTGGCGGCGGGGCATTTTCGATTACGCTCAAATCCGGCAAATTTGCCGGCAAGAACATCGGTTCACTGAAGGTTGCCGGCGACAACAAATATGCCGGCACCATAACCGACCCGGAAACCGACAAGACCTATTCGGGCAAGGCTTCGCTTTCCGGCAGTTCGCTCAAGATGAGCGGCTGCGTGCTCGGCGGGCTGATCTGCAAGAGCCAGACCTGGCACAAGCTCTGATCGTGCCCTTCCTGCCGGGTTGAGCGGGGCCAGTCGGCCCCGTTTTCATGTTATCGGTCTCGCAGCCATGGCGTCGCCATGGGTCGCTGCACTCAAGGCGGACCCTCTCAGAGATCATCAACCATTTTTGAACCCCAGATGAACGCCGGGATCAGAGCCGGTTCACGCTGGGCAAGGCATTGTCATGCGTGTTGAAGGAGACACCGCGCAATGCTTGCCCGCCGCTTCACCATCGTCTGCCTGCTGATGAGCCTGTTCGGCATGTTGTTCGCCGTCCTTGTCGCCGAAGCCGGCCGCCCGGCCCGCGCCTGGGACGTCGCCATTTCCTGCCGGCTCGGTTGCCCGAACCAGCTTCGCCACTGAAACGACAAAGAGCTGAACCTTTAGAGAAAAGCAAAACGCCAATGAACCGCCTCGCCGCCAACACCCTCAAGACGCTTCGGCTGCTGCCGCGCGCGGCGCTCATCCTGACTGTTCTTTCGGTACCGGTACTGGCGGTGCCGACGATGCGCACCAATGCCGGCTCGACGATCGAGGCGCCTGCGTTGAGGAAGTCAGGCCTCGGCTTTGTGCTGCTGGTTAGCCTTCAGCGCGCTTAGCAGACCGAAAAAACGCCGACAGCGCGTATTGAGGCCGCCTTACCCCCTCCCAACCGCGCGTCCAACTCTCTATATTGGGTCATGGAAAAGCGAATCTATCCCCAAGCCATTGAATCGGTGGTCACGCCGGAGCCGTTTGGCCGGCAGAGCTTCAACGACGCCAAGAAGGCCGTCGCCGCCCTACAGGTGCTTTACGACCGCAACACCAAGTTCCTGCGCGATTCGTTTGCCGCGCTCGCCGCGGGCGGCGACAACAACAAACGCTACCGCGCTTTCTATCCGGAGATCGGCGTCACCACGAGTTCCTTCACGCAAATCGACTCGCGGCAGGCCTATGGCCACATGCCGACGCCGGGGCATTTCTCAACCACCGTCACCCAGCCTGCTCTTTTCGAAAGCTACCTCACCGAACAGCTTCGGCTAATCATGCGCAACCACGGCGTTCCCGTCACGGTTTCGGAATCGACCACTCCCATCCCGCTGCATTTCGCCTTCCTCGAAGGCACCCATGTCGACGGCGCTGCTGCCGAACGCATCAAACGGCCGATCCGTGACCTGTTCGACGTGCCGGATCTCGACGGCACCGACGACCAGATCGCCAACGGCACGTTCGAAGTGGCATTGGGCGAGGCACGGCCGCTGGCGCCGTTCACCGCGCAACGCATCGATTATTCGCTGCACCGGATGTCGCACTATACGGCGACCAGCCCCCAGCATTTCCAGAACTTCGTGCTGTTCACCAACTACCAATTCTATATTGACGAATTCGTCGCCCGTGCACGCGAATTGATGGCCAATGGCGGTGATGGATATGTCGAGTTCGTCGAGCCGGGCAACATCGTGACCAAAGCAGGGGACGGCGCGCCCGGTGAGGGTGCCGCGCCGCCTCGCCTGCCGCAGATGCCGGCCTATCATCTGAAGAAGCCGAATCATGGCGGCATCACCATGGTCAATATCGGCGTTGGGCCTTCCAACGCCAAGACGATCACCGACCATATCGCGGTGCTCCGGCCGCATGCCTGGGTGATGCTCGGCCATTGCGCCGGCCTGCGCAACACGCAGGCGCTCGGGGATTATGTGCTGGCCCATGCCTATGTACGAGAAGACCATGTCCTCGACGACGATCTTCCGGTCTGGGTGCCGATCCCGCCGCTAGCCGAAATCCAGGTAGCTCTGCAGGAAGCGGTCGCCGAGGTCACCGGGCTTTCCGGATATGATCTCAAGCGCATCATGCGCACTGGCACCGTCGCCACTATCGACAACCGCAATTGGGAGCTGCGCGACCAGCGCGGGCCGGTCCAGCGGCTGTCGCAGTCGCGGGCGATCGCGCTCGACATGGAATCGGCGACGATCGCCGCCAACGGCTTCCGCTTCCGGGTGCCCTATGGCACGCTGCTTTGCGTATCCGACAAGCCGCTGCATGGCGAATTGAAGTTGCCGGGCATGGCGACCGAGTTCTACAAGCGGCAAGTAGCGCAGCACCTGACCATCGGCATCAGGGCGATGGAGAAGCTGGCTGAAATGCCGATGGACCGACTGCATTCGCGCAAACTCAGGAGCTTTTCGGAAACTGCCTTCCAGTAAATGCCGAATCGCATGTGTCGGTCCAGGTCAGGACATTTCGTCATCTTGATTGAGCCGCACTTCTGCCGATAGACAAAGCGATGGCACGTGTTCGGGACATGACGGTTGCGCTGGCATTCGTCGCAATGCTTGCACTCTCGGCCGCGCTGGTGGCCGGGTTCTTCGGATCGCTGCATCCGGCCCTCGATTCCTTTGCTCATTTCCGCGTCCATTTTTCGGTGCTGATGGCGCTTTGCGCGCTGCCGCTGCTCGCCACCTCGTTTCGCCTGCAGGCCGCGGTCGCATTGCTGTTTGCGATAGCCTCCTTTGCCACCACGCAGAATGCCTTGCCGCTTTCGCGGCTATGGCAGGTGCAGGCCGCCTACGAAGCCAAACTCGGTGACGAGCCAGTCTACCGCCTGCTGCAGATGAACCTCAGGTTCAACAATCCAACGCCTGAGAAGGTGCTGTCGCTGATCGGCCGGACCCAGCCTGATGTTATCACCCTCGACGAGGTGTCCGAAACGTGGAAGGCAAAGCTTGGGCTGCTATCCGGCGGCTATCCCTACCGGATCCTCTGCCCATATCCCAATGGCGTGTTCGGCGTTGCGCTGCTGTCCAGACGACCGTTTGCCATAGGCACGGAGCCGCACTGCGACAGCCGCGGCGCGATGGCGATCGCCACGGTCGATTTCGGCGGAACCGACGTCGATGTCGCCGCCATCCACCTCACCTGGCCATGGCCGCACAACCAATCACGGCAGATTGGAGGGTTGTCTGGCGAAATCGCCTCGCTTGGCGAGACGTCAATCCTGGCAGGCGACTGCAACGCAGCGCCATGGAGCGCCGCCGTCCGGCGCGTCGCATCGCTTGGCAAGCTGACTGTAATGCCGTCGGTCGGGCCGACCTGGCTCTACAGAAGGCTGCCGGATTTCCTGCGCTTCGCCGGACTGCCGATCGACCAGGTCTTCAGCAAGGGCGCCATTGTTATCCATTCGGCGTCGACCCTTGAGGACACCGGCTCAGACCATCTGCCGATGCTGGTGGAGTTTTCGCTACGGTCGGATGAACAAAAGCCGCTCGACGAGCACCAGACGGCGACCGCGCTTGCAGCGCTGCCTGGCGGGACGCGAAGCTGAAAATCCGCAGTCCAATCTCGACCTGGCTTATTACTGGCCCACAAAAGCGCGGATGAGGTGCTCGACAGGGCCGCCGTCGCGATGCTCGTGCGCATCGAAGGCGATCTGCTTTGCCTCGTATTCGGCATAGATGGCATTGATCCGGCGCTTTGCCTCGCGACGTGCCTCGAAACAGTGCGGGTCATCACCGACTGTCAGCCCTCGAAGCGACTTTTCGGTGGCCCGCATCATCTGTCTGGCGATGCGGCCATGGGTCTCTTCATGGGCGCGGACGCCAGCGAAGAACCGCTTCCAGCGCTTCTGCAGCGCAGGCGACGTGGCTGAGACTAGTTTGGGATAGGTGTAGAAGAGATTGAGCGTCCCGTTGGCCTGGCGCAGGCGGCAGACGCCGTTTTCCCGATGGGCGTCGAAGGTCCAATCATCGACGCTGTAGCCGGTCTGCGCGATGGCGTGGGTCATGAAGCCGTGCTTCGGCCCACTGCGATCCATGGCCTCGATCAGGGCCGCGCCGGTGGTTCCGGCAATGCTGTAAGTTCGTGTCTTGACCAGCACCTTAGTGCCGGCCAAGGCTGCAGGGGCGCACAATGCCCCGATCGCCACAACGCTCGTCAGAACTGCCAGGCGCATTTTTCCTTCCTCCCTGTCGCCGCAGAAAGGAAACACAGGCAGGCGGTTTATTCAACAATCCTACGGTTGCGCTGCTCCTCATCTTGTCTAGTCCGGAGCAAACCTTGTGACTTACATGTTCTGGTAGACCGGGCCCTCGCCGCCCTGTGGCGGCACCCAATTTATGTTCTGGTTCGGATCCTTGATATCGCAAGTCTTGCAGTGCACGCAGTTCTGCGCGTTGATGACGAAGCGCACATCCTTGGCCGCAGGATCGGCGGCGGCATTGCCATCCTTGTCGACCCATTCGTAGACGCTGGCCGGGCAGTAACGCGTCGAGGGTCCCGCATAGACGTCATGCTCAGAGCGCTTCTGCAGGTCCATGTCGGCGACGAGCAGATGCACCGGCTCGTTCTCCTCGTGGTTGGTGTTGGACAGGAACACCGACGACAGCCGGTCGAAGGTCAGCACCCCGTCCGGCTTCGGGTAGGCGATCTTCTGGTGCGCGGCGGCCGGTTCCAGCGTCGCATAGTCGGCCCTGCCGTGCTTCATCGTGCCGAAGGGCGAGAAGCCGAACAGCGTGTTCAGCCA
The DNA here is from genome assembly GCF_040318335.1 of Mesorhizobium sp. M1182. Lineage (NCBI taxonomy): Bacteria > Pseudomonadati > Pseudomonadota > Alphaproteobacteria > Hyphomicrobiales > Phyllobacteriaceae > Mesorhizobium > Mesorhizobium sp. M1182. Next base: position 25,889 of record NZ_JAMYMD010000037.1, read on the forward strand.
CATGTCGAGGCCGCCAAGGCCGACGCCGACAATGGTGCCGAAGCGCGACCATAGCGGCTTGACATTGCGCACTTTCTTCAGGTCCTTGCCGATATCGGTGGCGCGCCAGGCGGCCTCGTAGGAGGCCAGCTCGTCATTGGTGCGGCCGGCGGCTATCGCATCACAGACATGCTCGGCCGCCAGCATTCCGGAGAGCACGGCATTGTGCGAGCCCTTGATGCGCGGCACGTTGACGAAGCCGGCTGCGCAGCCGATCAGCGCACCGCCAGGGAAGGACAGTTTCGGCACCGATTGCCAGCCGCCTTCGGTGATGGCGCGGGCACCATAGCCCAGCCGCTTGGCACCCTCGAAGGTGCCGCGGATCGCCGGATGGGTCTTGAAGCGCTGAAACTCGTCAAAGGGCGACAGATAGGGATTCTTGTAGTTCAGGTGAACGACGAAGCCGACTGCCACCTGGTTGTCCTCGAGATGGTAGAGGAAGGAGCCGCCGCCGGTCTTCAAATCGAGCGGCCAGCCGAAGGAATGCTGGACAAGGCCCGGCCGGTGGTTTTCCGGTTTGATCTGCCAGAGTTCCTTGAGGCCGATGCCGTATTTTCCGGGCTCACGACCGTCGGAAAGGTGGTATTTGGCGATCAGTTGCTTGGCCAGCGAGCCGCGCGCGCCCTCGCCGATCAAGACATATTTGCCCATCAGCGCCATGCCCGGCGCAAAGCCCGGACCGTGCGTGCCGTCCTTCTCGACGCCCATGTCGCCGGTGACGACGCCAGTGACCGCACCGGCCTCGTTGTAGAGCAGGCCGACCGCGGCAAAGCCCGGATAGATCTCGACGCCCAGCGCCTCGGCCTTGGTCGCCAGCCAGCGGCAGACATTGCCGAGCGAGACGATATAGTTGCCGTGATTGTTCATCAGCGGCGGCATCAGGATATTGGGCAGACGGAACGAACCGGCGGGGCCGAGAACCAGGAAATGGTCGTCGGTGACCGGCGTCCTGAAGGGATGACCCTCCTCTTCGCGCCAGCCGGGCAGCAGCCGGTCGATGCCGATCGGATCGACGACGGCGCCGGACAGGATGTGCGCGCCGACTTCGCCGCCCTTTTCCAGCACGACGACGGAAAGCTCGGGATTGACCTGCTTGAGACGGATCGCGGCGGCGAGGCCGGCCGGGCCGGCGCCGACGATGACCACGTCGAATTCCATGCTTTCGCGTTCGATATCGCTCATCGATCCCTCACTGGCTCGCTATTCCCGGCATCTTGCTGGCTCACGCGCTGCATAGCGCATCAAATAGCGACGGGAAACCGGCGCGGACGTGACAATACCGATTTCATCAAAAAGTCGCGTCCTGCCGCACAGATTCGCGGTGACGAGCATCAATCTTCAATCCTATTCCGTTTGCACAGATATGTCGCACTGATGTTTTTAATTGTTCGACGGCTTGCTTATCGGCCATACTTCCCGCCATGCGCATATTCGGGCCGGCTGGCTTTTCATCGACGCGCTTTTTTTTCACGCCCGGCCGGTTTTGCCGTGCGGCGCTCTTGGCGCTTCTGCCACTGACGGCCCTCGATGCCCGTGCCGAGCAGCAACTGGTCTGGGCGACCGGCGCCTATTCCTTTTCCGACGAGCGCGGCGGTTTCCGCATCACCGGGGCTTCCGGCATCGGCACGAAAGAGGATCCGCTGGTCATCACCGAAGAGCTGAATTCAGCGACGCCGGTAACGCTGGCCATTCGCACGACAAGGCCGATCCAGCCGTTCGGCAAGGCGGGAGACTTCGCCAATGGTCTGATGTATATGCGCATCGACGTGCTCAACAATAGCGGCCAAGCCTGGGTCGAGTTCCAGTTCGAACTCCAGGAGATCCTCGACCAGCCGAGCGTGTTCGGCGACGGCCTGTCGTTCGACCAGCGCAACAAAACGCCCGAAAATATCTGGTCGAGCAGCTACGCCGATTTCGACCGCAATTTCGAACCGTATGATCGCCTGCTGTTCAAGAACGGCAAGATCGACCCGCTGAAGACCGCCAGCTTTTATTTCCTGATCACCGACTACACGCCGCGCTGGACGTTCTATCTGGTGCAGGATCCGCGCATACCGTCGAGCTGAACTTGCAAATTCAAGCTCCGCGGCCGAATGTGAGACCATGACTGCCGCCCCCCACACTAGCCGAGCCGATCTCGCCGAGCTGCTGGCCTTCTACGCCAGCGCCGGCGTCGACGAGGCGCTTGAAGAACAGCCGGTAAACAGGTTTGCAGAAGCCAGGCCGCCCGAGCGGGTGCCTGCGGCGGCCGCTCTGCCGGCCGGTGAAAATGCATCGCCTCATCGGTCGACGAGCGTGTCGCGCGCCGAAATGGGCGAGAGACCGAATACGGCACCGGCAGTGCGAACGTCCCCGGCCATGTCAACGGTGCCCGACGAGGCGCAGGCGGCATTGGCGCGGCAACTGGCGAGATCGGCGGCAAACCTCGACGAGCTTCGCCAGCACATGGCGGCATTCGACGGCTGCAATCTTAAATTCACCGCCAAGAACCTGGTGTTCGCCGACGGCAATCCGACTGCCGCGGTGATGCTGGTCGGCGAAGCGCCGGGCCGCGACGAGGACATAGAGGGCTTGCCGTTCGTCGGCCGCTCGGGCCGGCTGCTCGACCGCATGCTGGCCGCGATCGGTCTTGACCGGACATCTGCCTACATCGCCAACGTGATTCCCTGGCGGCCGCCGGGCAACCGCACGCCGACGCCGCACGAGACCGAGATCTGCCGGCCGTTCATCGAGCGGCAGATCGAACTGGTCAATCCGAAGGTGCTGGTCAATCTCGGCGGCCCGTCGGCAAAGACCCTGCTCAACACCTCCGAAGGCATATTGCGGCTGCGCGGCAACTGGCGCGTCCACACGACCCCGTCTGGCGTCGCCATTCCCGCCATGCCGACCCTGCATCCGGCCTATTTGTTGAGAACGCCTGCGCACAAGAAGCTGGCGTGGCGGGATTTCCTCGAAGTGAAGGCGAAGTTGCGGGCACTTGGGTAACGGTGCAGAATGCGTCTTCCGTCCTCCCCTTGCGAGGAAGGAAGGGCGGCATCATGATCTCGCAGGTAATTGAAATGCGCCCACTGCCGGCCTAGTCATCTCGTTATGACAGCAGCCCAGATTTCCGCCGGCAGTCTCATTCGCGAATGGCGTACACGCCGGCGCATGAGCCAGCTCGACCTCGCCATGGAGGCCGAGATCTCGCAGCGGCATCTGAGTTTCGTTGAAAGCGGCCGCGCCGCACCCTCGCGTGACATGGTGCTGCATCTGGCGGAGCAGCTTTCGATCCCGCTCAGGCAGCGCAACCAGCTGCTGCTGGCCGCCGGCTTTGCCCCGAGCTTCAGCGAACGACCACTTGACGATGCCTCGATGGCACCGGCGATGGCGGCGGTCGAGACCGTGCTCAAGGCGCACGAGCCGTTCCCGGCGCTTGCCGTCGACCGGCATTGGAACCTGGTGTCGGCGAACGCCGCCATCGGCCCGTTCCTCGCCAATGTCGCCGACGCCTCCCTGCTGAAGCCGCCGGTCAACGTTTTGCGCCTCAGCCTGCATCCCGGCGGCATCGCGCCGCGCATCGTCAACCTTGCGGAATGGCGGACGCATCTTCTGGAGCGGCTGAAGCGGCAGAACGACGCTGCCGCCGATCCGGTTCTGGTCGAGCTCGAGCGCGAGCTTCGGGCCTATCCGTCCGGCCTTAAAAGCAGCCGGCCGGCGCCGGTCGAACCGAACGCGATTGTCCATCCGCTCAAGCTTGCCCATGGCGACGCGGTGCTGTCGTTCATCAGCACCATCACCGTGTTCGGCACGCCGCTCGACGTGACGCTGGCGGAGCTGGCGATCGAATCTTTTTTCCCCGCCGACGAGCAGACGCGGGCGGTGTTGATGCGGCTGGCGAAAGAGCGGACCGACGCAGCGGGCTGATCACCCTTCCGGCGCGACGGCCTTGCGGGTGCGGGTGCGTTCGAGACCCAGCTGGCGCTCGCGCCAGATGATGAAAATCCCCGCCGCAACCACGATCATGCCGCCGACCAGCATGTTGATCGTGGCGATATCGCCAAAGACCAGATAGCCGACGACGACGCCGAGGATCATCGAAGTGTATTCGAAAGGTGCTACGACGGAAGCCTCGGCATGGCGATAGGCCGAGGTCATCAGAATCTGGCCAAGCCCGCCGCAAAAACCCGCGGCAATCAGAAGCCCCGCCTGTGCTGGCGTCAGCGCCTGCCAGCCGAATGGCAGCGAAAGCAGCGCCATGACGCTCGCGGTTACCGAAAACCACAGCACGATGGTCGCCGTCCGCTCGCTCTGGACGAGGTTGCGAACCAGGAGCATGGCGATGGCCGAGATCGCCGCGGCTATCAGGGCGGCGATGACGCCAAGCACCTCCTGATCGCCAAGGGCAGCGCCCGAACTGAGCAGCGTCAGTTCCGGCCACGAGATGATCAGCACCCCGACCAGGCCGACGGCAACCGCACTCCAGCGATAGATGCGGATGGCTTCGCCGAGGAAGATCGAACTGAACACCACGACCAGCAGCGGCTGCGCGTAGTTCAGTGTGATCGCCTCCGGCAGCGGCAGCCGCGTCAGCGCGAAGAAGCCGAGCCCCATGGCACAGACACCGACGACGCCGCGCGCAATGTGGTTGAGCGGGCGCTTTGTCGAAAAGGCGGTTCCGAGTTTTCCCTGGAAGGCGAGGAAGGCGATGATCGGAAAAATGGCAAAGAAGGAGCGGAAGAAGACGATCTGGCCCGCCGGCACGGTGCCTGCCGCCTTGATGCAGGACGACATGCCGACGAAGACCGCCACCGATACGATCTTGAGCAAGATCCCGGTCAGCGTGCTGTGCTCGCCGGCAAGGTCGCCAGCTGCAAGCACTGGCAAGTCCGGTCTGGCTGTCACGCCCCTTTTGCTTCCTCGATCGCCGCCCAGATGCACGCCGGCGTTGCCGGCATGTCGATATGCCTGATGCCGTAGGTGCGGTAGAGCGCGTCGGTCACCGCATTGAGCGCGGCAGGCGTCGATCCGATCGTACCCGCCTCCCGCGCGCCCTTGATGAAGGCCATATCCTCGCGACGCGACAAAGAGGCGCTCGTTCCGAATTTCGGCGTGACGACGGTCATGGAAGCCTCGCGATGATGCTTGGGAAATGATCGCCTGAAATAGACGTCGCTGCAGTTTTGTCGAGGGAACGTTTCGTGTAAAGAGCGCAGACTTCAAATTATTTGGACCAGCGGACCCGCCCGCCGCTCCCGGATCGACAGGAAAAATCAAGGAATGCGCACAGATACCGGCCAGGTCTTCAAGCTCGAAGACTATCGCCCCAGTGATTATCTCATTCCGGAAACCAGCCTGACTTTCCGCCTTTCGCCTGAAGCAACGCATGTGACCGCCGTGCTGACGGTCGAACGCCGCGACGGGATTGCGGCGTCGGTGCCACTGGTGCTGGATGGCGACGGGCTGACGCTCCGCGGCATTGCCATCGACGGCCAGGAGCCGAGCCCTGCGGATTTTCTCGTCACGCCCGATCAACTGACAATCATCAGCCCCCCTGCGACAAGGCGCTTCCAGCTAAGAATTGAAACCGTGTTGGCGCCGGCGCAGAACGAAGCGCTGATGGGCCTCTATCGCTCGAGCGACGTCTATTGCACGCAATGCGAGGCCGAAGGCTTTCGCCGCATCACTTATTTCCTCGACCGTCCCGACATCCTGTCGGTCTATACGGTGCGTATCGAAGCTGAGCGCAATGAGGCGCCGCTGCTTTTGTCCAACGGCAACCCGGCCGGCAGCGGCGAGCTTGCCGGCGGCTGGCACTATGCGGTCTGGCACGACCCCTTCCCCAAGCCGTCCTATTTGTTTGCGCTGGTGGCGGGCGACCTCGGCAAGATCTCGGACAGTTTTGTCACCCTGTCTGGCCGCAAGGTCGAGCTCGGAATCTATGTCGAACCGGGCAAGGAGAGGCTCGCCGGCTACGCCATGGACGCTTTGAAACGGTCGATGAAATGGGACGAGGAGGCATTCGGCCGCGAATACGACCTCGATGTCTTCAACATCGTCGCTGTGTCCGACTTCAATATGGGCGCAATGGAGAACAAGGGTCTCAACATCTTCAACGACAAATATGTGCTGGCCGACCAGGAAACCGCGACCGACGCCGATTTCGCCAATATCGAGGCCATCATTGCCCATGAGTATTTCCACAATTGGACAGGTAACAGAATCACTTGCCGCGACTGGTTCCAGCTTTGCCTGAAGGAAGGCCTGACGGTTTTCCGCGACCACGAATTCTCCGCCGATCAGCGCTCGCGCGCCGTCAAGCGCATCGCCGAGGTTCGTACGCTGCGCGCCCATCAGTTTCCCGAGGACCAAGGGCCGCTGGCGCATCCGGTCCGGCCTCGCCGCTACCGCGAGATCAACAATTTCTACACGGCGACGGTCTACGAAAAAGGCTCGGAAGTCGTGCGCATGATCCATACCATCCTCGGCGCCGAGACGTTCCGCGCCGGCATGGACCTCTACTTCGAACGTCACGACGGCCAGGCGGCGACGATTGAAGACTTCATCAAAGTGTTCGAAGACGTCTCGGGTCGCGACCTGTCGCAGTTTTCGCTGTGGTATCATCAGGCCGGTACGCCGAACCTGACCGTCAGTTCGGCGTATAATCCGGCAGCGCGGGAATTCACGCTCGAAATCGAGCAGTCGGTGCCGCCAACGCCGTCGGAAAGCCGCAAGCGGCTGATGCACATTCCGCTTGCCTTCGGCCTGGTTGGCGCCGGTGGCGAGGCGATAGCCCACAGCGGCGCCGAAGGGGCGAACGTCGAGGACGGTGTCGTCCATATCCGCAAACGCCGCCATGTCGTCAGGTTTTCCGGGATTGCCGAGCGTCCAGCCATGTCGCTCAACCGCGGCTTTTCGGCGCCGGTGACACTTTCGGTCGAGCAGCGGCCCGACGACCAGTTTTTTCTGGCTGGCCACGACAGCGACGCCTTCTCGCGCTGGCAGTCGTTCAACTCGCTTTTGACCGATGCGCTGATTGCAGCCTTCCGCCAGATCCTGGACCACAAGCAACCCGAGTTCAGCGCCCGGCTGACCGGGCTTGCCGGCAAGACAGCCGGCGACGAAGCGCTCGAACCCGCCTATCGGGCACTGGCGCTGGCGCTGCCCGGCGAGGCCGATATCGCCCGCGACATCGGCAAGAACATCGACCCCGACGCCATTTTCGCGGCGCGCGAGGCGCTGGCGGTTGCAATCGCCGAGGCCAACCGCGAGATATTCTCCAAATTTTACGATCGGCTTGCCGACACTGGTCCGTTCAGCCCGGACGCGGCCAGTGCCGGGCGGCGGGCGCTGCGCAATGTCCTGCTGGACTATCTCTCCTTGCTGCCGGGAGGTGCGGAACTCGCTGCCGGGCACTTCCAATCGGCTACCAACATGACCGACCGGGCCGCGGCGTTGACCGTGCTTGCGCACCGTCACCATGGCTCACCGGAGGCGACCAAGGCGCTGGCGGATTTCGAGGCGAAATATGCAACCGATCCGCTGGTCATGGACAAATGGTTCCAGATCCAGGCCAGCGTGCCCGGCCCGCAAACCGTCGACGCGGTGCGCGCCTTGACAGGCCACCCTGCGTTCTCGATGGCCAACCCGAACCGGGTACGGGCACTCATCGGCACGTTTTCCAGCGCCAACCAGACCGGCTTCCATCGCACCGACGGCCAAGGCTACCGGCTTTTCGTCGAAACGGTGCTGCAGGTCGAAAAACGCAACCCGCAGGTGGCCGCCAGGCTGGCGACGGCGCTCAGGTCGTGGCGCTCGCTCGAACCGGTGCGGCAGGCCAAGGCAAGGGAGGCGTTGCTTTCGATCGCCAATACCGAGAAGCTGTCGGCCGATTTGCGAGACATCGTCGAGCGCACCCTGGCGTAAGCGACCTCCGTTGTCCCCTTGTGGGAAAAAGGGAAGACCCCCCGAAAACCCCATTATTTTAGTCGATTTTTAATCTTTTTTCGCCGCGCCTCTGGACAAGGCGAATCACCTTTGATTCTTTAGTGACGATTCGGAAGTGCGGCGTTGCCGGATCGTCAAGCGGGACAGAAAATCGGGGAGTGCCATTTATGGCGAAGGCGGACGCGTGGGGCGCGCCCGGTGGGACGGCGTTTGAGCGTCGCGAGGCGCGAAGCGACGGTCTCGCGGGCAATACGCGGCTCATTGCCGAACCTGCCTACCGACGGCTGCTGGCAGCCGAGCCGCTGTTGCGGCGATCGATCCCGGCCCTCATCATCATGTTTCTGTTGATCATCGCAGTACTGCGCTTTCTGTCGCTGATGAACGAGCGCGACGAGATCGAGCGCGACGCCAAGGCGATCCTTGCGCTGGCCGCCGGCCACCTGGCCAGTTCGATCGCCGACGCGACCATGATTTCCGCGCCCGGCGCGATCCAGGACCTGCTGGAGAGCACCGGTCGTCAGGGCGCGATGGGCCGAAGCCACGTACTGGCGATCACCGATAGCGCCTTCAAGATCATTGCCGTATCGCCGCAGTCGATGCACTGGGAGGGGCGATCGCTCGATGGCGTCGTGCAGGGCGGGCAGCCGCTGTTCATGTTCGGCGACCGCGCCGGGGTAATGGAGGTCAACATCGGCGGACAGGACTGGTACGCGGCAGTGAGCCTGGCGAATGGCCGAAGGGGTGCCGCGGCAGCGTTCGTGCCGCAGGAGGCAGTTTTTGACGCCTGGCGCAAGACGGTCTCACTCAACGTCACGCTGTTCGTGCTGACGGCCGGCGTGCTGATCATCATCCTCTACGCCTATTTCGGCCAGGCGGCGCGCGCCCAGGCCGCCGATCGCATCTATCTCGAAGCCCACCAGCGCATCGACATGGCGCTGGTGCGCGGCCGCTGCGGCCTGTGGGATTGGGACATGGTGCGCGGCAAGATGTACTGGTCGCGCTCGATGTACGACATGCTGGGCTACGAGCCTTGTGACACGATGCTGTCGTTCGGCGAAGTCGATGAAATCATTCATCCCGAGGACGGCGATTTGTTCGAACTCGCCAACAGGATCGTCGCACGCGAGATCGACCATATCGACCAGGTGTTCCGGATGCGCCATGCCGACGGGCAATGGGTTTGGATGCGCGCAAGAGCACACGTTATCGACCCGGAAGCGCCGGAGATCCAGCTGATCGGCATCGCCGTCGACGTCACCGAGCAGCGGCATCTGGCGCTGCGCTCCGAAGCGGCGGACCTGCGCCTGAGGACGGCCATCGAAAACATCAACGAATCTTTCGTGCTGTGGGATTCGTCCGAGCGCCTGATCATGTGCAATTCCAAATACCAGCAGGACAACGGCCTGTTGGATCGCGACGTGATGCCGGGCGCTCCGCGCGCCGTTCTGGAGGAACGCATGCTGGCCTTCGCCTCGGAGCGGCGGCTTGCCAACACCAACGGACCGCAGGGAGGCGTGACCTTCGAGCGCCAGCTTGCCGACGGCCGCTGGCTGCAGGTGAACGAGTTGCGGACAAGGGACGGCGGTACCGTCTCCGTCGGCTCCGACATCACCCAGATCAAGCTGCACCAGGAGAAGCTGGTCGACAGCGAGCGCCGGCTGATGGCGACAATCCATGACCTCAGCCTTGCCCGCCGCGCGGAAGAAGAACGGGCTCGTGAGCTCGTCGAACTCAATCGCAAATACATGAAGGAAACCGAGCGCGCCGAAGCGGCGAACCGGGCTAAATCCGAATTCCTGGCCAACATGTCGCACGAGTTGCGCACCCCGCTCAACGCGATCATCGGCTTCTCGGAACTGATGGAACGGCGGCTGTTCGGGCCGCTGGGTTCGCCGCGCTACGAAGAGTATGCCACCGACATCAACGGCAGCGGCAAATATCTTCTCGGTGTGATCAATGACATCCTCGACATGTCGAAGATCGAGGCCGGCCAGTTCGCCCTGGATCAGGAAGAAATCGATCTCTGCCCGCTCATCAGGGAGACGGTTCGCGTCGTTTCTCTGCAGGCGGCGGAAAAGTCGATCACCGTCGAAACCCGCATCGCCGATTCGCTGACGCTGTTCGCCGACCGCAGGGCGATCAAGCAGATCCTCATCAACCTTCTGTCCAATGCGGTGAAGTTCACCGGGCAAGGCGGCCACATCTCGGTCAGAGCCCGCAGCATTTCCAGCGCGCTGATCCTGACGATCGAGGACAATGGCTGCGGCATCCCGAAGGCGGCGTTGAGCAAGCTCGGGCGGCCATTCGAACAGGTGCAAAACCAGTTCTCCAAGAGCCATGCCGGCTCCGGCCTCGGCCTCGCCATCTCGCGCTCGCTGGCCGAGCTTCAGGGTGGCGCGTTGAAGATCCGCTCGACCGAAAGCGTCGGAACGATCGTCTCGGTACGCATCCCGATCAAGAAAGCCCCGCAGGCGGTCAGGGCCGCTGCCTGAATGACAAAATAACGCTCCGGCGGCTCGCACCGCCGGAGCGTTATCAATTCTCACTGCATGCCGTCACTGCCATCATTGCCCTCGCCGTCCCATTGGCGGTGACCGCCGGGACCCTTCGGCAGTTCGTTCTTCTCGATTTTCCCGTCATTGTCACGGTCGAGCATGGCGAAGACCTTCTTCTGGCGGGTTGTGATGTCATCCGCGGTCAGCGTGCCGTCGCCCTTGGTGTCGTAACGGGCGATGATGCGCCTGGCCATCTGCTCGAAGCGTGCTTTCTCCAGCGCGTCGGCGAGCTGTGCCACGGTCAGCTTGCCGCCATTGTCGGCGACCATCTTCTTCAGCCGCGCGTTCATGGCGTCGGAGAACTGGTCGAAGGTGATGGTGCCGTCATTGTCGTTCATGACCTTGCCGAGGCGCATCATCGTGCCGTCGCGCGGCCCGGCCCCGGAGTGCTCGTCTGCATAGGCAGCGGTGCCGACGGCGCCGGCCAGGGCTGCGAAAACGAGTGCAAGTCTGGTTGTCTTTCTCATGGTCTTCTCCTGTTGTATCGTCACCCCCGATGCTAGAGCGGCGGACCTTCAATCCCCCGCTCTATCTCTTTGATTGAACATCGGAACCTCCCAAAGCAGGTCGCAATTTTGGGCCCAATGCTCTCGCCCGTACGGCTGGTTGCCGTCACGGTTCTTTCGCACGAAGCAGAAGGTCGAAATCCTTTCTGACCTTCTGCGACGTCTCCCCGAGATGCGCTTCAAGCACCCCGAAATCCGGCAGGTCGGTGACGGCCAGAAGCAGATCCGAAAGCCCTGGCGGAACGTCGTCGCGTTCGAACGCGCCGGTGAGGCAAAGCCGTATCATCTGGGTCAGAGCCAGATAGAGCGAATAGGCATCCACCAGTTCCTGCCTGACCTGGGCGCTGGCGAAATCCGGCGCCAGGCGCGACAGGACCTCAGCCGTGCCGGTGGCCCTGCGGCCTGCCTCGATCTTTCCGGTGATCAGCGCAACCTGGGCAATGAATTCGAGATCGATGAGGCCGCCCGGGATCAGCTTGATGTCCCAGGGATCGCGCGGCGGCTTCTCCTTGTCGACCATGGCGCGCATCTCGGATGCCTCGGCCATCACCTTGGCTGGATCGCGCGGCAGAGCGAGCACTGCGGCAACCTCTCCCTCGACCTCGCGGCAGAGCTCGGCATCGCCGCCGATCGCGCGGGCGCGCGCCAGCGCCATGTGCTCCCATGTCCAGGCGTCCTGGCGCTGATACTTCTTGAAGGCGTCGACATGGGTGGCCACCGGCCCCTTGTTGCCGGACGGCCGCAGGCGAAGGTCGAGCTCGTAGAGCACGCCCTCGGCGGTCGGCGCGGAAACGGCGGCGATCAGCCGCTGTGTCAGCCGGCTGTAGTAATGCGACGGGGCAAGCGGCTTGTCGCCGTCGGACTCCTCCGCATCGGCGTCGTGATCGTAGAGCAGGATGAGGTCGACGTCGGAGCCCGCCGTCAGTTCGCGGCTGCCGAGCTTGCCCATGCCGAGCAGCGCGACCCGGCCGCCGGCAATATAGCCATGACGCAAAGCGAATTCCGCCATCACCGCCTGCAATGCTGCCTCGATGGTCAGGTCGGCGAGATCGGAAAAAGCGCGGCCGGCGCGCGGCGGGTCGATCGACCCGGCAAGCAGCCTGACGCCGATCAGGAATTTTTGCTCCGAAGCAAAGATGCGCAGCCGGTCGAGCACGTCTTCATAGGCTCTGTCGCCTTCGAGGAAGGCGGCAAGGCGCGCCGACAGATAGGCGCGGTTTGGCAGTTCGCTCAGCAGCGCCGGATCGAGCAGCCCATCGAAGACATGCGGCCGGCGCGTGATGATGGCGGCCAGCCGCGGTGCCGCGCCCATGATAGTCGCCATCAGCTTCAGCAAAGCCGGATTCGACTGCAGCAGCGAAAACAGCTGGATGCCGGCAGGCAGGCCGGCAAGGAATTCGTCGAAGCGGATCACTGCCTCGTCCGCCCGCCGCGTCTGACCGAAGGCTTGCAGCAGCGCCGGCGTCAGTTCGGTCAGCCGCTCGCGCGCCTCCGCCGACCGGGTGACGCGGTAGCGGCCGAAGTGCCAGCCGCGGATAACCCGGCAGATGTCGCTCGGCCGCTGGAAGCCGAGCCGCTGCAAGGTCTGCAAGGTATCGGGATCGTCGACGTCCCCGGTAAAGACCAGATTGCCGATGCCGGCCGAAAGCTCCGGCGCGGTTTCGAACAGCGCTGCGTAGTGGCGCTCGACCTGGTGCAGCGCCGCGCGGAACGTTTCGGCAAAGCCTGCCGCATCGGCAAAGCCCAGCATGCGGGCGACGCGCTCCAGCCCCTCTTCGTCCTCCGGCAGGATATGCGTCTGCTGGTCGGCAACCATCTGGATGGCATGTTCGACGCGGCGCAGGAACCAGTATTGCCTGGTGAGCGCATCGCGCGCGTCGGCGGTGATCCAGCCGCGCGCGGCGAGCTCGCCGAGCATCGGCACGGTCTCGCGGCCGCGCAGTTCGGGAAAGCGGCCGCCGGCGATAAGCTGCTGGGTCTGGACGAAGAACTCGATCTCGCGGATGCCGCCGCGACCGAGCTTGACATTGTGGCCTTTGACCGCGACCTCGCCATGGCCTTTGTGGGCATGGATCTGGCGCTTGATCGAATGGACGTCGGCAATCGCCGCATAGTCCATGTATTTGCGCCAGATATAGGGCTGGAGTTCCTTCAGGAACGCGGCGCCGGCGGCAAGATCGCCAGCCACCGGGCGGGCCTTGATCATGGCGGCGCGCTCCCAGTTCTGGCCGCGCGCCTCATAGTAGCGCAGCGCCGCCTCGACCGGGATCGCCAGCGGCGTCGAGCCGGGGTCGGGACGAAGCCTGAGATCGGTGCGGAAGACGTAACCGTGCTCGGTGCGGTCCTGGAGGATACGGACAAGCCGGCGGGTCAGGCGCGAAAACAGCTCTGTGGCATCGAGCGGATCGACGACGGCAGGCGCATCGGGGTCGAAGAAGACGACGAGGTCGATGTCGGAGGAGAAGTTCAGCTCATGCGCGCCGAGCTTGCCCATGCCAAGCAGAATCCAGCCCGAGCGTCGCGCCGGATTTTTGGCATCCGGCAATCGGAGCTTGCCTTGCTCATGCGCGTCGCGGAGCAGGAAATCGACAGCCGCACGCGTGCAGGCGTCGGCAAGGTCGCTCAGTCGCCGCACCGTCAGCGAGGTCTCGGCCTCGCCGGCGAGATCGGCCAAGGCGATCAGGAAATGCGCCTCCGCCTTACATTGGCGCAGCTCCATCATCAGGCTGCTTTCGGAGACGGCCTCTACGCGTGCCGCCTTGTCGACCGCGGCGCCGATCGATGACAGCCGCGCCTCGACGCTCCCGTCGAAAAGCGCATCGAGTATGCGTGGCCGGCGGCGCGCGGTATCGCGCAGGAACGGCGACAGGTCGAACACGGCGGCGAGGAAATCCTGGACGACCCCCTTGCCGGCGAGAAATTTCGCCAGTCGCGGCAATTCCTTTTGCCGCGCGGCGTCGGCGATCTCCGACAATTCCTGCCTGGCGCGGCTTGCATCCAGTGGAACGAGCTCTACCGCCGGCTTCAACAGCCAGTCCGTTTCGAGGCGTCGCACTGCTATCCTTGCAACCATCAGCGATCGTCCCGCCCGGGAAAACTCATGACGACCGACAATCCGGGATTGCCGGGCAGAAGCTCAAGCCGTCCATTGTGGAATGTCATGATCGCCTTGGCGAGACTCAAGCCAAGGCCGGATCCCGGCTGCGAGCGGCTCTTTTCCAGCCGCACGAAACGCTCGGTCACCCTGGCGCGGTCGACATCGTCGGGAATGCCCTGGCCGTTGTCGGAGACGGCGAGTCTGATCTCGCTACCGACACGCTCCAGCGTCACGCGAACCGTAGGCCTGGAGGTCGAGTCGGTCGAATATTTGATCGCGTTGTCGACGATGTTGGACAGCGCCTGGCCAATCAGCTCGCGATTGCCGTTGACGGCGAAGGAACCTTGCACCGAAGTTTCGAGCGTCACGCCCGCCTCCTCCGCTACCGGCTCGTAGAGTTCGACGACGTCGTGCACGGCAGCGGCCAGATCAACCCTGGTGGTGCTTTCCGAGGAATAGCCGGCTTCCAGTCGCGAGATCATCAGGATGGCGTTGAAGGTCTTTATCAGCTGATCGGATTCGGCGATCGTTCCTTCCAGCGCCTGCCGGTAGTCGCTGGTGTTGTGCTTGCCGGAAAGCGTCGCCTCGGCGCGATTGCGCAGCCTGGTGAGCGGCGTTTTCAGGTCGTGGGCGATGTTGTCGGAGACCTGCTTCAGGCCCTCGTTCAGCGTGGCGATCCTGGCCAGCATGGAATTGAGGTTTTCCGACAGCCGGTCGAACTCGTCGCCGGCGCCGGTGACCGGCAGCCGGCCGGAAAGATCGCCGCCCATGATGCGGCGGCTCGCCTCCGACACGCTGTCGATGCGCTTCAGCGCCGCGCGCCCGACGAAGAACCAGATCAGCAGCCCGCCGACGCCCATCATGCCGAGCGCCAGCATCAGAGCGCGGCGAATGACGGCGCGGAAGCGCTCCGGCTCGCCGAGGTCGCGGCCGACCAGCATGATCATCTGGTTGGGCAGGCGCAGCACCAGGGCAATGGCGTTATGGCCCTTCTCGCCTTCGGCCTGTACTTCGCTCTGGGCGGGCTCGTTCGGGTCGGAGACCGGGTTGCGCTGCCGCTCGAGCTCGCCCTCGCCGAAGCGGCGGTAGGAGAACGGCTCGGTGGTCCAGCCCTCGGCCTCGATCACGCCCGGCTCCAGACTCTGCACGTTGCCGGTCAGGATCTGGCCGTTGGCATCGGCGATCAGATAGAGATTGGCGCCGGGCTGGCGGGAGCGCTGCTCGACGACGCGGACCAGCAGCGGGAGGCCGCCGCGCTGATAGGCGCGGGCGAGGCCGAGCACCTCGTCGTTGATCGTCTCCTGCGTCTGGGCGGTCAGCATGCGTGCCGAGAGCGAGGTCATGTACAAGACCAGCAACACCGCGCACAGCGCAAAAAGCAGAAGATAAAGCGCCGAAAGCCGCGCTGCCGTCGTCTTCATGATGGCCGGCACGGAAAGAGCCATGGGGTTCTAGCCGCTTTTCAGCATGTAGCCGGCGCCGCGAACCGTGTGCAGGATCGGCTTGTCGAAGCCCTTCTCGATCTTGCCCCGCAGCCGCGAGATATGAACGTCGATGACGTTGGTCTGCGGATCGAAATGGTAGTCCCAGACATTCTCGAGCAGCATGGTGCGCGTCACCACCTGGCCGGCATGGCGCATCAAATATTCCAGCAGGCGGAACTCGCGCGGCTGCAGCGTTATCTCGCGCCCGGCGCGGCGCACCGAGTGCGACAGCCGGTCGAGTTCGAGATCACCGACCCGGTAGACGGTTTCGGCTTCCCTGGCGCTGGCGCGGCGGTTCAGCACCTCGACGCGGGCGAGCAGTTCCGAAAAGGCGTAGGGTTTGGTCAGATAGTCGTCGCCGCCGGCGCGCAGACCGGTGACCCGGTCGTCGACTTCGCCGAGCGCCGACAGGATCAGCACGGGCGTCGTATTGCCCCGGGACCTGAGCCCGGCAATGACGGACAGGCCGTCGCGGCGCGGCATCATGCGATCAACGACCATGACGTCATAGTCGCCGGAATCGGCGAGCGCGAAGCCGGTTTCGCCGTCGCCGGCGACATGGGCGGTATGGCCGGCCTCGGCGAACGCCTTCTGCAGGTAGTCGGCTGCCTCG
Organism: Mesorhizobium sp. M1182; assembly: GCF_040318335.1. Lineage (NCBI taxonomy): Bacteria > Pseudomonadati > Pseudomonadota > Alphaproteobacteria > Hyphomicrobiales > Phyllobacteriaceae > Mesorhizobium > Mesorhizobium sp. M1182. The sequence goes on from NZ_JAMYMD010000037.1 coordinate 42,109, forward strand.
CGATCGTCTTCTATGACGAGAATCTTCATAGAACCGTTATACGCGATTTCGCTGGAAGATTGAGTGGCCGGCATATGCATCGTGGCCTTCTCCATGGCGTATCGCGAACAAAGTGATTCAGGGATACGCGGTAAGTCTTTGTTTTAGCATGTCGTAGCCTAAAACCGCTTCACGCCTTGAGCGGCATGTTCGAGCGGCAGCGGGCGATGGGAGGCCCGCTGCCGCTGGGGCGGAACACGATGACTGACGAACGTATTCAGGCCCCGTGCTTTCCCGTGCGGCGGCTCGGGGGTGTTGAAAACCGCCGCACCGGAAAAGTCGACCACTAGAGCGCCGCGCGTCCTCTTGGACGCGCAAAGGACGCTCTAGCACCTTGAATCGGCGCATGAGCCTTTCCGAAAACGGAATACGTGTTCGGGGTCATGCGCTCAGCCCTTCGCGACAGGCAGTGCGACGAAGCGGTTGCTGTCGTCGCGGGTGATCTGCATCAGCACCGCCTTGCGGCCGGACTTCACCGCGTCGGCCATCGCCTTGTCGACGTCGCCGGCGCCGTTCACTTCCGCCGAATTGACGGAGGTGATGACGTCGCCGGGCTGGATGCCGCGATCGGCGGCATCGCTGTCGGGGTCGACATCGGTCACCACAAGGCCCTTGCCATTGTCAGACTTGGTGACGGTCAGGCCGAGATCGGCGAGCGTGTCGGTCTTCGGCGCGGGGGCAGGCTGCTGGTCGGCCGAGGCCTGCTTGTCGCTCGACGGCAGCTTGCCGAGATCGACCTTGACCGCCTCGCTCTTGCCGTTGCGCCACACCGTGAGATCGACAGATTTGCCGGGCGGGTAAGCGCCGATCAGGCGGGCGAGTTCCTTCGGCGAAGCAACGTCCTTGCCGTCCACCTGGGTGATCACGTCACCGGCGGTGATGCCGGCCTTCTTGCCGGGACCGTTGTCCTGCGCGCTGGCAACGAGCGCGCCCTTGCCGGACCCAAGGCCAAGCGACTCGGCGATTTCGGGCGTGACCGGCTGGATTTCGACACCGAGCCAGCCGCGCTGGACTGTACCGTTCTTCATCAGATCCTGCACGACCTGCTTGGCGGTCGAAGCGGGAATGTCGAAGGCAATGCCGACGCTGCCGCCCGACGGCGAGAAGATCGCGGTGTTGATGCCGACAACCTGGCCGTTGAGGTTGAAGGTCGGGCCACCCGAATTGCCGCGGTTCACCGAGGCGTCGATCTGGATGAAGTCGTCATAGGGACCGGCGCCGATGTCGCGGCCGCGGGCCGAAACGATGCCTGCGGTAACCGTGCCGCCGAGGCCGAACGGATTGCCGACAGCCACCACCCAGTCGCCGACGCGAACCTTGGAATCATCGGCGAAGTCGACATAGGTGAACTTGTTGCCGTCATCGACCTTGAGCACCGCAAGATCGGTGCGCGGATCGGTGCCGATCAGCTTGGCGTCGAGTTCCTTGCCGTCATTGGTCACCACGGTGAAGGCGGTGCCCTCCTCGACGACATGGTTGTTGGTGACGAGATAGCCGTCATCGGAGATGAAGAAACCGGACCCTTGCGCCACCGGCCGCGGCTGGTCGTTGTTGCGGTCACGGTGTCCAAAACGGCGCATTCCGTTCGGGCCCTGATCGCCGCCTTGATCGCCAAAGCCGCGGAATTCGCGGAAGAACCGGCGCAGCTGCGGGTTGTCGGGAAGATTGCCTAGACCGTCCTCGTCGTCCATCTGGCCGGAACCGTCATCGGCCGTCGACTGGATCTTGGCCTTGACGCGCACGCTGACGACCGCCGGCGAAACGCGCTCGACCACATCGGCGAAGCTCGGGACCTGCGGTGCCTCGACACGCACGGCGTCGGCCAGCACCGGGGCTGTCCCGGTGGCAACAGCACCAAAGCCGATCGCGCCGGCAATGGCCAGGGATGCGGCTGCGGCCAAAAGGCGTTTGCGGGTGCGTAGATATGAATTGGGGGCAACATTCATGGTTATCGTATCCTCTTTTCAAGGGACGCCCCTTGATTGGCATCCTCGACAAAGGAAATAGAGGGCCGCACATTACGGCGCCATTTCCGGTACATGAAACTTTCGTAATGTATCGATCAATCGCGGCGGAGCATCTTGTCCAGCGCCGCCTGTTCCTCGGCAGTTAATGCAGCGGTCACCGTCGAACGGCGCGAGCGGGCGGCCAGCAGGATGAATGTCCCGCCAACGAGCAGCAGAAGAACTGGCGTCCCCCAGAGCAAAACATTGCGCAGATTGAAGCGTGGCTTCAGCAGCACGAATTCGCCGTAGCGCGAAACGACATAGTCCATCACCTGCCGGTCGGTATCGCCGGCGACCAGGCGCTGGCGCACAAGGACGCGCAGGTCGCGGGCGAGGTCGGCATCGGACTCGTCGATCGACTGGTTCTGGCAGACCATGCAGCGCAGGCCTTCCGACAATGCGCGCGCCCTCGCCTCGAGTGCCGGGTCGGCCAGCACCTCGTCCGGCTTGACGGCCTGCGCGGCGCCGGCGAACAACAGTGCCAGCAGCAGGACCAGCGAGGCCAGCGTGGCCCTTTTCATTGCAGGCTCGCCGACGGCACGCCGGCCGCAGCCTTGCGGCGCGACGGTGCGCCGACGCGCAGGCGGCGGTCGAGCAGCGACATCGCCGCGCCCGCCATCATCACCAGTCCGCCGCCCCAGATCAGCGTCACCAGCGGCTTCCACCACAGACGAACGACCACAGAGCCATCGCTGCCCTCGTCGCCAAGCGAAAGATAGAGCTGGCTGAAGCCGATCGTCCTGATGCCGGATTCGGTCGTGGTCATCTGGCGCACCGGATATGAGCGCTTGGCCGAGGTGATCTCGCCTGCGACGCTGCCGTCGGCGCCAAGCAGGGTGAAGCGGCCGCGATCCTCACTGTAGTTAGGCCCCTGGGCCGGGTAGAGCCCCTCGAAGCGCAGCTTGTGGCCGGACAGTTCGACGGTCTCGCCGGCATGCATCGACAGGATTTTTTCGGTGCCGAAACAAAGCGTGCCGACAATGCCGAGCGTTGTCAGCCCGAGGCCGAGATGCGCAAGCGCTGTGCCGAAGACCGAGCGCGGCAGGCCGGCGAAGCGCCTGAGCATGGTGGCGGGCGCGACGGTGCCGAAGCCGGATTTGACGGCGAGATCGGTGAGCGCGCCGCAGATCAGCCAGAAGGCAAGGCCGACACCGAGTGCCGCCAACACCGAAGCGCCATCGATGAACAGGGCCGTCACCAGCACGGCGAGCAGCGCCGCCGCGAAAGCCGCCATCAGGCGCTGGGCGACCGCGAAAATGTCACCGCGCTTCCAGGCGAGGAGCGGCCCGAACGGCACGACGACCAAGAGCGGCACCATCAGCGGGCCGAATGTCAGGTTGAAGAACGGCGCGCCGACCGAAATCTTGTCGGCAGACAGGGCTTCGACCACGAGCGGGTAGAGCGTGCCGACCAGCACGGTGGCGGTGGCGGTGGTCAGGAACAGATTGTTCAGGACCAGCGCGCCTTCGCGCGAGATCGGGTGAAACAGGCCGCCGGCCGTCAGCCGGGAGGCGCGCAAGGCAAACAGCGCCAGCGAGCCGCCGATGAACAGCGTCAGGATGCAGAGGATGAACACGCCTCGCGTCGGATCGGTGGCGAATGCGTGCACCGAGGTCAGCACGCCGGAGCGCACCAGGAAGGTGCCGAGCAGCGACAGTGAGAAGGTCAGGATCGCCAGAAGCAGCGTCCAGATCTTCAGCGCCGAGCGCTTTTCCATGACGATCGCCGAATGCAGCAGCGCCGTGCCCGCCAGCCACGGCATGAAGGATGCGTTCTCGACCGGATCCCAGAACCAGAAGCCGCCCCAGCCGAGCTCGTAATAGGCCCAGTAGGAGCCCATGGCGATGCCGCCGGTGAGGAACATCCAGGCAACCAATGTCCACGGCCTTACCCAGCGCGCCCACGAAGCGTCAATGCGGCCCTCGATGAGGGCAGCGACAGAGAAGGAAAAGCAGATCGAGAAACCGACATAGCCGAGATAAAGCAGCGGCGGATGGATGGCGAGGCCGAGGTCCTGCAGGATCGGGTTGAGATCGCGGCCCTCGATAGGCGCCGGATTGAGCCTGACGAACGGGTTCGACGTCGTCAGGATGAACAGGAAGAAAGTGGCGCCGATCGCTCCCTGCACGGCAAGCACATTGGCCCGGAGCGTCGCCGGAAGATTGCCGCCGAAGACGGCGACGAGCGCGCCGAAGAAGGTCAGGATCAGCACCCAGAGCAGCATCGAACCTTCGTGATTGCCCCAGGTTCCGGTGATCTTGTAGATCAGCGGCTGCAGCGAATGCGAGTTCTCCCAGACGCTCTCAACCGAGAAGTCGGAGCCGGCGTAGGCGGTTGCCAGCGCCATGAAAGACAGCGCCGTCAAGGAAAAGCCGGTCAGCGCGGCCGGTGCGCCGACGGCCATCATCTTGTGGTTGCCGGTGCGCGCACCGAACAGGGGCACCATCGTCTGCACCAGGGCCAGCGCAAACGCCAGGACCAGGGCGAAATGTCCGGTTTCAACCATTGTCACCGCACCCGCTAGTCACTCTTGCTCTCCTGCCATACGCCCTTGGCCTTGAGGCCGTCGGCCACTTCCTTGGGCATATAGGTCTCGTCATGCTTGGCCAGCACGCTGTCGGCGACAAAGATTCCGTCAGGGCCAAACGAGCCTTCGGTGATCACGCCCTGCCCTTCCCGGAAGAGGTCGGGAAGAATGCCGGTATAGGTGACCTTGACGTCCTTCTGGTTGTCGGTCACCGAAAAGGCGACGGTGGCGCCTTGGCCACGCTCGACCGTGCCTTTTTCGACGAGACCGCCGAGCCTGATGCGCTGGCCCGGCTGAAGGCTGGCGGTGGCCAGATCGGCCGGCATGTAGAAATAGGAGGCCTTCTGGCCAAGCGCATAGAAGGTCAGCCCGGTGGCAACACCGAGAAACCCCAGCCCCGCTGCGATCACCGACAGTCGTTTCTGCTTGCGCGTCATCGTCTACTCCGTCGCCGTCACGCCAAGCGAGGCGGCAAAGGCGGTGAATTTCCTGGCCTGGTCACTGTCCGCGCCAAAGACGGCGATACCGCGATTGAGCGCGTCACGCGCCTGATCTGTCTTGCCCAGCACGGCATAGGAACGAACGAGCTGCATCCACCCTTCCTCGTCGCGCGGATTTTGCCGAAGCCTTTCGTCGAGGCCGGCAACCATGGTGCTGATCATGGCTTGCCGGTCCTGCGGCGACATCGAGGAGGCAGCATCGATATCCTCGGCGCTCGGCCCTTTCGCGGGCGCCTCAGAAGCGACGCTGCGGGCGGCGGATTCGGCCAGCGCCTGCTCGACGGCGCCGCGCCACGGCGAGCCCTGCGGCAAGGCGGCAAGCATCTTTTGCCAGGCCGCCGTGGCTTCAGCTATGCGGCCTTCCTGTGCCATGCCCATGGCGAGATAGAACGCGGCCTTCGGATTGGCCGGATCGAGCTTCAACGCCGCCTCGAAAGCCGCCTGCGCTTCGGCGGAGACAATGCCGCCGGCCGCATTGGCGATCGCCTCGCCAAGACCCGCCTGGCGGGCGGCGCTGTCGCCGTCGAGGCGGATGGCGTTGCGATAGGCGGTCACCGCATCGGCGTATCGCTGCATGCGCAGATAGACCGGCGCCAGCACGTCCCAGCCGCGGCCATCGGATGGGTTGGCCGCCAGGTGCGCCTCGGCGCGGGCTATCAGCTCGTCGACCGAGCTGTCGGCGGGGTTCTTGGCCAGGCGTTCGCTGAGCGGCTGCGACGGCAGGTCGGGTGAGCCGAGCTGGCCATAGAGGCCCCAGCTGACCAGCGGAACCAGCAGCACGGCCGCCGTCGCCACCAGCCTTGTCGACCGCGACGGCTGCGTCGCCGTCTCGTCGGCGTGGCCGGCATTGCTCAGGCGAAGGATGCGGCGGGCGATTTCGGCGCGTGCCTCTTCGGCCTCCATTGGCCGGATCAGGCCACGCGCCATATCGCGGTCAAGCTCGGCCAGCTGGTCGCGATAGACTTCAAGGTCGTGATCGCCGGCAGCGGACGCGTTCTTCGATCCGCCGGCCAACGGCAGCAGCACCGCCAAGCTTGCGCCCAGCGTCAGGAGTGCGGCTATGACCCAAAACAGCATGGCTCTTCCAATAGAACGAGACCCTTGCCCTGCCAACACAAGCGTGCTGCGACGCTTTGGCGGGGCCGCTCCGATCGATAATGCATGTCGCGCAAAAGTGTGCAGCGGTTTTGCGATAACGACCATGCATCAAAACAAGAACCTATAGCGCGTCGCATGACGCCGGTCGAACGCGACGCGCTTTAGTGCCGGACCGGTATCGGCGGATCGACGGCCGGGCGTCTTTGTTTTTGCGCAATTCCGGACGGAAAACCGTTTCACACTTTTCCTGGAATTGCTCTACGTCAGCGGCGTCCAGCTGCCGTCGGCATTGCGGCAGGCGGTTCCGCGCGCGGTGGCGCCGGCGGTGCCGGTAAACACCGTATGGGTGTATTGCCGGCAGTCCTGCGAGCCGACGCGATAGGGCTGGGCGGCGACCACTTCGCCGCGATGGGCCGAACTGTCGCTCTTCCAAGCCACTTTCTGGCCGCTCGCCGTGTATTCAAGCGCCTTGTATTCCGCCTCGAGCGCGCTGCGCTTCTCGGTCTCGCTCAGGCCGGCGCCGATAGAACCGCCGACGAGGCCGCCGCCCATGGCGGAGATGATCGTCGTCGCCACCTTGGCGCCGCTGGGGGGCGTCGCGGCCGGCGTCACCGTAACGGCCGGGCCCTTGCCGAGCGTCGTGCAGCCGGAGACGGCGAGCAGGGCGGAAACGAGCGCGACGCGAATCTTCATGCCAATACCGGCTTTCTTGAGCTGGACCGCCGCGCTGTCAGCAGCTGGCGCGGCCATAATGTCGATGTTTGTCGGAAATTTGGCCGCAGCCAGCCACCTGGAAAAGCAATCTGGAAAAGCATTACTGAAGGCTCCGCAATCGAACCATCGCCTTCAATCCACCCATGATGGATCGTTCCAGCGCCAGAGAGCCTCCATACTCGTTGACAAGGTCGGCGACAATGGCAAGTCCGAGCCCGCTGCCCGGTTTTGTCTCGTCGAGCCGCCGGCCGCGCTGCAACACCTCGCGCGCCTTGTCGTCGGGAATGCCGGGGCCGTCATCCTCGATGCTGATCTCGAACAGGTTGGCTGCGCCTTCCGTGCCAGCGCCACCTTTGCTGGAGATTGGCTTGACCGAAACGGCGACCGCGCTCCTTGCCCATTTCATCGCATTGTCGAGCAGATTGCCGAGCAGCTCCTCCAGGTCCTCGCGTTCGCCGGCAAAGACGATGTCGGTGGCCGGCAGCGACAGCGACAGCGCCGTCTGCGGGTTGAGCTTTTGCAGCACCCGAACCATGCGCTGGACCAGCGGCGCCACCGGCGTACGGTAGACGACGCTGTCGCGCTGCGCGGCGACGCGGGCACGTTGCAGATAATGGTCCACTTGCTTTTGCATGGAAGCGGCCTGCTCGGCGATCAGCTGGCCCTTGGCGCCACCCAGCGCCCGTCCCTCGTTGAGCAGCACGGCAAGCGGCGTCTTCAGCGAGTGCGCGAGGTTGCCGACCTGCGTGCGCGACCGCTCGACGATACGCCTGTTGTTCTCGATCAGCGCATTGGTCTCGTTGGCGAGCGGCTCTATCTCGGCCGGGAAACGGCCGTCTAGGCGCTGCGCGGTTCCTTCGCGCACCATGGCAAGCGCATTCCTGACCCGGCGCAGCGGCTGCAGGCCGAGCAGGATGGCAATCGCATTGATGGCGATCATGCCGACGCCGAACAGCGACAGATAGGTCAAAAGGCGCCGCTGGAAGGTGGCGATTTCCTGCTCGAGCTCGGTCTGGTTGCCCATGACACGGAAGCGCGCGGCGCGGTTTTTCGCATCGAGCACGAACTCGCTCTCGAACACCTCCAACTGCTCGCCTTCGATGCCGTCCGCTGAATAGCTGCGCTGGAAGCTGGCATTGAAGGGCACCTCGGCAACGCTTGGCGACGGGATCGCCTTGGTCATCGACGACGAATGGAGATCGCCGTGCACGCCTTCCGAGGCAGGCTCGACCGACCAGTACCAGCCGGAATTCGGTTCCGAGAACCTCAAATCACCAAGGTCGGGGGCGCCGGTCAATTGGCCGCTTTCAGAAACGCCGACGGAGCCGATCAGGTTGAACAGATGCGCCGAAAGCAGGCTGTCGAAACCGCGCTCGCTGGCCTGGCGATAGAGCGTGGTGATCAAGGTGAAGATGACGACCAGAGTGAGGATCGCCCAGACGGTGGAAAAGGCGATGACGCGAAACGCCACCGAACGCGGCCATGACCGCAGCGACGGCGTGTTCGAGACGGCGGGTTTTGTAGGCAGCGGTTCCGCGTTACGCCTCCGGCTTACGCATGCGGTAGCCCATGCCGCGAACAGTTTCGATCATGTCGATGCCCATCTTCTTGCGAAGCCGTCCGACAAAGACCTCGATCGTGTTGGAATCGCGGTCGAAATCCTGGTCGTAGAGATGCTCGACCAGCTCGGTCCGGGACACCACCTCGCCCATGTGGTGCATCAAATAGGCAAGCAAGCGGAATTCGTGCGAGGTCAGCTTCAGCGGCACGCCGTCGACGTCGGCCTTGGAGGCCTTGGTGTCGAGGCGGAGCGGCCCGCAGGTCAGTTCGGACGAAGCGTGCCCGGCAGCACGCCGGATCAAGGCCCGCACCCTGGCCAGGATTTCCTCGATGTGGAAGGGTTTGGTGACGTAGTCGTCGGCGCCGGCGTCGATGCCGGCAACCTTGTCGCTCCAGCGGTCGCGTGCCGTCAGGATCAGCACCGGCATCTTGCGGCCGCCGCGCCGCCATCGCTCGACCACGCTGATGCCGTCCATCTGCGGCAGGCCGATGTCGAGCACCACGGCATCGTAAGGCTCGGTGTCGCCGAGAAAGTGCCCTTCCTCGCCGTCGAAAGCGCGGTCGACGACATAGCCGGCATCGACCAGCGCGTCGCCGATCTGCCGGTTGAGATCCTTGTCATCTTCGACGACGAGTACGCGCATGCGGGAGGCCTGTTGAAGCTGTTCAGATATAGGCCGATTCCGGCAGTCTGGGAAACGGCACGGTTCAGTTCAGCGGAACGACGATCTCCGAGCGACGCGGACGCTGCCCTTCCTTGCCCGGAACCAGCACGACGATGACGCAGACGGGCTGGCCGCCGCGTGTCGACTGCGAGGCCTTGGCCAAGGTGCCGCCATTCTGCTCGGCCACCTGCTGGCCGATCGCATAGCAGTCGGAGGCGGCGAGGACGACCGGTTGGGGCTGCTCGGGCACGACAACGGGGATCGCCATCGCCTGCGACGCAAGCAGACCGGCGGCTGACAGCGCCAGTGCCGCGGTCCGGAAGTGGGAGCGAAGGGTTTTCATGGTCAGCGTTCTAACGCGCCGGTGCTGAACGTGATATGAACGGTGAACGCTCGAATGCATGCCCGCCACACCCCTGAAGCGCGAGATTACCGGATTGCCATTTCGCCGCCCATCCCGCGAAATTGCCAAGTTTAACCTAGCCCTCCGATCCTTCGCCGACAACCGGGCATCGTTTGGCAGTGAAAGGCAATCGCTTCAGGTTTGCCCCGACTTCGATAATCGATCCGGCAACCGAAGGCAGATTCAGGCGAACCGACCGGAAATAAAAACCCGCCTCTGCGGCGGGTCGCTGGCGCCATCAGCACCATAGGCGAATTAGTAGCATAGCTGCCGGCACAAAGCAAGAACAAAATTGCCGGATTGTAAAAAATGCCCGATGGTCAGCCCTCGTCCTTGATCACGGCGCGGAAGCGCAGCAGCCCGTGATGGGCCGAAAGGTCCTCGTCGTAGCGGGCTTCGGCGAATTCGAGCTTGAGGTAGGCGCGGCGATGTTCGCCGAGCGAGAGAGCCGTATCGCGCAGGCGGGTGCTAACAAGGTCCATGATGTCATTGGTTTCCTTGCTGGCCTCTGATTTCGACCAGACATGCAACGTCAGCAACTGTTCTGCGTCGTTCTCCATTCCCGTTGCCCAATCGTAGACGCTGGTGCGGCCGAAGGTCATGTGGGCGAACGCAACATTTTCCGGCGCACGGTCGAACAATCGTGCGTCGCCCAGTGCCGCCGATAAATCGGGATCGTCATTCACTGCCTCGAATATGGCCTTCTGCAATTCGACGGCCGGCGCGGTCATCGTCTTTCCCTTCGTCCGTCGCGTCGACCTCCCGGCTGCGTAGCTGCGTTGCATGAAGGCATCCCGCCAAAGCGCGAATCAGCGCGTCTCATGCGGATTATGAACCTTCATGATCTCGGCAATAAGCCCTGCTCCTGGAATGCGCGACGCCCCGGCCGTCCGCGCCACGGACCCTTGAGGGTGATGCCAACCTGCGCGAAGTCATTTGGCATGCAGGAGTTCGACAAAAGGATGCTATGACGATGTCTGGTTTCCAGACATTCGAGGTCGTTTTTCGTGCGCGAGCCGTCGCTGCTGCCTGTCTTCGGAAAGCTTGGGGCCAAGGCGCCGCCGGTCGCGATTGCGGCGTCGACCATGTCGATGACCGTCAAGAGTCTGGTCAACCACACTCGGGAGGTGCTCTCGGCGTACGGTAGCCTGGCCCTGAAGCTGTCCGTCGTTTTGTGGACGGTGCTTGTCGTGGCGGCAGTATTCTTCATCGCCCAGGCCTGATCGAGCGACATTCATTGATTGGGCGGAAACGAAAGGACCCAAGATGGCAAAGCGCTACGCGCTCCGTATGGAACATCCTCACAGCTGGACCGTCTTCGACGTCTTCACCGGCCAGCCGGTCGAGCTCAAGCAGCAACTCACGGCCAGTTTGAACACGCGCGATGCGGACGCGATGGTCGACCGGCTGAACGGTCGCGACGTCAAGCGGCGAGCGAAGGCGGACCGGAAGCCCTGACAAAGCGTCTTGTGGACGGATCGCGACGGACTAGCGAAAATCGGCCGCAGTCAGCACATATATGCTCCTGCGGGTGCGGGCATAGGCATTCCTGGCGACATCGTGGATCGAGTTGGAAGCCGTGTCGAAGGCTGCCAGGTAGGTAGCTTCTGAGGCCGCCGTTCCCGGCTGCATCTTGCAGATGGCATCGGTTGCGACAGAGAAGGAAATCTGGAACATCCCGTCATGGCCGACGAAGCGGATGCGTTTGCTTGCCTCGTCGTAGCTGCGGCTGGGATTGGGAAATGTCAGGCTCATGATTTCGCCTCCGTCGATGCAGATACGGCCTTCTTGACTGCCCGTGACGCCCGCTTCTTCTTTGGTGCGACCGGATTCAGAGCTTCCGCCGCGCGGTCCGCCTCTTCCTTGGCCAGTCGCAATTCCCTCAGCCTTGCCGTTTTGATGCTCCTCGCCTTGGCTTCCGAGAGATATTCGGCAGTTGCTTTGTTCCGCTCCGCCGTCTTCTTTTGATTTTCCATGAAGCGGGCCTGAGCTTTTTCCATGATGTTCTGATTGCCTTCGGCCATCGGTAAAATCTCCCTTGCAGCGAAAGTCGTGAATGTGAATTCACCATAAAATAGGTGTTCAAAGATAGAAATTCAATTTCATTAATATTCGGCAAGGCCCGAACACCAGGGGATAACCAGGCAAGATAATACGTTCAATATTTCATGTGCCCTATGAATATTTTTTGGCGCTCCTATCAATCGAGTGCCAGGGCGCCTATAGAGAGGGGCGGCCGCCTAAGCTGGCCCCAGAAAGAGTCCCCATGAAATTCCGGCCACTCCACGATCGCGTCGTCATTCGGCGCGCCGAAAGCGACACCAAATCCAAGGGCGGCATCATCATCCCCGACAATGCCAAAGAAAAACCGCAGGAAGGCGAAGTGATCGCTGTCGGGCCGGGCGCGCGGGACGAAAGCGGCGCGCTGATCCCGCTCGACGTCAAGGCCGGCGACCTCATTCTGTTCGGCAAATGGTCCGGCACCGAGGTCAAGATAGACGGCGAGGACCTTCTGATCATGAAGGAGGCCGATATCATGGGCATCATCGAAAAAAGCGAGACGGGCATCATCGACAAGACCGTGGCTGCCAAGAAGGCCGCCTGATTGGAAGGCCGCGCGCCCTCCCGCGCGCGCGCAAAGGACGCTCCGAGCTTTGATTCAGGCGCTGCAAGCGCCTTGCCACGACAACCGAACTGGAAAAGATCATGTCTGCCAAGGAAATCAAATTCTCCACCGACGCGCGTGACCGCATGCTGCGCGGCGTCGAAATCCTCAACAACGCCGTCAAGGTGACGCTCGGCCCCAAAGGCCGCAACGTCATTATCGACAAGGCCTACGGCGCGCCGCGCGTCACCAAGGACGGGGTGGCCGTGGCAAAGGAAATCGAGCTTTCCGACAAGTTCGAAAACATGGGCGCGCAGATGGTGCGCGAAGTGGCCTCGAAGACCAACGACCTCGCCGGCGACGGCACCACCACCGCCACGGTGCTTGCCGCTTCCATCCTGCGCGAGGGCGCCAAATTCGTTGCCGCCGGCATGAACCCGATGGACCTCA
>NZ_JAMYMD010000038.1:0-51778 GCF_040318335.1 Mesorhizobium sp. M1182
CTGAGGGCCTTGGCCGCCTGAGCACCGTCATGTGTCCGCCGCTCCGCTAAACACGGGGGCTGCGCGGCGGACACGCCGACGTCACTGCAATGCCACGCCATTTTGCAGAACTTGACGCACACAACTACTGTCGCCCAATGCGAGGCGCGAGCGGATCGATAGCGGCGCTGCCGAGCCGATCGACGAAGCCTCGCCTCGAACGGCTTGTGCTTGCGTCGAGTCGTTGTCGAGGAAATCCACGCAGATAACCGCGACCGTGCATTCAAGTCATGAGCTTGGGCAGCGCTGCCGACAGTGCATCGACGGCAAGGCGGACTTTCATCGGCAGATGAGGCGTCTGCAACCACAGGGCATGAACGTCGTAGAGAAACCAGGATTGTTCCGACAACAGCGGGACAAGTACGCCGGCTTGAATGCGCTGGCGAACCAGCCAGTATGGCAGCCAGGCGAGCCCCATGCCGGCGGCCGCGGCATCGGCGATGGCATCGAGGTCGTCGAGCCGCAATCTGCTGACTGGCCTGACCTCAATCGCGGGGTGGCCATTGCGCGGAAACAGCCACGGCTGAACGGCACGCCCGGAACGGCGGTAGATGATCGCGTGACGGCTGCCAAGGTCATCTATTTCCTGCGGCTGGCCGTGCCGGTCGAGATAGGACGGCGACGCGCAGACGACTCATGTGCTGGCGCGCGATGCGACGCGCCATCACCCCGGCCTGGTCCTCCAGGTCGCCCGTTCTAATGGCAAGATCGCAGCCGTCCTCGGCGAGGTCGGCGATGGCATCGCTGAACGACAGGTCAAGTTCCAGCGCCGGATATTGCTGCGCAAACCCGAACAGGATCGGGGCAACGCAGCGCCGGCCGAAATGCACCGGCATCAGGACACGCAGCTTTCCGCGCGGTTCGGCAAGCTGGTCGGCGGCGAGTGCATCCGCGGCCTCCGCTTCGGCAAGCACCAGCCGGCAGCGTTCATAATAGGCGCGCCCGAAATCGGTCAGGCTTTGGCGGCGCGTGGTCCGGTTGATGAGGCGCACGCTCAGGCGCTCCTCGAGAAACCGGACATGCTTGCCGACCATCGGCCCGGACAGATCGAGAGCCGCCGCCGCGGCTGCGAACGAGCCCAGGTCGACGGCTTTGACGAACACGGCCATGCTCGTAAGGCGATCCATATTCAAAACCTGCAGTTTCTGCTGATCTACTCAAGTGGCTATTTATCCGCCTGATGAGCGCTGGCATAGCTGATTCAGTTCAAATATTTTGGAGTTTTGACCGATGGCACGTGTCGTTCGCTTTCATGAACTCGGTGGTCCCGAGGTCCTGCGCATCGAGAATGTTGACACGCCTGCGCCCGCGAGCGGTGAGATTCAGATCCGCGTCAAGGCGTTGGGTATAAACCGCGCCGAGGCGCTGCTGCGTTCGGGGACCTACATCCAGACCGCGCCGTTGCCTTCCGGTCTTGGGCTCGAGGCCGCGGGTATAGTCGAGATGGTCGGCGAAGGCGTGGACGGGTTTGCGCCTGGCGATGCCGTCAGCATCGTGCCGCCATTATCGATGGCCCGCTGGCCTGCCTATGGTGAGATTGCCACATATCCGGCCGAGCTCGTCGTCAAGCATCCACCATCGCTGAGCTGGGAAGAAGCCGCCGCAGCGTGGATGCAATATCTCACCGCCTACGGTGCGCTGATCGACATTGCCAACCTCCAAAGCGAGGACTTTGTTGTCATTACCGCGGCCTCGAGCAGCGTCGGACTTGCCGCGATCCAGATCGCCAACATGATTGGCGCGACCCCGATCGCGGTCACACGGACGTCCGCCAAGAAGCGGGCTTTGCTTGAGTTCGGTGCGGCCCACGTCATCGCCTCGGCAGAGGAGGACCTGGAAGCCAGGCTGAAGCGAATCGCCGGCCCGGACGGCGTGCGCGTGGTGTTCGATGCCGTCAGCGGCCCGATTTTCAAGCCTCTGACGGCAGCGATGGCACCGGGTGGCATTCTCATCGAATATGGCGGCTTGAGCCTCGACCCGACACCCTTTCCGCTACCTGCAGTGCTGGCAAAGACACTGACGCTGCGCGGTTATCTCGTCCATGAGATCGTGCGCGATCCGGTCCGGCTGCAGGCCGCCAAGGCGTTCATCCTCGACGGACTGAGCTCGGGTTCGCTGAAGCCGGCAATCGCCAGAACCTTTCCGTTCGACCAGATCGTCGAGGCGCACCGCTATCTCGAATCGAACGAACAGTTCGGCAAGATCGTCGTGACCGTTTGACCGGGCATTTATCGGCCTCACGCCTGCGCCGCCAGCCAGTCCCGCACCTTGCGGGCGTTGTCGCTGAGTTCGCGGTTCCTCGACCAGATGACATGAAAGCCCTTGCCGGTCGTCATCGTGTGGCCGGTGACGCGCACCAGCAGCCCTGATGCCAGCAGCCGCTCCGCGAGGTGACCCCAGCCGAGCGCGATGCCTTGTCCTTCCATGACGGCCTGGATCACCAGCGCATAGTCGTTGATGCGCAAGCCGCGTCCGGCATCGGCGATGTCGACACCGGCTGAGGCGAACCATTCGTCCCAGCTCGCGGCCTCGCGAAACGGCTCTTCAAGATGAATAAGGCGGTGCGATTGAAGGTCCGCGACACGCTCCGGCAGCCCGAACCGTGCCACATAACTAACGCCGGCAACGGGGAATATCACCTCATCGGCCAGCGGCAGCGAATGATAATCCGTCCATTCCCTGGGCTCGCCGCCGCGGACGCCGAGCGGGATGTCTTCGGCGATGATGTCGAGATCGCGGTCGGCGGTCTGGATGCGCAGGTCGATGCCCGGCAATTCGTCGCGAAACTGCTGCAGGCGCGGCATCATCCAGAACGAGGCGAAGGCGGTCGAGGCGGCGAGCGTCACATGCGCGCCGACGGCGATCTGGCGCAGATCCTCCGCCGACTTGCGAATGTGCGACAGGCCGAGCGAGACGTCGGCATGGAAGCGGTCGCCGGCCTCGGTCAGGCTGACCTGCCGGTGGCGGCGCTGGAAGAGTTTGGCGCCGAGCTGCTCTTCGAGCCCACGGATCGCATAGGAGACGGCAGCCTGCGTCATGCCGAGCTCGCGTCCGGCGGCGGTAAAGCTCGACAGCCGCCCGGCGGCCTCGAAAACGATCAGGCTGCCGGCCGACGGCAGCAGGTGGCGCAAGCTTCGCATAAACTGAGCTTATACAAGAGATCAGGATTTTCCAGCGTCACAGCCGCATTTTGTCTGGCTAGATTGGTCGAGACAGGAAGATGGAGCCTCCATGAACGCACCGGCCGTTGAAGTGAGCGAACACACCAACCGCCGCAGCGGTGGCCGCCTGGGGCGCAAGGCGCTGCGGGGCGCACCCATAGCGTCGTTTCCAACCCTGGTCCGCCAGATTCCCGTCTATCAGATGGTTCCGGACGAGGCGGTTGAGCTGATCCACCAGGAGTCGCTCTCCATCCTCGAAGAAGTCGGATGCGAGTTCCGCGACGACGAGGCGATCGCAATGTGGAAGGCGGCGGGCGCCGATGTCTCGGAGACAAGGGTCCGGATCGACCGCGCCCTGCTGATGGAGCTCATCTCGAAGGTCCCGTCGGAGTTCACGCTCAATGCGAGGAATCCCCAGCGTTCCGTACGTGTGGGTGGAAACAACTCCATCTTCGTGCCGATGTACGGAGCGCCTTACGTGCGCGACCTCGACAACAACAGGCGCTACGGCACACTCGCCGACCTCAACAATTTCCACAAGCTCGCCTACATGGCGCCGGCGCTGCATTCGTCGAGCTCGATCATCTGCGAGCCGATGGAAATTGCGGTGCCGAAGCGTCACCTCCACATCATCCATTCGGCGCTTAAGCACTCCGACAAGCCGTTCATGGGCATCGTGACCTCCAGGGATCGAGCCGAAGACACGATGGCGATGGCAGGCATCGTGTTCGGCGAGGATTTTGTCCGCGACAACCCGGTCCTGGTGTCGATCACCAACTGCAATTCGCCGCTGGTGTGGGACGCCACCATGCTGGACGCGATGAAAGTCTATGCGCGCCACAACCAGCCGCTGATCCTCGCCCCCTTCGCCCTTTGCGGCGCCTCGACTTCGGCCTCTGCCGTCGGTGCGGTCGCGCAGGTCAATGCCGAAGCGCTGGCGGGCGTCGCGTTCACACAGCTCCTGCGTCCGGGTTCGCCGCAGATCTACGGACAGTTCATGGTGACGGTCGACATGAAGACCGGCGCTCCCATGGGCGGCACGCCGGAGGCGGCCCAGATGATGTATCTCATGGGCGCGCTGGCGCGGAAGTATCGTCTGCCGTGGCGCACGTCCGGTTTCCATGTCGGCTCGAAGCTGAACGACGCCCAGGCGGGCTACGAGGCGAACATGCTGATGCATGCCGCCATCCTTGCCGGCGCCAACTACATCTGGCACTCTGCCGGTTGGCTCGAGGCCGGCCTGACCTGCGGCTATTCGAAATTTGCCACCGACTGCGAGCAGCTTGTCGGCTGGTACAAATATGCTGGCGGGCTGCCATTCGACGATTTCAAGGAGGCTATGGCGGCTATCCGCGAGGTCGGACCACAGGGCCATTTCCTCGGCACCCAGCACACGCTTGAACATTTCGAGTCCGCCTTCTTCATACCGAGCATCATGGACTTCAATTCGTTCGAACAGTGGAAGGCGGAAGGAGCAAAGGACCACGACACCCGCGGCCGCGAGAAAGCGCGCAACATGCTCGCCGATTATGAGGAGCCGAAGCTCGATGAGGGCATCGCCGATGGTCTCAAAGATTTGATTGCGCGGCGCGAGGAGAAACTGCCGGACAGCGTTAGTTGATCACGGGCGAAGACCCGATGCGAACCATAAGGGAGGAAAAAATGACACTCTTCAGAAGCAACGGCGATCGCGTACCGAGCGCCATCGAAGCAATGGCCAGCGAGGCGCGCGCCGGTCGCGTCGACCGGCGGGAGTTTCTGGCCCTGGCAAGCGCTTTCGGCGCATCAACGGCCCTTGCCTACGGCATGATTGGACTTGCCGTGCCGGAGCGGGCTTTGGCTGAAGAGCCGAAGAAAGGCGGAACGCTGCACGTTTCGATGTCGGTGAAGGCGCAAAAGGACACGCGCACCTACGACTGGGTGGAACTTGCGAACATTTCACGCTGCTGGCTCGAGCCGCTTGTCCGCTACACCCGCCAGTTCACATTCGAGCCGGTTCTGCTCGAAGGCTGGGAGGTCAACGACGACGCCACCGAATACGTGCTGCATGTGCGCAAGGGCATCGCCTGGAACAACGGCGATGCTTTCAACGCCGATGACGTGGCCTACAATCTGACGCGCTGGTGCGAGAAGGCTGCCGCCGGCAATTCGATGGCCGCGCGCGTCGGTGCGCTGATCGATGCAAAGACCGGCAAGGCCAGGGAAGGGGCGATCACCAAGGTCGACGACAACACGGTGAAGCTGAAGCTGAACGAACCGGACATCTCGCTGATCCCGAACTTCACCGACTATCCGGCGCTGGTGGTCCATCGCAACTTCGACGCCGACGGCGCCAATCCGATTGAGAAGCCGATTGGCACCGGGCCGTTCGAACTGGTGTCTTATGCGGTCGGCCAGAAAGCGGTCGTCAAGCGTCGTGAGAATGGCAAATGGTGGGGCGGTGAAGCGCTTCTCGACGGCGTCGAATTCATCGACTACGGAACCGATTTCAACGCCTCGATAAATGCATTCGACTCCGGCGAAATCGACCTCAACTTCGAGACGCCGGCCGACTTCATAGACATCCTCGACAAGATGGGGCTGGTCAAATCGGAGGTCGCGACAGCGACCACGCTCGTCGCCCGGACCAACATCACGAACAAGCCCTATGACGACAAGCGGGTTCGCAACGCCCTCCAGATGGCCGTCGACAACAAAGCGGTGCTCGAACTTGGCTACGCCGGGCGAGGCACTGTTGGTGAAAACCACCACGTCAGCCCGATTCATCCGGAATACTACGCGCTGCCCAAGAAGACACGCGACGCCGCGGGCGCCAGGAAGCTTATGGCCGATGCCGGGCAGGACGACTTCGAGCATGAACTGATCACCGTCGAGGACGATTGGCAAAAGAACACCGGCGACGCTATTGCCGGCCAGTTGCGCGATGCCGGGATCAAGGTGAAGCGCACCGTGCTGCCGGGGTCGACCTTCTGGAACGACTGGACGAAATACCCCTATTCGATGACCATCTGGTACATGCGCCCGCTTGGCGTACAGGTGTTGGCGCTCGGCTATCGCACCGGCGAGGCCTGGAACGAAACCGGCTACTCGAACCCTGATTTCGACGCCAAGCTCAAGCAGGCTCTTTCGCTCATCGACGTGGAAAAGCGCCGCGAGGTCATGAAGGACATCGAGCAGATCCTGCAGGATTCGGGCGTCATCATTCAGCCGTTTTGGCAGAAGCTGTTCAGCCACATGAATGAGAAGGTGAAGAACTACGGTGTCCACCAAACCTTCGAGATGGATCTCCAGGATGTCTGGCTGAACGCCTGAGTTGCCAGCAGACGAGACGTTGCAGGATTTCATGGACCGCAAGAAAGCCGACGGGCAAGATGCGTGGTACTGATAGCTTCCGTCAGTGAACAATCGGGGACACCCATGAAACTGCCACTTTTTGTTGCCGCGCTTTCGATGGCCGTGCCGGCGGCCGCGTTTGCCGGCCCTGCTGCCAACGCCGTGAAGTTCTTTTATGTCCCGTCGGTCAAATTCGAGGCCGATGCGCAATATCGCGACCGCTTCACCGCACCGGTGACGAAACTGTTCGAACTGAACGACAATGCCGCAAAGAACCATCCGGATGAAGTTCCCTGCATCGACTTCGCCCCTGGTCTCGATGCGCAGGACTATGACGAGAAGACCGTGGCCAAGACGCTGACGCTGGCCGAAACGCTGGATGGCGACAGCGCCGAGGTGACGGCGACGTTCAACCTTTTTCCGGAAGGCGATGGTTCCAAACGCGAAATGGTCTGGTCGTTGAAGAAGATCGACGGCCAGTGGAAGGTCGCCGACATTACCTCGAAGACCAGCGGCTGGACCCTGAGTGCGCTCGAATGCCTGGCCGGACAGTCGCCGGAGTGATGCCGTGCTTCGCTGCCGTCCCTGGATTTTGGCGACTGCGTGCCTGCTGGCCGGATTGAGCAGCGCCGCCGCTCAGGGCCTATTCGGCGCGCCGCCCGCAAACGCGCCGGCCGACAGTGCGGCACCTCCGCCGGCAGTTTTGCCGCCGGCAGAAAACGCGCCGGCCGCACCCGTGCAGCCGGGCTCGCCGACCGCGGTAGTGAAGCCGTTCTACGAGCATGCCGGGCTCGAGGTCGATCCGGCTCAGCGGGGCCATTTCACCGACCCGGCAAAGTCGGTGCTGGACAAGAGCGACGCGCTGCGGAAGTCGGGGCAGGGCGAGTGCCTCGATCCCAACATGGCGCTCGACAATTCCGAATACGAAAAGGCGGAGATCGACAAGAGCCTGAAGACCATCGAAGCGATCAAGGGCGACGAGGCCAAGGTCGTCGTCGCTTTTGTCGTCTACGGCAATCCGCACCGGCTGGAATGGAAGTTCAAAAAGATCGATGGCGACTGGAAGATATCGGACCTGCTCTCGGTGACCGGCGAATGGGCGCTAAGCCAATACCAGTGTGAGTGAGAACGGAACCGATGAAGATCACCAACATCCGCGTCACCCACGTCAACGTCCCGCTCGATGCTCCGTTCTGGTGGACGGCTGGTCTCTACGGCGGCGCCTCGAAATCGATCATCGAGGTCGAGACGGACGAAGGCGTGGTCGGACTGGGCGAGGCGCCATGGTGGCATTTCGGCGAGGTGATCAAGGCCGAGATCGCGCCGGCGCTGATTGGCGCCGATCCGCTCGACATCGCCGACTGCGAGGCGCGCTGCGTGCCGCCCTGGCAGATTACCGCCAACACCGGCGAGAATGCAGCCACGGTGGCGTTCGGCGCCGTCGAACTGGCGCTGTGGGATATAAGAGGCAAGGTCTTCGGCATGCCGCTCTACAAGCTGCTCGGCGGCGCGGTGCGCAAGGACATTCCGTTTTCGGAATATTTCGCCTTTCGCCCCGCTCACGGCGGAGCCGGCGGCGAGATGACCGCCGAAGCGATCGTCGACTACTGTCTCGGCATGCGAGAACAGCACGGCTCGACGATTTTCGAGGGCAAGCTGATCATGGGCGATCCCGAGCTCGAGATCAGGACAGTGCGCATGCTGCGCGAGGCGCTTGGCGATAAAGCGCAGATCAAACTCGATTCCAACATGCAGTGGTCGCTGACCACAGCGCGCTGGGTGCTGCGCGAGATCGAGCCGTTCAACATCCGCAACTACGAGGATCCGGTCGCGACCTTCGAGGAGATGGCTGCGCTGCGCCAGCATTCGCGCATTCCGTTCTCGACGCACATCCCGGATCTCAGACGGGCAGTCGCGCTCGGTGCGCCGGATTACTTCGTCTGCAATTTCGCAGCACTCGGCGGATTGTCGAAAACTCTGAAATTCATCGCCGCCTGTGAGGCGATGGGCAAGGGGTTCTGGTGCTATTCGAACGATCTCGGCATCATGACATCGGCTTATCTGCACGTCGTGGCGGCGACACCGTGGATCACCGAGGCGTCGCAGTCGTTGTTTCGCTGGCAGATCGGCGATGTCATCAAGGACGGTCCTTTTCGCCAGACGGGCAATACGGTGCGCGTGCCGGAGGGTGACGGGCTGGGCGTCGAACTCGATCCGGCGGCAATGAAACGCTGGTCAGCGCACTTTGCCGAACACGGGCCGATGCACCATTTCAGCGACCCGAACAGCCCCAGCCGCTACCGGCGGCTGCCGCTCAACTGATGCGAAGTGCACGTGACCGATCGATGAGAAGAGGTCCTGTCGTGGTTGCTTTATTCGCGGCGGTTTGCGTCCTGGCCTGCGCTGTCACCTGGGAGGCAGGAAGCCACGCGGTGGCCCGCGTGCCTCAGCAAAGCTTCACGCTGCCTGTGGGGTTACCGGTGGAGCGCATCGTTCTGAAGCGGGAGGGCGCGCCCGACCTTGCCGGTTGGGTGGCGGATCGGCAGGACAGTTGCGGAACAATCGTGCTGTTACACGGACGTGGTTCAAACAAGCTGGCCATGGTTCCAAGAGCGAAGCTGCTTTTCGAAAGCGGCTACTCGATCGTGCTGTTCGATCTGTCGGGACATGGCGAAAGCGGCGGCGATATCAGAGGCTTTGGTTACATCGAACGGCAGGACGCCAGCCGCATCCTCGCCTTTGCGCGGCAACGCTTCGCCGGTCGCAAGGTGGCGGCCATCGGCTCGTCGCTCGGTGCGGCTGCTTTTGTATTTGGCGCTCAGCAGGAGCATGCCGACGCCTATGTCCTGGAGCAGCTCTACGCGACTTTGCTGGAAACCACGGCGTTGCGAGCGCCCTTGCCTATGTTGCGCGACGTACAGGCGACCATCCTCTTGGCGCAGATGCAGCTCCGCCTTGGCTTCGGGGTAGATGATGTCAGGCCGGTCGATCGCATCGGCGCGATTGATCGGCCGATATTGCTGCTAGCAGGCAATTCGGATCCGTTTGTCGCTCGCAGCCAGACACTGGCGTTGAAAGATGCGGCAGGCGCTGACGCAAAGCTGGTCTGGTTCGACGGCGCGCGGCATGTTGATCTCTATCGCTATGACCAACAGCGGTACCGCGACGCGGTGATGCCTTTCCTGGAGACCAACCTGTGCCGGACCGGGATCAGGTGAGCCGCTCCGTCCGATCAGCCGCGCCCGCGATAGGGGGCGACGCCGGTGTCGGGCAGCCACACACCTTCCGGCGGCGCGCCGGTTTGCCAGAACACGTCGATCGGAATGCCACCGCGCGGATACCAGTAGCCGCCGATGCGCAACCACAATGGCTTGGTCGCGGCGATGATGCGGCGGCCGATCATGACGGTGCATTCTTCGTGGAAGGCGCCATGGTTGCGAAACGAGGTCATGAACAGCTTGAGCGACTTCGATTCCACCAGCAGCGCATCGGGTGCGTAGTCGATGACGATATGGGCGAAGTCCGGCTGGCCGGTGACCGGGCAGAGCGAAGTGAATTCCGGGCAGGTGAAGCGAACGATGGCCGGCGGGCCGTCGCCGCGCGAAAACGGCACGGTTTCCAGGACTGCCGCTTCAGGGCTCTGTGGCGCCTCGACGTTGGTGCCGAGCTGGGTGAGGTTTTTCGTATCGGTCATGAGCAGGTTCCTTGCTGCATGTCGCCCAAAACTGCGCAGCGATTTTGGGACAGCGACATGCGTAAAAACAAAATTTGCCGCTCATTAGCACAATTTGAAACAGCAGGAAGACGATGACCAGCAACGACCCGCTCCTCCAGCCCTATCAGCTCAAGCATCTGATGCTGAAGAACCGGGTGATGTCGACCAGCCATGAGCCGGCCTATTCCGAGGACGGCATGCCGAAGGAACGCTACCGGCTCTACCATGCCGAAAAGGCCAAGGGCGGCATGGCGCTGACCATGACCGCCGGTTCGGCGATCGTCTCGCGCGACAGCCCGGCCGCTTTTGGCAATCTGCATGTCTATGACGACCGCATCGTGCCGTGGCTCGCCGAGCTTACCGATGCCTGCCACGAGCACGATTGCAAGGTGATGATACAGATCACCCATCTCGGCCGCCGCACCGGTTGGAACAAGGCCGACTGGCTGCCCGTGCTGTCGGCTTCGCCGGTGCGCGAACCGGCCCATCGCGCCTTTCCCAAGACTATCGAGGACTGGGATATCGAGCGCATCGTAGCCGACTATGCGGCGGCCGCGCAGCGCTGCCAGGCTGCCGGCCTCGACGGCATCGAGTTCGAAGCCTACGGCCATCTGATGGACGGTTTCTGGTCGCCGGCCACCAACCAGCGCGACGACGATTTCGGCGGCTCGCTCGACAACCGGCTGCGCTTCACCGGAATGGTGCTCGACGCGGTGCGTGCCGCGGTCGGCGAAAAGTTCGTCGTCGGCATCCGCATGGTCGCCGACGAGGATTTCGAGAAAGGCCTGTCGAAACAGGAGGGCGTCGAAATCGCCAGGCGGCTGGCCGGCTCCGGCAAGGTCGATTTCCTCAACATCATCCGTGGCTCGATCGAGACCGATGCGGCGCTGACCAAGGTCATCCCGGTGACCGGCATGCGGTCGTCGCCGCATCTCGACTT
Organism: Mesorhizobium sp. M1182; assembly: GCF_040318335.1. Taxonomy (NCBI): domain Bacteria; kingdom Pseudomonadati; phylum Pseudomonadota; class Alphaproteobacteria; order Hyphomicrobiales; family Phyllobacteriaceae; genus Mesorhizobium; species Mesorhizobium sp. M1182. The sequence goes on from NZ_JAMYMD010000038.1 coordinate 11,189, forward strand.
TGCCGGCGAGATCAGGGCAGCGACGAAATTCCCGACCTTCCATGCGGCGCGGATTTCCGACGTCGCCACCGCGCGTCACGCCATCGCCACCGGCAAGCTGGACATGGTCGGCATGACGCGCGCCCACATTGCCGACCCGCATATCGTCAAAAAAGTGATGGAGGGCCGCGAGCACGAGATCCGCCCTTGCGTCGGCGCCACCTATTGCCTCGACCGCATCTATGAGGGCGGCGAGGCGCTGTGCATCCACAATGCGGCGACGGGCCGCGAGGCTGATATCCCCCATATTATTCCGAAAACCGAGGGACCGAAGCGGAAGGTGGTCGTCGTCGGTGCCGGCGCCGGCGGGCTGGAGGCGGCGCGCGTCGCCGCCGAGCGCGGGCACCAGGTGACGGTGCTGGAAGCATCGAGCCAGGCCGGCGGCCAGGTGCGGCTGGCAACGCAAAACCCGCGCCGCAAGGAATTGATCGGCATCATCGACTGGCGCCTGGCCGAACTCGACCGGCTGGGCGTCGAGATCCGCTACGACAAATGGGCGGAGACGGACGACGTGCTGGCGCTGTCGCCGGACGTGGTGGTGGTCGCCACCGGCGGCCTGCCGCAGAACCCGCCTCTGACGGCGGGCGACGATCTCGTCACCTCGAGCTGGGACATCATGGCCGGCAGCGTCAAGCCGGCCGAGAACGTGCTGCTCTATGACGACAATGGCGGCCATCAGGGCATGGGTGCCGCCGAACTGATCGCCAATAGCGGCGCCAGGCTGGAGCTGGTTTCACCAGAGCGCTTCTTCGCCCCGGAAATGGGCGGCATGAATCATGTGCCCTACATGCGCGCCTTCCAGGAAAAGGGTGTCACGGTGACCATCAACACACGGCTACGTTCTGTGCGGCGTGAAGGCAACCAGCTGATCGCCGAGCTCGCCTCCGACTTCGCCGATGGCTGGCGCGGCGAGCGGCGGGTCGACCAGGTGGTGGTCGAGCACGGCACGCTGCCGCTCGACGATCTCTACCTGGCGCTGAAGCCGCTGTCGAAGAACGCCGGCGCGATCGATTACGAAAAACTGATCAATGGCGGCGACATCTTTCCTGCGCGCAATCCGCAAGGCGGTTTCGTCGTCTTTCGCATCGGCGACGCGGTAGCTTCACGCAATATCCACGCTGCGATCTATGACGGCATCAGGTTCGGCTTGCGAATCTGAGGAATATTTTGGATTGATTGGTGGCGCGCAGCCGAACCTCCGTACGGAGAGCCACCACGGTACGTCGGTCCGGTCTGCGCGCCGCGCACGCCGCCGGCCATCGCCGGGCACCGTACGATCTTGCGATTGCGGCAGGACGTTCAAAACATCCTGGCGGTGGCCATGCAGAACACGGTGATGACCAGCAGGCCGCCGGCGATGCGTTCGCCCTTTGTCATCTTGGCGCGCAACTGGGTTTGCTTCGCCGCATCAGCGCCGGCCAACTGCCTGCTGGCGGAACCCACCAGCGCGCCCTGAACCCCGGCGGCGATTAACGCCGTCAAGATGCCGAGCGCCAAGACCTTCTCCATCGAGCCGAAAGAGCCGTTGTGGAAGAAATACCACAGCAGCAAGCCGGTGAGGAAAACCACGCCGGCTGCGCCCATTTGCGGCCGGAAGAAACGTTCCGCCCTGATCTCCGGTTCGCGGGCGACCGCGATGGTGGTGCCGGCCCAGAACACGCCCGCCATGACGTGAAGGCCGAGGACGATGATGTAGACATATTGCATGACCGCATTTCCTCTCTTGCCCACCGCCAGGCATATCGATAGATATCAAATGATTAGATGTCAACGCATAAGCTCGAGCCGGTTCCATAGGCTTTGCCCTTGTTCTAGTGTCGGATCATGACGCCCTTTGACCGCCCGCCGATCGGGATGAATCTCGCGCGCACCGCCAAGCTGGTTGCGCAGGCTTTCGACGCTGCCTTGGTCGAGGCAGGCGGCACGCTGCCGGTCTGGGTCACGTTGCTGTCGGTCAAGTCGCGGGAGCTGGCCAATCAACGCGAGCTCGCCGGCATGATCGGCATCCGGGGCGCAACGCTGACCCACCACCTCAACGCCATGGAGACGCAAGGCCTGCTGATGCGCCGCCGCGATCCCGAGAACCGCCGGGTTCACCAGGTGGAGCTGACCCAAGCCGGAGAAGCGCTGTTCCTGCAATTGCGCACCGCCGCGTTAGCCTTCGACAAGCGGCTGCGGAAAGGACTGTCCGACGACAGGCTGGCAGAGTTTGCACAGGTGCTGGCCGCGTTGCGGGCCAATGTCAGTTGATACCGATTGGACCGCAACCCTTGTTCCAAGCCGTCTGCAATGTTATATGACCATGGTAGTCATATGCGAGGGTGGCAACATGCGCGAAATTCAGTTGAAAGACGCCAAGGCGACGCTTTCGGCAGTCGTCGATCAGGCAGTTGCAGGAGAGCCTGCCATTATCACACGCCACGGTCGGAAGCAGGCCGTCATCCTGTCGTTCGAAGATTATCAGCGGCTGTCTCGGGTGCCGAGCTTCGGGCGGCTGCTGGCGGCTTTTCCCGGGGACAAGGACGACATTCCGCCTCGTTCCCGTAAGCCGGCTCGCAAGGTTGCGTTGTAGCGCGGCGACCAGCCCTGATGTTTCTGCTGGACACCAACATCATCTCGGCAATGGCTCCAGCCAGGAAGGTTGATCGGGCGGCGCTGATGGCATGGCTCGATATGGCGAGCGAATACCTGTTCCTATCCGTTGTGACTGCGTCCGAAATCGCGGCGGGGATAGCGAAGGCGGAGCGCGACGGCGCGACCACAAAGGCCGCGCTGCTACGCGACTGGTGGCAGGCAGTCGAGCACCTTTACGGGGCAAGGGTTCTGCCCTTCGATTTGCGAGCCGCGCATGCCGCGGGTTCTATTCTTGATCGCGCAAGGGCTCATCGGCCGGGATTTGAAGACATAGCGATTGCTGCTACGGCCGAAGTTCACGGCCTGGTGATACTGACGGATAACGAGCGTCATTTCGCACCACTTGGGGTGCCGATGCTCAATCCGCTGAGAAACCTACCGCCATTGCAGTAGTTCCGACTTTCTCTACGCCAGGCGGCCTTGCAGAACCGTCAGCCTGGCCTTCTTCGGTGCTCGCGCCACCAGCCATTCGCGCAGGCCGTCCGGCGGCATCGGGAAAGCGATGGAATAGCCTTGCACCTGGTCGCAGCCGATCGCCATCAGCGAGTCGAGCTCGGCTTCGGTTTCGGCGCCCTCGGCGACGATCGAGATGCCGAGACCGCGGGCGAGCTCGGTGAGGGCACGAACGATCTTGGTGTTGCCGCTGTTCTCGTTGATGTTCTGGACGAACCGGCGGTCGATCTTCAGCCGATCGATCTCGTTTGGATTGACATGGCTGAGCGATGCGTAGCCGGTGCCGAAATCATCGAGCTCAAGATGGATGCCGGCGGCGCGAATGTGCCGCAGCTTTGCCGCGATACCGGTCTTCTCATCGTCGAGAATGACGGATTCGACGATCTCCAGCGATAGTTTGTGCGCTGGCAGGCCAGCCCTCTCCAGCATGTCGAACAGGAAGACTTCGAAATCTGTCTCGCGCAGCTCCGAGCCGGATACATTGACGGCGATCCGTCCGAAGGCGATGCCTGCGCGGTTCCATTCGGCTGCTTCGGTGATCGCCTTGGCAATGACGATGCGGCCGATCTCGGACATCAAGCCGCATTTTTCCGCGATCGGAATGAACTCGCCCGGCGCGATCATGCCGCGCTCGGCGTGTCTCCAGCGAACCAGAGCCTCGATGCCGCTGATGGCGCCGTTCGACAGCGACACCTGCGGCTGGAAATAGACTTCGAACGCCTTCTCGGAGATGGCGGTCCTGATGTCGAGCTCGAGCTGCTTGCGATAATCGAGTTCGCGTCTCAGCTCCTCGGAGAAGAACGACAAGCTGCCGCCGCCCTGCTTCTTGGCGGAATACAGCGCCAGATCGGCATGGACGAGCAGGTCCTGAGCATTGTCGGCATCGATCGGGTAGACCGCAATCCCGGCACTTACGCCCGGATGGATCGTCGTTCCCCGGAAAATGATCGGCTCATTGAGTTTGGCCAGCATGCGCCTGGCGACGATATCGATGTCCTCGGTGCTGCCGGCGTCGTTGAGGACCACAACGAATTCGTCGCCGCCGAGACGCACGTTGAGATCCGACGTACGGCACGAATCACGCATGCGCTGCGCAGCCGCCACCAGCACATAATCGCCGGCGGCGTGGCCGAACGTGTCGTTGATCTGCTTGAACCGGTCGAGATCGAACTGCACCACGGCAACCCGCTCACGCCGTCGCTGCGCGGCATTGATCAGCGTATCGAAATGCTCGGTCAAAAAGGTGCGGTTGTGCAGGCCGGTCAGCCCGTCATGCACGGCGATAAAGGCCATGGAATTGCGCGCATCGACCAGCTCGCGCGTCCGGCGCAGGATGGCATTCGACATTGGCCTGAAAATGAAAAGCGCCACCAGCACGATGACGCCGATGGTCGAGTAGAACAATGTGCGATTAAGATCGAGAAGTGTTTCGGATCGCTGGCCTGCAAAGGCGCTGATGCGCTGGCCAAGTGCGGCATAGCCCGACAATGTGGCGTTGGCAACGGAAGCGTTCAGGTTGACGCGCTCCTCTCCGCCCTTGTAGCCACCATTGCCGGCCATGTTGAGCCGCGATTCGAATGACGAGATCAGGCGTTCGCCGTTGGCGATAAGCCCGACCGAGAAATAGTCGAGATGGTACGGCTTGGCGAAAAGTACGCTCTCGATCGATCTCGGATCGAACCTTGCCGGCGACGCCGGATCGGCGGCGGTCCGTTCGAGCAGCAGATCGTAGTTCTCCTCGAACTCCACCGTCGCTTGCTTGAGCGCGCTAACCAGGGCCGGCTGCTGGTCGCGTGAGGCGGTACCGGTGGCGCCGGCAAGGAAGACGATGCGCTGCGATAGGGCTTTTTGTGTGCTGACCACATCGAGCAGTGCCTGGTTGTGCTGCTGGGCCGCCATCATCTGCTGCAGCAGGATGAAGGAGGCCACGACCATGGCGGCGATGATCAGCAGAGCCAGCCAGTAGCCGGATTTGATCAGGAGTATGAGCCTGCCCGAAACGGCGTGCACCGGCTGCTGTGACATTTTCTGAGGCGGCCCTCTCGCCAACGAATTCTTGTGCGACAACCTTTGGCTTCAAAGTGTTAACAGGTTTGGGACGGCAGCATGCCGGCGGCGGCGACCGTGGCGAGAAACCCGCAAAGTGGTTATTGCAATCTTTCGCGGCGCCTCCGCATTTGAACATCGTGGCCTCTGCCGTGCCATTGCCGCCACCGAAGCGGTCGCTTTTGCGATGGATTTTTCGTCCGCGCGGCGCGACAGTCCTCATCGATCTCAACAGGGCCTGATCATGACCGAAGCATTCCTTTCCCACATCGACAGCGAGCTTGAAGGACTGAAATCGGCCGGCCTTTACAAATCGGAACGGGTGATAACCTCGACCCAATCGGCCGAGATCGAGGTCGGCGGCGAGAAGGTGCTGAATTTCTGCGCCAACAATTATCTCGGCCTCGCCGACAGCGCCGAACTGCGCGAGGCGGCCAAGCAGGCGCTCGACCGGTACGGCTACGGCATGGCATCCGTGCGCTTCATCTGCGGCACGCAGGAAGAACACAAGCAGCTCGAGGCGACCATTTCTGACTTCCTCGGCATGGAGGACACCATCCTCTACGGCTCCTGCTTCGACGCCAATGGCGGCCTGTTCGAGACGCTGCTCGGCGAGGAGGATGCGGTCATCTCCGATGCGCTGAACCACGCCTCGATCATCGACGGGGTACGGCTGTCGAAGGCAAAGCGCTTCCGCTACGCCAACAACGACATGGCCGATCTGGAAGCGCGGTTGAAAGAGGCGCGCGACTGTCGGTTCCGGCTGATCGCCACCGACGGCGTGTTCTCGATGGATGGCATCATCGCCAATCTGAAAGGCGTCTGCGACCTCGCCGACAAATACGATGCGATGGTCATGGTCGACGACAGCCATGCTGTTGGCTTCGTCGGCAGGAACGGCCGTGGCTCGGCCGAACATTGCGGCGTCGAGGGCAGGGTGGACATCATCACCGGTACGCTGGGCAAGGCATTGGGTGGCGCGTCCGGCGGCTACACGTCGGGCAGGAAGCAGGTGGTCGACTGGCTGCGCCAGCGCTCGCGCCCCTATCTGTTTTCCAACACGCTGATGCCGGCGATCGCTGGCGCTTCGATCCGGGTTTTCGAGATGATCCGCAATGGCGATGCGTTGCGCCAGCGCCTATATGCCAATGCGGCGCGGTTTCGCTCCGAGATGGGCAAGCTCGGTTTTACTCTGGCCGGCGCCGACCATCCGATCATCCCGGTGATGCTGGGCGACGCGACGCTGGCGCAGGAAGTGGCGGCGCGGATGCTGAAGCGCGGCATCTATGTCATCGGCTTCTCGTTCCCGGTGGTGCCGAAGGGCCAGGCGCGCATCCGCACGCAGATGTCGGCCGCCCATTCCGGCGCCGACATCGAACGCGCGGTTGGGGTGTTCGCCGCAGTCGGTCGCGAACTCGGCGTGATTTCCTGAGCGGCCGGATCAAGAGATTCAAGCGACTAAGGTTCTGGGGACAAAAGAATGTCGAACATGATGAAGGCGCTGGTCAAGGCCAAGGCCGAGCCGGGCATCTGGATGGAAGAAGTGCCGGTGCCGGAAATCGGTCCGAACGACGTGCTGATCAAGATCAGGAAGACGGCGATCTGCGGCACCGACGTACACATCTACAATTGGGACCAGTGGGCGCAAAAGACCGTGCCGGTGCCGATGGTAACCGGCCATGAATTTGTCGGAACCGTCGCCGATTTCGGCACGGCGGTGACCGAGTACAAACTCGGCCAGCGGGTTTCCGGAGAAGGCCATATCGTCTGCGGCCATTGCCGCAACTGCCGGGCGGGCAGGGGGCATCTGTGCCGCAACACGCTCGGCGTCGGCGTCAACCGGCCGGGCGCCTTTGGCGAATACCTTGCGATCCCGCAGCACAATGTCGTGCCCATCCCCGACGATGTGCCGGACGAGATCGCCGCCATCTTCGATCCCCTGGGCAATGCCGTCCACACGGCCTTGTCTTTCGATCTGGTCGGCGAGGACGTGCTGGTCACCGGCGCCGGGCCGATCGGCATCATGGGTGCACTGGTGGCGCAGTGCGTCGGCGCGCGAAAAGTGGTCATCACCGACATCAACCCGGTGCGCGTGGCACTGGCGAAAAAGCTCGGCGTCCAGCATGTCGTCGATGCGTCGAAGGAAAAGCTGCGCGACGTCATGCCGGCGCTCGGCATGACCGAGGGTTTTGACGTCGGCCTCGAAATGTCGGGTGCCGCACCTGCCTTCCGCGACATGATCGACACCATGAACAATGGCGGCAAGATTGCCATTCTCGGCATCGCGCCGACCGGCTTCGAGATCGACTGGAACAAGGTCATCTTCAAGATGCTGCATCTGAAAGGCATCTACGGCCGCGAGATGTTCGAGACCTGGTACAAGATGATCGCGCTGGTGCAGGGTCCTCTCGATGTCAGCGGCCTGATCACCCACCGCATCGGCATCGACGACTATATTTCGGGATTTGAGGCGATGAAGAGTGGCAATTCCGGCAAGGTGGTGATGGATTGGTGAGGCATATAGGGGTGCAAGATGGCGGATAGTGAGCACGGTCGCATCATTGCCTCGCAGGCAAAGATCGTACTGAAGCCCGCCGGATTTCAACGCAAAGGGAAGTCTCGAATCTGGATCGCCGATCGCGGCTTCTGGCTAAGTGTAGTCGAGTTCCAGCCCAGCTCTTGGTCCAAAGGCACTTACCTTAACGTAGCAGTCCACTGGCTCTGGGGTTCGCTCCCTGAAACAGTTACCTTCGATCGTCCTCAGCGCATTGGACAGTTCGTTCCGTTCGAGAGCCCGGCACAGTTTCTGCTCGCGGTTGATCAAATGGCCAAGAAGGCCGTCGAAATCGATCGGGTTCACCGATCAATGTTCCCTTCCGTGCAGGCGACAGCGACAATCCTCGTGAATGAATTGCAGCCGGGCGCCTACGGCGAGTGGGCGGCCTTCCACGCCGGGGTGGCGGCCGGTTTGGCTGGTGATTTTGAAACGGCAAGGCGGCTGTTTGAAAGCGCTCAGAGACATGCGGCTTCGCAGGCGCAGCTTCTCTTGGGCTACATCGATGATCCGATAGCATTTCGAAGCCGTGTCAGAGGCTTCATTGTAGCCGAACGCGCCTACTACGGTCTAGGAGCGTTACCTGCCGCAATAGCGATCTGATTTCTACGACGGTCAAACCCATGGAGGATTTCAACCACTGTGAGTTTTGCCTCCAGCGCCGCTACCCCACTGACAATCGCCGCCCGCTCTTCCGCACCAAGCCTCTCCAGCAGCTCCCGCTCGAACTCCTTCGCCAGCGGCACCATTTCGCGATAGGCGGCAAGCCCCGCTTTGGTCAGCGTCAGATGCTCGACGCGACGGTCTTTCTCGTCTGGCGTGCGGGTCAGCCAGCGGCGCCGCTCGAGTTCGGCGACCGCGCGCGAAACCTTGGTCTTGTGCATGGCCGATTGCTCGCCGAGCGCCGTCGCCGTCATCGTGCCGTGCTGTCCAAGTCCCGCAAGCGTGCGCCATTCGGGCCGGGTCAGGCCGTGGCGGTCCTTGTATATCCTTGAGAATTCGCGGCTGACGGCATCGGCAAGCCGATAGAGCCGGTAAGGCAGGAAGGATTCCAGCTCGAGGATTTCCATGGTTGGCCCTGACTGGCATGCTGGCGGCTCATGCCGAAATCACCGTTGATGGTTACATTTTCAATGGTTACAAATGAAACCGGTATGGTCAACTCGGAGCATCCTTGCGGATGCGCAAACGATGCTCCGAGACCATGAATTCGGGAGGATTCCATGGCCTATTCCTACATGCCGGGTTTCGGCAACGACTTCGAGACCGAGACTCTGCCGGGCTCGCTGCCGCAAGGGCGAAACTCGCCGCAGCGGCCGGCCTACGGCCTCTATGCCGAGCAGCTTTCGGGCTCTCCTTTCACCGCGCCGCGCGGCACCAATGAGCGCTCCTGGCTTTATCGGATAAGGCCGAGCGTCAGGCACACCGGTCGCTTCAAAGCGGCGAATTATCCGCTTTGGAAAAGCGCGCCGAACGTCGGCGACCATCAGCTCGCACTCGGCCAGTATCGCTGGAGCCCCGTGCCGATGCCGAAGGAACCGACCGATTTCATCGCCGGCATGCGCTCGATCACCACCGCCGGCGACGTGCTCGGCCAGACCGGCATGGCGGCACACGTCTATGTCGCCAATCGCTCGATGGTCGACGATCATTTCTTCAACGCCGACGGCGAGTTGCTGGTCGTGCCCCAGGTTGGAGCCTTGCGCTTCGTCACCGAGATGGGTGTTATCGAACTCAGGCCGGGCGAGATTGCCGTGCTGCCGCGCGGCCTGGTGTTCAAGGTCGAACTGGTCGATCCGCAAGTGCGCGGCTATGTCTGCGAAAATTACGGCGCCAAGCTGACGCTGCCGGATCGCGGCCCGATCGGCGCCAATTGCCTGGCCAATCCGCGCGATTTCAAGACGCCCTGCGCCTGGTTCGAGGACAAGGACACGCCCTGTCGGCTGATCGCGAAATGGTGTGGCCAGTTCCATGTCACCGAAATCGACCATTCGCCGCTGGATGTGGTGGCGTGGCACGGCAATTATTCGCCCTACAAATATGATCTTGCGACCTTTTCGCCGGTCGGTGCGATCCTGTTCGACCACCCCGATCCGTCGATCTTCACCGTGCTGACCGCGCCGAGCGGCGAGGAAGGCACCGCCAATATCGATTTCGTCATCTTCCCGCCGCGCTGGCTGGTCGCCGAAGATACGTTCCGCCCGCCCTGGTATCACCGCAACATCATGAGCGAGTTCATGGGCCTGATTCATGGTCAGTACGATGCCAAGGAAGAGGGCTTCGTGCCCGGCGGCATCAGCCTGCACAACATGATGCTGGCTCACGGACCCGATGCGTCTGGTTTCGAAAAAGCCTCGCGCGCGGAGCTGAAACCGGTCAAGCTCGACAACACCATGGCCTTCATGTTCGAGACGCGCTTTCCGCAAATGGTGACCCGCTATGGCGCCGAGCTCGAAACCCGGCAGGACAATTACATCGACTGCTGGGCCGGCCTGAAGAAGCGCTTCAACGGCACGCCAGAGGGCGACTGGTCTTGAGCGCCGTCGCGTGACGGATCGTCTGGTGCTTCTGGGTTCGAAGGGTGGCCCGGCGCTGCGGCCCGGCGGCCCGTGGCCGAGTTCGTCGCTGCTGGAGATTGGCGGCCGCACCATCGTCGTCGATTGCGGGCTGGGCGTAACGCGCGGGCTGACCGATGCCGGCATCAGCCTGAAGGCGCTCGACCTGATCTTCATCACGCATTTGCACTCCGACCATGTTCTGGAACTCGGACCTCTCATCCACACCGCCTGGACCGCCGGCCTGGCGGCGCCCGTCACTTTGTTCGGCCCGCCCGGCATCGGCCATTATTGGCAGCGCTTTTGCCAGGCAATGGAATTCGACATCGAGATCCGCATCGCCGATGAAGGCAGGCCGGATCTCCGCGACCAGGTTTCGATCGTCGAATTTGGTGAAGGCCAGGTGGCCGAAGAGCGCGGTCTCAAAATATCGGCGCTGCGCGTCGACCACCCGCCGGTGACGGATTGCTTTGCGCTGCGCTTCGATCATGCGGGGCAAGGCGCCGTCTTTTCGTCGGATACGGCGTTCTTTCCGCCATTGGCGGATTTCGCCGAGGGCGCCGACGTCCTGGTCCACGAGGCCATGCTGGAAAAGGGTATCGAGCGGCTGGTCGCGAAGACCGGCAACGGCGCAAGGCTGAGGGAACACCTGCTTGCCAGCCATAGCTTTGCCGAAGAGGCGGGCCGCATTGCTAGTGATGCCAAAGTCAAAAGGCTAGTCGTCAACCACCTCATTCCGGCCGACGATCCCGAGATCGGCGAGGCCGACTGGATTGCCGCCGTCAGGAAAACATGGGCCGGCGACTTGACGATCGCCCGCGACGGCCTTGTTGTGGGGCTTGGGGAGTGAAGATGGCCAACGACAAGCTTTCGGAAGAGGTGCGAAAATCCGAGGAGACATCCTGGGCGCAGCTCTCCTTGTTTCTCGACAGGGTGGAAGACCTGCCGTCTTTCGTCCGGTTCCTCGATGCGCTGCGAAACGACCGTGAGGACGCCGACCGTAAGGAGGCGTTGCGGTCGGCAGGACCTGACATCAGCTGGAATGGCTGGGAAAACAATTCGTTAGCCACTTTTCTTGAGTCGGCTGTCGCTTGGGCCGTCACCTGGAGCAAAGACAGTCGGCGCGGCGACCCGGCGTTGCTGGCAAATGACAATCCCTGGAGAGCCGCGGCCAGAATTATCTATGCCGGCAAATACTACGAATAAACGCATAGGGAGGACGCATGAAGCTTGCCACATTGAAGGACGGGACGCGCGATGGAAAGCTCGTCGTCGTCTCGCGCGACCTGACGCGGTTTACCGACGCTTCGTTCCTGGTGCGGACGCTGCAGGCCGCACTCGACGACTGGCATCGCATCGCGCCGCATCTCGCTGCCATGGCCGAATCGCTTGAGAATAATGCGGTGCCGTCTGTCCGCTTTCACGAGCATGACGCCCATTCGCCGCTGCCGCGCGCCTATCAATGGGCCGACGGCTCGGCCTATGTGAACCATGTCGAGCTGGTGCGAAAGGCGCGCGGCGTCGAGATGCCGCCAAGCTTCTGGACCGACCCGCTGATCTACCAGGGCGGCTCAGACTCCTTTCTCGCACCGCGCGACCCGATCCGGATGGCCGACGAGGCCTTGGGCATCGATATGGAAGGAGAGGTCGCCGTCATCGTCGACGATGTGTCGATAGGCGCAAGCCTCGATGAGGCGCGGGCGGCGATCCGGCTCGTCATGCTGGTCAACGATGTAACGCTGCGCGGCCTGACCGGACCCGAGCTCGCCAAGGGGTTCGGCTTCTACCAGTCGAAACCGTCATCGGCCTTTTCGCCGGTTGCGGTGACGCCGGACGAGCTGGGCGATGCTTGGGACGGCGGCAAGGTCAGCCTGCCGCTGCTGGTCGATCTCAACGGCAAGCCGTTCGGCCGGGCGAACGCCGGCATCGACATGACCTTCGACTTTCCGGCGCTGATTGTCCATGCCGCAAAAACGCGGCCGCTGGCCGCCGGCACCATCGTCGGTTCGGGCACCGTCTCCAACAAGCTCGACGGCGGGCCGGGCAAGCCTGCCTCGGCGGGCGGCGCCGGCTACTCTTGCATCGCCGAGTTGCGCATGATCGAGACCATCGAAGCCGGCGAACCGAAAACGCCGTTCCTGCGCTTTGGCGATAGCGTGCGCATCGAGATGAAGGACAGGGGCGGGCATTCGATCTTCGGCGCCATCGAGCAGAAGGTCGAGCGGTACGAGGGGGCAAGAGCATGACGGGCGAGACATTCTATCTGCTGTGCGGTGTCTGGGCCCTTGTCATGCTGGCGATCTTCATCCGGGCGATCCGCCTGAGCTATTGCATCGAGGCGCGCTCGCCCGGCCTGACCAACCGCAGCGGCTTTCCGCGCAAGGCGATGATGTTTCACACCGTCACCAACACGAATGTCGCGCTGGACCAGGAAACGCAAGCCATGCGGCGGCGCATGATCAGGCTGCTGCTGATTGTTTTGGCTGGGTTTGCGCTTCTATGGGCGGGTGTGTCGCTATTCCGGGTCGCGCCGTGAAGTCATGGACCTGCTGAACCATTTTCGGCGCATGGCAGCCAACAATCTCTGGTCGAACGACCGGCTCTATCGTGCCGTGCTGCAGCTTGAGCCCGACGAATTCGAGGCTGAAAGGATAAGCTTCTTCCCCTCGATCAAGGCAACGCTCAATCACATCCTGGCGGTCGATCACCTCTATCTCGATTTTCTCGAAGAGGGCGGCGTCGGCGCCGCCGCCCATGACGATTTTGTGCCGTTCAATGATGCCAAGGCGCTTTTTGTTGCACAGGCGGAGGCCGATCGGCGGCTGATCGCCTTTTGCGGCCGCCTGTCGGCGGACGATCTCGAGCGCCGCGTTCTCACCGACCGGCGCGAGGACGGCATGATACCGGAACGGATCGGCGATCTGCTCGCCCATCTCTTCATCCACGACATCCATCATCGCGGCCAGGTGCACGCGATGCAGTCCGGCACCTCGGTGAAACCGCCGCAACTCGACGAGTTTTTCCTCGATTATGATCTGACACTCAGGAAAGCCGAGGTCGAGAGGTTGGGCTTGCGAGACCAACTGCTTGGATAATCATGCCAAAGCCACATCGTAACGGGCGAAATGCGGGTCGGATGTCAGGATGGTGAGGTTCTCCACTTGCGCCTGCGCAATCAGAAGTCTGTCGAACGGATCACCATGGTGGTGGGGTAGGCCGCCGACGGCGTTCGCGTGCTGGAAGGTTACGGCGAGCGGCTGAAATTGCATCCTTGGAAGCAGCGCTGGCAGATCGTCCGGCGCATTAAGTTTTCTGATCGAACGTTTGATGGCAATTTCCCAGACGCTTGCCGCGCTCGCGAACACCACCGCTTCCGAAGCCAGAATGACGCGGTGGTGCTCGCTAAGACGTCGATCGTCCGAAATCGACCAGAGGATGATGTGTGTGTCGGCGAGAAACGGGCCGACCGTCATTTCACGTACTCATCCCACTCGGGACCGAGTTCATCAAAATCGTCCGCAATCCAGATCTTGCCCTTCAACGCGCCTATACGCGGCAGGGGTTCGGCCACTGCCGGAGGTACGATACGCGCCGCCGCCTTGCCGTGGCGTGTGAGCACGATCTCCTCGCCGGCTTCCGCGCGGCTGACGAGTTCCGACAATTTGGCCTTGGCTTCGGCAATTGAAACATTCATGACTCGATCCTTTATGACCAGAATTTAGGTCATAATTGATCAAACCACAAGGCACCTCGGCCGAGTTGGCTACGCTGCCTTGCCGTCCACCTTCAGCACGCCGCGCTTGATCTGGTCCTGCTCGATCGATTCGAACAAAGCGCGGAAATTGCCCTCGCCAAAACCTTCGTCGCCCTTCCTCTGGATGAACTCGAAGAAGATCGGGCCGATCACCGTCTTGGAAAAGATCTGCAGCAGGATCTTGGTGGTGCCGCCGTCGACGACGCCTTCGCCGTCGATCAGGATGCCGTGCTTTTTCATACGTTCGATCGGCTCTTCATGGCCGTTCACGCGGGCATAAGACATGTCGTAATAGGTCTCCGGCGGGCCCGGCATGAACTTCAGGCCGTTGGCGGCCAGCCTGTCGGTGGCGCCGTAGATGTCGTCGGTGCCGACGGCGATGTGCTGGATGCCCTCGCCATTATACTTCTTCAGATATTCGGCGATCTGGCTGGTCTCGTCCTTGGACTCGTTGAGCGGAATGCGGATCTTACCGCACGGCGAGGTGATGGCGCGGCTGACCAGGCCGGTGATCTTGCCGTCGATGTCGAAGAAATGGATCTGCTTGAAACCGAACAGGTCGCGATAGAAATCCCACCACTTGTCCATCTGGCCGCGATAGACATTGTGGGTGAGGTGGTCGAGGTAATAGAAGCCGACCCCTTCCGGCTTCGGGTCACGCTCGCCCAGCCAGTCGAACTCGGCATCATAGGCCGAGCCCTTCTCGCCGTAGGTTTCGATGAAATAGAGCAGCGATCCGCCGATACCGACGATCGCCGGCACATCGAGCGTCTTGTCGTTGCCTTCATAGGGCGTCGCGCCCTTGGCCACCGCGTGATCGAAGGCATGCCTTGCATCGACCACCCGCCACGCCATCGAGGCGGCGCAAGGGCCGTGCTTGTCGACGAATTTCATGGCATGCGAGCCGGGTTCGGCATTGACGACATAGTTGATGTCGCCCTGCCGCCAGACGGTGATGTCCTTGCTGCGGTGCTTGGCCACCGGCACATAGCCCATGCGGGTGAACAACTCGGCGAGCTTTTCCGGCTCGGCATGCGCGAATTCGACGAACTCGAAGCCGTCGGTACCGGCGGGATTGGTTTTGCTGATCGTGGCGGGCGGTGCGTCGTGCGGGAAGGGACCCATGGCAGTGTCCTCCAAAGCTGTTGTTGGCCGGGAAAGGCCATCTCAACACAATGATAACGCGGACGCGGTGCATGGTGCTTGCATTCAAACGCTTGAAATGATCAGATAATGCGTGAATTGTGCATATGTTTGGAAAAATCCATGGATGACGCGCGCATCGACCGGTTTGACCGCAAGATAATGGCTCTGCTGCAGAGCGATGCACGGCTGACCAACAACGATCTGTCGGAACGGGTGAACCTGTCGGCGTCGCAATGCTCGCGCCGTCGCCAGCGGCTGGAGGAGGGCGGTTATATCAAGGGCTACCGGGCGGTGCTCGACCGCGACAAGCTCGGTTTTTCCCTGGTCAATGTCATCTCGGTGACGCTCGCCACCCACAACCGCGACAATGCGCGGCGCTTCGGCGAATTGGTGGCGCGGCTGCCGCAAGTGCAGGAAGCGCACGCGCTGACCGGCGAGATGGATTATATATTGAAAGTGGTGACGCCCGATCTCAAATCATTGTCGGAGTTCGTCAACGGCGTGCTGCTGCCGCACGAATCGGTGCAGCACGTGAAGACGGCGATCGTGCTTGAGACATTGAAGGAAACCGGCGCGCTGCCGATTTAGCCCAGACGGCTTTTCGTTAGATATGGCGGAGGGACAGCACCCAGGACAGCGCCCCCCTCTGGCCTGCCGGCCATCTCCCCCTCAAGTGGGGAGATTGGCAGCTCTGACCTCGCTGCCCACTCCGCAACGCTGAAAATTGGCGAAAGCCAACGCGACATCCAATCTCCCCACTTGAGGGGGAGATGTCCGGCAGGACAGAGGGGGGTGTGAAGGATCGCCACAGTGCGGAACTTGACTTCCTCCGCTCGGAACGTGAGGCCTCTCACCCCTTCGACTGCTTGATCAGCCCATAGAGATTGGTGCAGCGGGCGCCGGAACGGCAATAGGCGAAGACCGGGCCATCAAGCTCATCCAGTGCCTCGGCCTGGTCTTCGACATTCTCGGCGGTGATCTGGCCGCTGATGACAGGGATGTAGCGGAAGGCGAGCCCGGCGCCCTCGACTGCCGCTTTGACGGTGTCGGCCGATGGCTGGCCGGGCTGCTCGTCGTCTGGCCGGTTGCAGATCACGCTCTTGAAGCCGGCGGCCTTGATGGTCGCGACATCTTCGGGCTGGATCTGGCCGGAGACCGAATAGTCCTCGCTGATCTGACGGTATTCCATGGCTGGGGTCCTCACAATCTGGCTAGCGGCAGTCTTGCCACTCCCGGACCCGGTCGGCAACCGCCATTAGATAGAAATCCGGCCGGGCAATTTCAGCCCGACCGGATGGAGTGACTAGACAGCTCAGCTGCCGAGGATCGCGCCTTTGATCTGGGCGATGTTGTTGTGCATCAGGTCGATATAGGTCGCGGCCGGGCCGTCGGGCTGCGACAACGCATCGGAATAGAGCGTGCCGCCCACCTTGATGCCGGTCTCGCTGGCGATCTGCTCGATCAGCCGCGGGTTGGTGATGTTCTCGACGAAGATCGCCGCCGCCTTGTCCTGCTTCACCTGGCTGACCAGCTTGGCGACGTCGGCGGCGGAGGGCTCCGACTCGGTCGACACGCCTTCCGGGGCCAGGAACGTCAAGCCGTAGGCCTGCTCGAAATAGCCGAAGGCGTCATGCGAGGTGATGACGACGCGCTTCTCCTGCGGGATCGACTGGATCGCCGCCTGCACTTCGCCCTCAAGCGCCTCGAGCTTTTGCGTATAGGCGGCTGCATTGGCCTTGTAGCTGTCGCAACCCGCAGCGTCGGCCGTGCAAAAGGCGTCGGCGATGTTCTTCACATAGATCTTGGCATTGGCGATCGACTGGAAGGCATGCGGATCGGTGACCGTCTTGCCGCCATCGGTTTCCGCGCCTTCGGCGGCATCGGCCTCGGCGAATTCGGGTTTGAAATTGATCGGCGTGACCCCCTTGGTCAGCACGGCAATCGAAGCCTTGGTGGCGCTGGCGTCGACCAGGCGCTGCAGAAAACCTTCGAAATGCAGGCCGTTGACCAGCACGATGTCGGCCTTGGCCATCGTCACAGCATCGGCGGGGCTCGGCTCGTAGACGTGGGCGTCGCCGTCCGGCCCGACGATGGTGGTCAGATCGATGCGGTCGCCGCCGACATTCTTGGCGAAATCGGCGATGATCGTGAAGCTGGCGACCACTTTCAACGGCTCTGCGAAGGCCGAAGATGCGCCAAAGGCGGTTAATGTTATAACGCTCACGGCCAAAGCGGCGCGGATCGATTTCAGCATGGACAGTTTCTCCTTGTTGGGATCAGGCAGTTCTGTGGCGGTGATGGACGATGCGGGCGCGCAGGATGCCGCGCGTGCCGAACAGGATCGAGGCGAAATAGACGACGCCGGCGGACAGGATGATGGCCGGGCCGGAGGGCAATGACGCATGGTAGGACAACAGCAGCCCGGCGATGCAGGAGGCAAAGCCGATTACTGTGGCCAGCACGCACATCGGCTCGACGCGCGAGGTCCAGAAGCGGGCCGCCGCTGCCGGCAGCATCATCAGCCCGACCGACAGCAAGGTGCCGAGCGCCTGGAAGCCGCCGACGAGGTTGAGCACGACGAGGCCGAGAAAGATGAAATGCACCGGGCTGCCCATCCGGCTGACCGAGCGCAGGAACAAAGGGTCGAGGCATTCGGCGATCAGCGCCCGCCAGAAGATGGCGAGGCTGACCAGCGTCACCACGACGATGCCGCCGATCAGCGTCAGCGCCTCGTTGTTGAGCGCCAGCACGGTGCCGAAGAGCACATGCATGAGATCGACGCTGGAGCCGCGGATCGACACCATGAGCACGCCGATGGCCAGCGAAATCAGATAGAAGGCCGCCATGGAGGCGTCCTCGCGCTGGATGGTGAAGCGCGAGACGGCGCCGGCGCCGAGCGCCACGATGATGCCGGCGATCAGTCCGCCGATCGTCATCGGCAGGATCTCCAGGCCATAGAACAGGAAGCCGGCGGCAGCACCCGGCAGGATGGCATGCGCCATGGCGTCGCCGGACAGGCTCATGCGCCGCAGCATCAGGAACACGCCGACCGGGCAGGCGCCGAGCGACAGCATCATCGAACCGGCAAGCGCCCGCTGCATGAAGGCGTAGTCGGCGAAAGGAGCGACGAACAGACCGTAAAGCACCTCCATCATGCCGCCCTCGGCCCGGAGCCGTGATAATGGTCGTGGTCATGGCCGTGCTCGTGGCCACTGTGCTCGTGATCATGCTCGCCGGGCTCACACCATGGCGCGTTGTCCTCCCAGGCTTCGTGGAAGCGGCGCGCGCGCAACAGATTCTCCGGCTGCAGCGTCTCCCTGGTCTCGCCCCAGGCGATCGGCTGGCGCGCCAGGAGCAGTGTTTCGGGGAAATTCTGCCGCACCAGATCGAGATCGTGGACCACAACCATGATCGTGCGTTCCTCGCCGTGCCAGCGCTTGATCAGCGCGATCAGGTCGCCGACCGTCTTGGCATCGACAGCGTTGAACGGCTCGTCGAGCAGGATGAGCTCGGCATCCTGCAACAGCACGCGGGCAAACAGCGTGCGCTGCAGCTGGCCGCCCGACAGTGTGTCGATCGGCCGCTTCTCGAAACCGCCTAGGCCGACGGCCATCAGCGCCTTGCTGACCGAGTCGCGGTCTTCCCTTGTATAGCGGCCGAGCATGCCGCGCCGCGGCCACAGGCCAAGCGAAACCAGGTCGACGACCCGGGCCGGAAAGGAGCGGTCGAGCTCCGATTGCTGCGGCAGATAGGCGGCGCGTACGCCGGGCGCCCGGATCACCGTGCCGGCCATCGGCTTCAGGACGCCGACAATGCCCTTCATCAGCGTCGACTTGCCGGAGCCGTTGGCGCCGACGACCGCCGTCAGCGATCCCTTGCGGATTGTTCCATTGAGGTGGTGGACCGCAGGATGGCTATTGTAGCCCAGCGTCAGGTCGCGGAAGGTCAGGCAGGTTTGGCTCATGTGACGATCCATGGGGCGATGATCGGTGCTGCAGGGGCGGATTCGATATGTGATGTTATTACATTAGTCAACAAGCCAATCGGGCGGAATTGCGGCCGGGCCGTCTTGTTGTGTGCTTTGGCTTGGCTCAAGAAGTTCCGCTCGAGCGGCCTTGCCCCCGGCGAACCCGGCCCCTAAACAGGCGCAGCGACAAGAGGAGAAGGAATATCCAATGAGCATTCGTCGTATCGATGTAGGCCCGCGCATGAGCCAGATCGTCATCCACGGCAACACCGTCTATCTGGCCGGTCAGGTCGGCAAGCCGGGCGGAAACGTCGGTGCCCAGACCAGGGACATTCTGGCGGCGATCGACGAATTGCTGGCCAAGGCCGGCACCGACAAAACCAAGATCCTGCAGGCGATCATCTGGCTGGCCGACATGAGCACCTTTGCCGAGATGAACGCGGAGTGGGACAAATGGGTGCCGCAAGGCAACACGCCGGCCCGCGCCACCGGCGAAGCCAAGCTTGCCGGACCGGAATATCTGGTCGAGATTATTGTTACCGCGGCGATTTGAGGGTCTTTACCCTCCCCCTCGAGGGTAGGGTCGGCGAGGTTGCACCGACCCCACCCCGCGTCACAAAATGCCGCCATGCGGCAATTTGCTCCGCGACCCTCCCCTCGAGGGGGAGGGTTACCCCCTTGACGGCGTGAACCGCGCCACCAGCGTGTGGTTCTCTGCCGCATAGGTGAACCGGACATGGGTGACGGGGTGCTCGGCGCTCCATGTCCGCCGCTCGATCACCAGGCACGGCGCACCGGTCTGGATGTCGAGCGCCGCCGCGATGTGCTTTTCGGCGGCAACGGCGCGAATCCGATGCTCGGCGGCACTCCACGGCACGCGCCCGATCAGCCACGGACCGGGCGCCGTGTCGAAAAACGCCTCTTCGACAGCCTCCGGCACGGCGGCCAGATTGATCAGCCGCTGCTCGTGGGCGAACGGCCGCTTGCCGGCGAAATGCCGGCATTCCAGCACCAGCACCGGCCCGGCGACGTCGAGTTCCAGCAGGGCGCGGTCGTCGGCGCTGCTGCGCCTTCTGTTTCGCGCCATGCGCTCATAGCGGTAGGGCAGGCCAAGTGCCTCGACCTCGATCCGGATGTCGTGGATTTCGAGAACGGCTGCCTGCGACTGCGGCTGGCGGACAAAACTGCCGGAGCGACGCCGGCGCTCGATCAGCCCGGCCTTGGCCAGTTGCGACAGTGCCTTGTTCACTGTCATGCGCGAACATCTGTATTCGGCCGTCAGTTCATGCTCGAACGGGATGCGGTGGCCGGGCGCCCAGGCACCCGACAGGATCCGTTCGCTGATGTCCGACAGGATGCGCTGGTGCAGCGAAAGAACCTCGCCGCCGTCCGCGCTTCCGGAATCCGCGCTTATTGTCCCGATCATGCTCATGCCGAAAGCGCCGTCATCACCTTGCGGAAGCGCTCGGCGATGGCATCGCGCCTGGCATGCATGCCGCCGCTGACCAGTTTCTTGCCATGCACCCAGACGCAATCGACCTTGGTGCCGTTGGCAAAAATCCAGGCATCAAGGATTGCATCGCCCGTCTTGCCGGCCAGCGATGGATGCTTGCCGTCGAGCGAGACGAAATCGGCCGAGGCACCTGCTGCGATCTGCGAGAGGCCGGCGCCCAGCGCGGCACTGCCACCATCGAGCGCGGCATCGAACAAAGCACGGCCGGTCGAGCCGCCGGCCACCGCCAGCACGTTGCGGGCGCGGTGGGCGAGGCGCTGCGAATATTCGAGCTGCCGCAACTCGTCCGGCAGGCCGATCAGTACGTTTGAATCCGAGCCGATGCCGAAGCGGCCGCCATGCTGCATGAACAAGGACGCGGCAAAGGTGCCGTCGCCGAGATTGGCCTCGGTGATCGGGCAGAGGCCGGCAACGGCGCCGCTTTTCGTCATTTGCACCGTCTCGGTCTCGGTCATGTGGGTGGCGTGGATGAGACACCAGCGCCGGTCGACCTTGGCGTTGGCAAGCAGCCATTCGACCGGCCGCGCCCCGGACCAGGCAAGGCAGTCCTCGACCTCCTTCATCTGCTCGGCGATGTGGATGTGGATAGGCCCCTCCGGCGCCATCACCGTGATGTCTTCCAGTTCCTCCGGTGTCACGGCACGCAGGCTGTGCGGGGCGACGCCGACGACGCCTTGATTCAGCGCGCGAATGGATTCTCGGCATTTCTCAACAAGCCGCGAGAACTGGTTCACATCGTTGATGAACCGGCGCTGGCCTTCATTTGGCGCAGCGCCGCCGAAAGAGGAATGCGCGTAGAACACGGGCAGCAAAGTCAGCCCGATGCCTGTCTCGGACGCTGCGGCAACGATGCGCTGCGCCATCTCGGCGATGTCAGCATAGTGCCGGCCGTCACGGTCGTGGTGGAGATAGTGAAACTCGCCGACGCGCGAGAACCCGGCCTCCAGCATCTCGACATAGAGCTGGGCCGCGACCGCCTCGACCTGGTCCGGCGTCATCGACAGCGCGAAACGGTACATCACCTCGCGCCAGCTCCAGAAACTGTCGGCGGAAGGGCCGCGCAATTCAGCAAGGCCGGCCATGCCGCGCTGGAAGGCATGGCTGTGCAGGTTCGGCATGCCGGACAAAAGGATGGCACGGCGCTCGTCGCCGGGCAGGAGCGAGGTATTCGCCTCGACCGTGGCGATCCTGCCGTCGGAGATGACGATCCGCACATTGCTGTGCCAGCCGTCGGGCAGAAGCGCCTGTTCTGCAAAGATTGCTGTCACGTTTTTCTCCAAATCCCGGTCTGCCGTGCCATGATAGCGCTTGCAGTGCCTTTTCATATGTATATACATAATCGTCACCTATTGAAACGGAAAAGATGATGGCTGCAGAGAGCAAAAGCCGGGCAGGGGAGGTTCGCCTCTGGCGCAATGCGCGCCTCGCGACCATGGCCGAAAGCAGCCCCGGGTCAGGCGTTGTCGAGCACGGTGCAATCGCCGTGCGCAACGGCCGGATCGTCTATGCCGGGCCGGAAGCCGACATGCCGGCGGCTCTCCGCGAGGGCGCCGAGGCGACCGACTGCGAAGGCCGCTGGATTACGCCCGGCCTGATCGACTGCCACACCCATCTGGTTCACGCCGGCAACCGTGCCAATGAATTCGAGATGCGGCTGGCCGGCGCCAGCTATGAGGAGGTTGCCAAGGCCGGCGGCGGCATCGTTTCCTCGGTCAAGGCATTGCGCGCGGCGAGTGAGGACGAACTGGTCGGCCAGTCGCAGCCGCGCCTCGACGCGCTGATCGCCGAAGGCGTCACCACCGTGGAGATCAAATCCGGCTACGGTCTCGACCTCCAAAACGAGAAGAAGTCGCTGCGCGCCGCACGACGGCTCGGCGGTGAGCGGCCGGTGACGGTCAGGACCACTTTCCTCGGCGCTCATGCACTGCCGCCCGAAGCAAAAGGCGACAAGGACGCCTTTATCGATCTTGTCGCCAACGAGATTTTGCCGGCCGTCGTTGCTGAGGGCCTGGCCGATGCCGTCGACGGTTTTTGCGAAGGCATTGCCTTTTGGCCGGAGCAGATCGCCCGCGTGTTCGATGCCGCAAAGGCGGCGGGCCTGCCGGTCAAGCTCCATGCGGACCAGCTGTCCAATCTGCACGGCGCCGAACTTGCGGCGCGCTATGGTGCGCTATCGGCCGACCACCTCGAATACACCGACGAGGCCGGTGCGGCGGCGATGGCGAAGGCCGGAACCGTGGCGACCATCCTGCCCGGCGCCTACTACTTCATCCGCGAGACCAAGAAGCCGCCGATCGCCTTGTTTCGCCAGCATGGCGTCAGGATGGCCGTTGCCACCGACAACAATCCCGGCACGTCGCCGCTGACCTCGCTGCTGCTGACCATGAACATGGCCGCGACGTTGTTCGGCCTGACCGTCGATGAGTGCCTTGCCGGCGTTACCCGCGAGGCTGCCCGCGCACTCGGGCTGCTTGGACAGACCGGTACGCTGGAGGCCGGAAAATCCGCCGATCTGGCGATCTGGAACGTCGAGCGCCCGGCCGAACTCGTCTACCGCATGGGCTTCAACCCGCTGCATGCCCGCATCTGGAGGGGACAATGACCGAACTCAAGCTAAGGCCGGGCAATGCCACGCTGGCCGATTGGCGCGCCATCTATCGCGGCGCCGCACTGAGGCTCGACGATGCCTGCCGGCCGAAGATCAAGGCCAGCGCCGAGGCCGTCGCCAGGATCGTTGCCAAGGGCGAGCCGGTCTATGGCATCAATACCGGCTTCGGCAAGCTGGCCAGCGTCCGCATCCCCGCCGCCGACCTGGAAACGTTGCAGCGAAACATCGTGCTGTCCCATGCCGCCGGCGTCGGCGAGCCGATGCCCGTCGCAATCTGCCGGCTGATGATGGCGCTGAAGCTGGCCAGCCTGGCACAGGGCGCCTCCGGCGTGCGGCCGCGGACGATCGAACTGCTCGAGGCGATGCTGGCCAACGACGTTATCCCCGTGGTGCCGGCGCAAGGCTCGGTCGGCGCTTCCGGCGACCTTGCGCCGCTGTCGCACATGACCGCCGTGATGATCGGCGTCGGCGAGTGCTTTACCCCGCACGGCCGCTTTCCCGCCAAGGTCGCCTTCGTTTCGCACGGCCTGGAGCCGGTGACACTGGGCGCCAAGGAAGGCCTGGCACTGCTCAACGGCACCCAGTTTTCGACCGCCTATGCGCTTGCCGCTTTGTTCGAGGCGGAAGTGCTCTACCAGTCGGCACTGGTCGCCGGCGCGCTGTCGACCGATGCCGCCAAGGGCTCCGACGCTCCGTTCGATCCACGCATCCATCTGCTCAGGAAACATCGCGGCCAGATCGAGACGGCCGAGGCGTTGCGCAATTTGATGGCCGGCAGCGCCATCCGTGAATCGCACCGCGTCGGCGACGAGCGTGTGCAGGATCCGTATTGCCTGCGCTGCCAGCCGCAGGTGATGGGCGCAGCACTCGACGTGCTCCGCAAGGCCGCCGAGACGCTCGGCACCGAGGCCAACGGCGTCACCGACAATCCGTTGATCTTTGCCGAGGACGACTCCGCACTTTCGGGCGGCAATTTCCATGCCGAGCCGGTCGCCTTCGCCGCCGACATGATCGCACTCGCCGTCTGCGAGATCGGCTCGCTGTCGGAGCGGCGCATCGCCATGCTGGTCGATCCGGCGCTGTCGGGCATGCCGGCCTTTCTCACGCCCAAGCCGGGTCTGAATTCCGGTTTCATGATCCCTCAGGTCACGGCGGCAGCACTGGTTTCTGAAAACAAGCAAAAGGCCTATCCGGCCAGCGTCGATTCGATCCCGACCTCGGCCAACCAGGAAGACCACGTCTCGATGGCGGCGCATGGCGCGCGCCGCCTCATCGGCATGGTCGAGAATGCGACGGCCGTCATCGGCATCGAATTGCTGGCCGCCGCGCAAGGCTGCGATTTCCACGCACCGCTGGCCTCGAGCGCGGCACTGGAGGCGGTGCGCCGGCTGGTCAGGGCAGAGGTGCCGCATCTCGACAACGACCGGCACTTCCACCCCGACATGGAGAAGGCCATCGCCATGATACGCAGCGGCGCGGCGGTGAAGGCCGCGGGTGCGGTGAAACTGCCGGGCGTTGCGTCATGAGGCGGTGTACCGTCACAGGCCGCGTTCTGTCGCGCCCCCCTCTGTCCTGCCGGACATCTCCCCCACAAGGGGGGAGATTGGCCATCATCGAGTCTTTCGCCAATCTCCAACGTTGCAGGATTGAGCGAAGCGGCGAAGCTACCGATCTCCCCCCTCGTGGGGGAGATGTCCGGCAGGACAGAGTGGGGCGCTGTCCCGCCAACCTCAGCCCGGCAACAAAAAACCCGCCTCAAAGGCGGGTCGTCGGGCCGAATCAGCACCATACCGAATTTAGTAGCATAGCTGCCGGCACAAAGCAAGAACAAAATGCGTTGCGAGCGATAAAAACCGAAGTCGGTGTTCAAGGACGATTGCAAAGTCGCGTTCCTTCGCGCGGAGACTTCCGATGACCTCACCCTCCTGGCTCACCGTCACCCAAGGCACAGCACCCCTGCTGGTTTCGATCCCGCATACCGGCATCGATCTCGCCGGCCTCGACAGCCGGCTGGTCTCGCCCTGGCTCGGCCGCCGTGACGCCGACTGGTGGATCGACAAGCTTTATGACTTCGCCGAGAGCCTCGGCGCGACGGTCGTGCATACGGCGATTTCGCGCACCGTTATCGACGTCAACCGTGATCCGTCCGGCGTTTCGCTCTATCCCGGCCAGACGACGACCGGGCTCTGCCCGACAGAGACCTTTGACGGCGATCAGCTCTACCGCAAGGGTGAAGAGCCGGGGCCGTCTGAGATCGACGAGCGCCGCGAGAAGTTCTTCGTACCCTATCATGCCGCCCTGCAGGCTGAGATCGACAGGCTGCACGCTTTGCATGGGAAGGTCGTCGTCTATGACTGCCATTCGATCCGCTCGGTGCTGCCGCGCCTTTTCGAAGGCAAATTGCCGGTCTTCAATCTCGGCACCAATGACGGCAAGAGCGCCGATCCGACGCTGCAAGCGACGGTTGGCCAGATCCTCGCCGAAACCCGCGAGAGTTACGTCGTCAACGGCCGCTTCAAGGGCGGCTGGATCACGCGCCATTTCGGCCAGCCGCAAGCCGGCGTCCACGCGCTGCAGATGGAACTCTCCAACCGCGGCTATATGCGCGAGCCCGAAGGCAAGGGCGAACCGGCTAACTGGCCGGTGCCTTACGAGGCCGAATTCGCGGCGCCGATCCGCGTCACGCTGAAGAAGATCCTGGAAACCGCGATCGCCTGGGCCGAACGCTGACGCGCGGTGCACCTCACTCGAAAGGGACAATCATGACCGATCCTCGCCACAACATCCGTGAAGTGCGCAGCCCGCGCGGCAGCGAGCTCAACGCCCGCACCTGGCTGACGGAAGCGCCGTTGCGCATGCTGATGAACAATCTCGACCCAGACGTCGCCGAAAACCCCAACGAGTTGGTGGTCTATGGCGGCATCGGCCGGGCGGCGCGCACCTGGAACGATTTCGACCGCATCGTCGCCTCGCTGAAGACGCTTGGCGACGACGAGACGCTGTTGGTGCAATCGGGCAAGCCGGTCGGCGTGTTCCGCACTCATCCTGACGCCCCGCGTGTGCTGATCGCCAACTCGAATCTCGTGCCGCACTGGGCGACATGGGAGAAATTCAACGAGCTCGATAGAAAGGGCCTGATGATGTACGGCCAGATGACGGCCGGCTCGTGGATCTACATCGGCACGCAAGGCATCGTGCAGGGCACCTACGAGACCTTCGTCGAGGCCGGCCGCCAGCATTATGGCGGCAATCTCAGGGGCAAATGGATCCTGACCGGCGGCCTCGGCGGCATGGGCGGTGCCCAGCCGCTCGCCGCGGTGATGGCCGGCGCCTGCTGCCTGGCCGTCGAATGCGATCCCGACCGCATCGATTTCCGGCTGCGCACCCGCTATGTCGATGAGCGCGCCGACACGCTCGACGAGGCTCTCGAAAAGATCGAGCGCTGGACCAAAGCCGGTGAAGCGAAATCGGTCGGTCTTGTCGGCAACACCGCCGACATCGTGCCGGAACTGGTGCGGCGCGGCGTGCGCCCCGACATCGTCACCGACCAGACCTCGGCGCATGACCCGCTCAATGGCTATCTGCCCAAGGGCTGGTCGCTGGCCGAGTGGCGCGAGAAACGCACCTCCGATCCGAAGGCCGTCGAAAAAGCTGCCCGCGCGTCGATGCGCGAGCATGTCGAGGCGATGGTGGCGTTCTGGAACGCCGGCGTGCCGACGCTCGACTACGGCAACAACATCCGCCAGGTGGCGAAGGAGGAGGGGTTCGAGAATGCTTTTGCCTTCCCGGGTTTCGTGCCGGCTTACATCCGTCCGCTGTTTTGCCGCGGCATCGGCCCGTTCCGCTGGGCAGCGCTTTCCGGCGATCCCGAGGATATCTACAAGACCGACGCCAAGGTGCGCGAGCTGACCCCCGGCAACACCCATCTGCACAACTGGCTCGACATGGCGCGTGAGCGCATCGCCTTCCAGGGCCTGCCGGCGCGCATCTGCTGGGTTGGGCTTGGCGATCGCCACCGGCTCGGCCTCGCCTTCAACAAGATGGTCGCCAGGGGCGAACTGAAAGCGCCGGTGGTCATCGGCCGCGATCACCTCGATTCCGGCTCGGTCGCCTCGCCGAACCGCGAGACGGAGGCGATGAAGGACGGCTCCGATGCCGTTTCCGACTGGCCGTTGCTCAATGCCTTGCTCAACACCGCGTCCGGCGCCACCTGGGTGTCGCTGCACCATGGCGGCGGCGTCGGCATGGGCTTTTCGCAGCATGCCGGCATGGTCATCGTCGCCGACGGCACGCCCGAGGCGGCCAAGCGCCTGGAGCGGGTTCTGTGGAACGATCCGGCGACCGGCGTCATGCGCCACGCCGATGCCGGCTATGAGATCGCGATAGAGTGCGCCCGGGAGAACCAGCTCAACCTGCCCGGCATTTTGGGTTGAGCCGCGCCTTGCACATCCTTCGGGCAGCCGAATACCGCTCGATGCCGTGGAAGAACGGCGGCGGGATGACGACGGAGATTGCCGTCTCGCCGCCAGGTGCCGGGCTCGACGATTTCGACTGGCGCGTCTCGATGGCGCGCGTCGAGAGCAGCGGCCCATTTTCCGGATTTGCCGGCGTCGACCGGACCTTGGCGTTGCTGGAAGGCGAGGGCATGATCCTCGACATCGCCGGCCGGCTACCGGTCGAAATCACCAAGGCTTCCGCACCGCTTGCCTTTCCGGCCGACGTGCCGACGCAAGCCACGCTGATCGCCGGTCCGATCACCGACCTCAACGTTATGACCCGCCGCGCCCGGGCGATCCACACGGTCGAGAGCCTGCTGATTTCGGCTCCGACGAAGATCCCGGCCGAAGCCGATGAAACACTCATCCTCTGCGTCGACGGCGAACTCAGCGTGGCCGGCGCGGCGCCCATGCAACTGGGGCGGCTCGATGCGCTGTTGCTTGGGGCGCAAGCGCCGGAACTGCGCCTCGATCCGGTCCGGCCGGCCATGCTGTTCGTGATCCGCATCGACCGCATTGCCGGCAACGATTAACGTCTGTTTCCAAACATGATCGTGACGCCGGCCAAATATCGCGTAAGCTGGTCGCTGCATCACGAAAAAGCCTGAATCTTCCGCCGATCAGAAGCCGAAACGATGCTCATAGTGCTCGCCTGGAAGTTGTCGAAAGACGGCATCTTGTCGTGGTGCGGAAACAAACTTTCGGCCAAGTGTTGCGATGCAACCAATTGCATTTGGACCGGTTTTAGGGACATTGCCGTGGCGGTGACGCCGCACTGCGTCCCCAACACGGAACCTTAGATGAATATCCAGACCAATCTCGCACAGATCGAAAAGACGAGCGCCAGCTTCCCGGCTGTCACCGACGAGCCGATACGCTCCAATTTCCTGCCGGAGGATCGCCTGCGCGCTTTGGGCGCAGCCCTTGCCAATGGCGATGCCAAGGATTTGTTCGGTCTGACGCCTTTCGATTTTCAGGCGCGCATCCGCGACAGCGCCAGGAAAATTCTCGATGTCTACCGTTCCACGAACGCTGCCCAGGCGAGGGGCGAAACGATCACGCCCGCGGCGCAGTGGCTGCTCGATAACAACTACCTGGTCGAGGAGACCATTTTTCAGGTCAAGCGCGACCTGCCGCGCCGCTTCTATCGTCAGTTGCCGACGCTGAAACTGTCGGATGGATCCAGCGTGCCGCGCGCCCTGGCGGTCGCGTGGACCTATGTCGCGCATTCCGACAGTTCCGTCTCGTCGGCCATGTTCAAGGCGATCGTCGAAGGCTTCCAGTCCGTCGAGCCGCTGAAGATCGGCGAATTATGGGCGCTGCCGTCGCTGCTGCGCTTCGTCCTGATCGAGAACCTTCGCCGGATCGCGGTCCGCGTCAATCGCACGCGGGAACTGCGCCAGATCGCCAACGAGGTCGCCGACCGTGTGCTGGCGACGGACGACAGCGCCGACCGGCAGGCGATACTTTCCCACTACAGCGCCCATGCGCAGGACACCACCTTCGCCACCCAGTTGCTCTACCGGCTGCGTGACGGCTCGCAAAATGCCGGCAGGGCGCTGGAATGGCTGGAGGGCGAGCTGGAACGGACCGGCTCCGACGCCGAGGAGATCATCCTCAGCGAGCACCACACGCTGTCCAGCGGCAACGTGACCACCGGCAACATCATCCGCGGCCTGCGCCTGATCAACGACATCGACTGGACGGTGTGGTTCGAGGGCGTCAGTCGCATCGACACCTTGCTGCGCGAACGCACCGATTTCGCCGCGCTCGATTTCTTTTCCCGCGACCAGTACCGGACTGCGATCGAGGAGCTGGCGCGCCGTTCCGATCTCTCCGAATTTCGCGTTGCCGAAAGGGCGATCGAGCTCGCCGGCCATGCTGCCGCTGCACCGGGCTCCGAAACCGGTCCGATCGCTCACACCGACGTCGGCTTCTTTCTGGTCGGCCCGCGCCGGCAGGAGCTCGAGCGGTCGATCGGCTACCGGCCGACCATCGGCAAGACGCTCAACCGGACCTTCCGCAAGACCGGATGGCTGGGCATTGTCGTGCCGGTGTTTGCGCTGACGGTCCTGCTTCTGGTCGTTTCCGGCAATGCGCTTGCCAATCTCGGCCTGTCGGTGCCGTCGATCGTCCTGATGCTGGCCCTGTTCGCGGTGCCGGCCAGCGAAGGCGCGCTCGCGTTCTTCAACACCGTCGTCTCGCTGTTTTTGAAGCCGACGCGTCTCATCGGCTATGATTTCAGGCACGGTGTGCCGCCCGAGGCGCGCACGCTGGTGGTGGTGCCGTCGCTGATCGGCTCGCGCGACGATGTCGAGGAGAACATCCGCAACATCGAGGTGCATCACCTCGCCAACACGGCGGGCGAAGTCTATTTCGCGCTGCTTTCCGACTGGCCGGACTCCAAGACCGAGATCGATACGGCGGATGTCGAAATCCTCGAATTCGCCCGCGCCGAAATCGCCAGGCTGAACGCCCGCTATCCCTCGGAAGGGGCGCCACGCTTTTATCTGCTGCATCGGCGCCGGCTCTACAACGCGTCGCAAGGCGTCTGGATGGGCTGGGAGCGCAAGCGCGGCAAGCTGCACGAATTGAACCTTCTGCTGCGCGGCGACAGCGACACCACCTTCCTGCCGTTGGAAGTGCCATTGCCGGAGAGCGTCGTCCACGTGATGACGCTGGACGCCGACACCCGCACCACCCGCGACGCCGTCGCTGCGCTGGCCGGCAAGCTTTGCCACCCGCTCAACCGTCCGCATTTCGATGTCGCACGGCGCGAGGTTACGGCAGGTTATTCCATCCTGCAGCCGCGCATCACCGCGTCGCTGACCAGTGGCGACGAGGCGTCGTTCTTTCAGCGTGTCTTTTCCGCCAATCGCGGGCTCGATCCGTACGTCTTTGCCGTGTCGGACCTCTACCAGGACATCTTCGGCGACGGTTCCTTCACCGGTAAGGGTCTCTACCATGTCGACGCCTTCGAGGCGGCGCTGAAGGGCCGCATCGAGGAAAACACCATCCTCAGCCACGATCTGCTCGAAGGCGCGCTGGCGCGATCGGCTTTGGTCACCGACGTCGAACTGGTCGAGGACTATCCGACCCGCTATTCGGTCGACGCGTCGCGCCACCATCGCTGGGCACGCGGCGACTGGCAGCTTCTGGGCTTCATTCTTGGCCCGCGCTCAAACGTGCCGGCGCTGTCGCGCTGGAAGATGGTGGACAATCTGCGCCGCTCGGTGACGCCGATCTTCTGGGTGATGGCCGCGATCGCCGGCTGGACGCTGCTGCCCTTCACGCAGGCCGCGCAATGGCAGGCGCTGCTGATCCTTACGCTGTTCATGGCGCCCACTTTCGACATCGTCAACGCCATCCTGCCGAAGAGCGGCGATCAGACGCCGCGCGGCCATTTCTCGGCACTGGCACGCGACGTTGCCTTCGGCACCGCCCTGGTGGCGCTGAAGATCGTGCTGATGGCGCATCTTGCCTGGATGATGGGCGACGCGATCATCCGCACGCTCTACCGCCTGTTCGTCAGCCGCCAGAACCTGCTCGAATGGCGCACCGCCTCGCAGGCACACAAGGGCGGCGACAACGATCTCGGCTCCTATTACAGCATCATGTACGGCGCGGTGATCATCGGCGTCGTCGGCCTCGCCGTGCCGGTGCTGGCCGATTCCACCGGCGCCTTCGTCGCCTTCTTCTTTGCCTTGTTCTGGATCGGCTCGCCCGCCATCGCCTGCTGGATCAGCCGTTCGGCCGAAACCGAGGACCGCCTGCGCATATCGGCCGCCGACATCCACGCGCTGCGCACCGTGGCGCGGCGTACATGGCACTATTTCGAGACCTTCGTGACGGCCGAGCATCACCATCTGCCGCCGGATAATTTCCAGGAAAGCCCGGCCCCCGTGGTGGCGCCCCGCACCTCGCCGACCAATATCGGCGTCTACCTGCTGTCGGTGATTTCGGCACGCGATTTCGGCTGGATCAGCCTCTCCGACGCCGTCAACCGCATCGACGCGACCATGTCGACTATCGAGAGCATGCCGCGCGACCGCGGCCATCTCTTCAACTGGTACGACACGACGACCCTGAAGCCGCTCTACCCGCTGTACATTTCGGCGGTCGACAGCGGCAATCTCGCCGGCCATCTGGTGGCCGTGGCCGCTGCCTGCGCCGAATGGGCCGAAGCGCCGTCGGTGCATGTGCAGGGCGACTTCGAAGGCATCCTCGACACCGTCACCATCCTCGACGAAAGCCTTGAGGAACTGCCCGACGACCGGCGTCAATTGCGGCCCTTGCGCCAGCGGCTCGCCGACCGTCTCGACGGCATGCGGCGGGCGGTCGAATTGATCAAGGCGCAGCCGGAGATGGCGTCGATCCGTACCATCAACCTGGCCGTCCTGGCCGGCGAGATACGCAAGCTCGCGACAGCCATCCACACCGAGGCCGCGTCGACCCAGAGCGACACCATCGCCGATTGGGCGGCCAGGCTCGAAGCCACCTGCGAGGCGCATGTGCACGACGCGCACAGCGACGAAAACGCGGTCGCGGCGTTGCGGGCCAAGCTTCTGACCTTGCGCGAGCGCACGCGCCGCTTCGCCTTCGAGATGGATTTCTCGTTCCTGATGCGGCCCGAGCGCAAGCTCCTGTCGATCGGTTACCGGGTCGAGGAGCATCAGCTCGACGAAAGCTGCTACGACCTTTTGGCGTCCGAGGCGCGGCTGACCAGCCTGTTCGCCATCGCCAAGGGCGATTTGCCGACCGAGCACTGGTTCCGGCTCGGCCGGCCGATCGTCGAGATCGGCTTCCAGGGCGCACTGATGTCCTGGTCCGGCTCGATGTTCGAATATCTGATGCCGCCGTTAGTGATGAAGGAGCCGCAAGGCAGCATTCTCAACCAGACCAGCAAGCTCATCATCAAGCGCCAGATCCAGTATGGCCGTTCGAAGAACGTTCCCTGGGGGATTTCGGAAGCGGCCTACAACGCCCGCGACCGTGAACTGACCTACCAGTACACCAATTTCGGCGTGCCCGGGCTCGGCCTGAAGCGCGGCCTTGGCCAAAACACGGTGATCGCGCCTTACGCGACCGTGCTGGCAGCGCAGTTCACGCCGCATGAATCCGTGCAGAACCTGGCCAGGCTGAGGCGGCTGGGCGCACTGGGCCGGCACGGTTTTTACGATGCGGTGGATTTCACGCCGCAACGCGTCCCCGAGGGCACCGACCACGCCGTCGTGCTCAACTACATGGCCCACCACTCCGGCATGTCGATTGCCGCAGTTGCCGATGCGATCTTCGAAGGGCGCCTGCGCGACCGCTTCCACAGCGATCCGGTGATCGAGTCGGCCGAATTGCTGCTGCAGGAAAGGGCGCCGCGCGACATCCCGACTGCGACCGTCAGGACCGAGGCCGACGAGCGCTCGAAGGACGAGACCGAGCTGGAAAGCCCGGATACCCGCATCGTGCTCGATCCGCTCAGGGCGCTGCGCTCGACCAGTGTCATGTCCAATGGCCGCTATTCGGTCATGGTCACCGCCACCGGCTCCGGCTACAGCCGCTGGGGCGAACTTGCCGTCACGCGCTGGCAGCCGGATCCGACCGAGGACCGCCTTGGTTCCTATATTTTCCTGCGCGACGCCAGCAGCGGCGACTGGTGGTCGGCCACCGCCGAGCCGAAGCGCGCCGCCGGCGAGCGTGCGCAGACGCTGTTCTCCGACGACAAGGCGAGCTTCGTCAAATCGATTGGATCGCTGCGTTCGGAAGTCGAGTGCATAGTCATCTCGGAAGGCAATGGTGAGGGCCGACGGGTGACGCTCCACAATGATGGCCCCGCCGACCGGCATATCGAAGTGACCTCGTTTGCCGAACTGGTGCTGGGCTCCGAGCCCTCGGATAATGCCCATCCGGCTTTTTCGAAGATGTTCGTGGAAACCGAGATCGCGCCGAACAACGGCGCGATCTTCGCCACCAGGCGCAAGCGCGAAAAGGACGAGCCCGACGTCACCATGGTGCATTTCGTCACCGACCCGTCTGGATCGGCGCGAGACGCCGAGGCGGAAACCGACAGGCGCGCCTTCATCGGCCGCGGCCGCACCATCACCGAAGCGGCGGCCTTTGATCCCGGCGCCAAGCTTGGCGGCCATTCCGGCTTCACCCTGGATCCGATTGCATCGCTTCGCCGGCAGGTGCGCGTGCCGGCCAACAAGAAGATTTCGCTGACGTTCTGGACCGTCGTCGGTACCCATCGCGCCGAATTGGATGCCGCCGTCGCACGGCTCGACCATCCCGAAAGCTTCGCCCGCCAGGCGATGCTCGCCTGGACGCGCTCGCAGGTGCAGACCCGGCACCTTGGCCTCAGCCTGTCCGACGCCGCCAATGTGCAGAAGCTGGCGCGCTATCTGATCTATCCCGATCCGTTCCTGCGCCTTCCGGGCGAATCCATCGTCTCCGGGCTCGGCAGGCAGTCCAGCCTGTGGCCGACCAGCATATCCGGCGATTTTCCGATTTTCCTGGTCAGGATCGCCGATGTCGCCGATCTGGAGATCGTCGCCCAGGCGCTTCGCTTCCAGGAATACATGCGCGCCCGCGGCATGATGATCGATTTTGTCGTCGTCAACGAGCAGGCGTCATCCTACGTGCAGGACCTGCAGCGCGCGGTGGAGACGCTGTGCGAAAACAGCCGATTGCGCGGCAAGGAGCTCGGACCCCGCCAGCACATCTTCGCGGTGCGCCGCGATCTGATGGAGGAAACGACCTACAGGACCTTGCTCGCCGTCGCTCGGGTGGTGCTGCATACGCGCAACGGCACCATCTTCGACCAGATCGAGCGTGCCGAGGCCGCGGCACTGCAGGCGCGGGACGCCGCCCTCCAGCCGGCAGACCTTGCAGCGCTTCGCGAGCCGTCCTTGCCGGTGCCGACGTCGCAAGTATCTGCCGCCCAGGCACTGATCGAGGGCCGCGTCGACGGCAGCGGGCTCGACCAATGGAACGGTTTCGGCGGCTTCGACGGCGGCGGACGCCACTACGTCGTGCGTCTTGCCGGCCGGCGCACGACGCCGCAGCCGTGGATCAACGTCATCTCCAACCCATCGTTCGGGTTCCACATTTCGGCTGAAGGCGCTGCCTTCACCTGGAGCCGCAACAGCCGCGACTATCAGTTGACGCCATGGTCGAACGATCCGGTCACCAACCGGCCGGGCGAGGGCATCTACATCTACGATCACGCCAGTGGCAGGGCGTTCTCGCCAATGGCTGCCGTGGTGCGTGATCCGACAATGACCTACGAAACCTGGCACGGGCAGGGTTTTTCGACGTTCCGCTCAAAACGCGGGCCGCTGTCGATGGACCTGACCCATGTCGTCGATCCCGTCGATCCGGTGAAGATATCGCGGCTGCGCATCCAGAATTCGGGTTCGGTGCCGATGCGGCTGCGCGTCTACGCCTATGCGGAATGGGTTCTTGGCGGCCATCGCTCGCGCACCGCTGCAAGCATCGTTCCGTCGAGGGATGCCGCAACCGGCGCATTGCTGACGCAAAATCCCTATGGGCTCGATTTCGGCGAGCGGATCGCCTTTCTGGCCGCCGACGGTGCTGTGCATTCGGTCACCGCCGACCGCGGCGAGTTCATCGGCAGGCAAGGCACGAGCGAGTTTCCGCATGCCGTGCTGAGCGGCGCCGGCCTGTCCGGCCGTGTCGAGGCCGGCGACGATCCCTGCGCGGCCATCGCACGCGACATCGACATCGCTGCCGGCGGCGACGTCACGCTGCTCTGGCTGCTCGGCGACGCGGCCTCACCCGAGGAGGCCAGCGCGCTGGTGCAGACCCATCGCTCCAGGGATTTCGATCAGCGGCTGGCTGACAACGAGCGCACATGGCGCGGCTTTCTCGACACCATCCAGGTCGAGACGCCGGACAAGGCACTCGACGCCATGGTCAATCACTGGCTGCCCTATCAGAGTCTGGCCTGCCGCATCCGTGCCCGCTCTGCGTTCTATCAGGCGAGCGGTGCCTTCGGCTTCCGCGATCAGTTGCAGGATACCTTGGCCTTGCTGGCGCATGACCCCAAGCTGGCGCGTGATCAGATCCTCAACGCGGCGCGGCGGCAATTTCCCGAAGGCGACGTGCAGCATTGGTGGCTGCCGCGCACCGAGGCCGGCGTCCGCACCATGATCTCGGACGACGTGGTCTGGCTGGCCCACGCCACGGCCCGTTACCTGCTGGTGACCGGCGACACCGCGATCCTGAAGGAGCAACTGCCCTTCATCGAAGGGCAGGCGCTGGGCGAAGGCGAGCACGATGCTTTCTTCATCCCGGAAATCTCGAAGAAGACAGCCTCGCTCTACGACCATTGCGCGCGGGCGCTCGATCTTGCCGTCAAGCGCAGCAGCCCAGCCGGGCTGCCGCTGATCCTCGGCGGCGACTGGAACGACGGCATGAACCGCGTCGGCGAGCACGGCAAGGGCGAGAGCGTGTGGCTGGGCTGGTTCCTGCTGAAGACGCTGGGCGACTTTGCCGCTGTCGCCAAGGCTGAGCGCGATGCCAAGCGCGTGCAGGCCTGGACGAAGCACGCCGAGGTGCTGAAACGGGCGCTGGAAAGCACCGCCTGGGATGGCGAGTGGTATCGGCGCGGCAGTTTCGACGACGGCACGCCGCTCGGCTCGCGCAAGTCGGACGAGTGCAAGATCGACTCGATCGCCCAGTCCTGGAGCGTGCTTTCGGGCGAGGGCGACCCGGCGCGGTCGACCACGGCAATGGCGCAGGCGATGAAAGCGCTCGTCGACGACGACCTCAACATCATCAAACTGTTCACCCCGCCCTTCTCGAAGACGGAAAAGGACCCGGGCTACATCAAGAGCTATCCGCCGGGGGTCCGTGAAAACGGCGGCCAATACACGCACGCGGCAACATGGTTCGTCATTGCGCTCGCCGAAATGGGCCGCACCGACGATGCCTACCGCTGCCTTTCAATGCTCAATCCGGTCTACCATGCGCGCGATGAAGCCGCGGCAGAGCGCTACCGCGTGGAACCTTATGTCGTCGCGGCCGATGTTTATTCCGGGCAAGACAAGGGCGGCCGCGGCGGCTGGACCTGGTATACCGGGTCGGCGGGCTGGCTTTATCGCGCCGCGGTCGAGAGCATTCTCGGCATAGAGCGCCGCGGACAGCGCCTCCAGTTCACGCCGAGGCTTCCTAGCCATTGGGACGGCTATTCGGCAACTCTGAAGATGCTGGGCGCCGAGATCAAGGTACGCGTCGTCCGCGACAAAAAGGCCCGGGCCATCTCACTTGAAGTGAATGGCACGAAGACCAAATCTTCGTCCTTCGAGCCAAAAGCCGGAGATAGCGCCGAGGTGGTCGTCAGAATACCGGCCTAGATTCAAGGGTTTGGAGCGTCGCTTAGCGTTCCCAGGGCACGCACGGGCGCTCCAAGTGCCTCTACCGGTTATATTTGCGTTTGACCTTGCTGAATGCCTGCACACGACTTTAGACGTCGTGCCCAGGGTCTTGCTGATTAAAATTGTGGCAGTGCTTTCGAGCTGCCATGATTTTGCCGCAACGCTGACATTTCACCTTTTATCTCAAACTGTTAGACGATCACGGCAAATTTCGAAGCGTCGTCATCTTTTGTTCGCGGAATGGGAACGGAAGAGCTAGACGAGCATTGTTTTGCGACGCGTCAACCGATACGAGTCAAAAAATGACGCACTGCACCATAAATAATTGGCGGAGTAGCTGAAGTGTCACTTCTGCAAATCTACTGGCGAGCCCTTGGTTATCTCGCTGCCGACAGGAAACGCGTTGCGTTTATCTGCGGGGCGAATGTCGCGCTTGCCATTATCGCCATTCTCGAGCCGATCATGTTCGGCCGGGTGATCGATGCCATTTCGGACCGCGGCTCGGTATTCGCGACGCTCGCAATGTGGGCCGGCCTCGGCGCGTTCAACATCATCGCCTTCGTGCTGGTGGCGCGCGGCGCCGACCGCTTTGCCCACCAGCGGCGCAGCGAGGTTCTTTGCCAGTCGTTCGAGCGCGTGATCACCATGCCGCTTGCCTGGCATCATCAGCGCGGCACCTCCAATTCCCTGCACACGCTCCTGCGCGCGGTCGAGACCTTGTTCAGCCTCTGGCTGGAATTCATGCGGCAGCATCTGTCGACCGCGGTTGCGTTGGTCCTGCTGGTGCCCACCGCGCTCAGCATGGATATCCGCATGTCGATGGTGCTGCTGGCGCTTGGCGCGCTCTATGTCGGCATCGGACGGCTGGTGATGCGGCGCACCAAGGAAGGCCAGGCGGCCGTGGAGCGGCACTACCACAAGGTATTTGCGCATGTGACCGACTCGGTCAGCAACGTCGCCGTCCTGCAGAGCTACAACCGCATCGGCCATGAGACCGAGGCGCTGAAGTGCTACGTCAAGAACCTGCTCGACGCACAGAATCCGGTGCTCGACTGGTGGGCGATGGCCAACGCGCTGCACCGCCTGTCGTCGACGATTTCGATGATGGTGGTGCTCTTGATCGGCGCCTATCTGGTGACGCACGGCCAGTTGCGCATCGGCGACGTCATCGCCTTTACCGGCTTTGCCACGCTGCTGATTGCCCGGCTCGACCAGATGTCGGCCTTCGCCAACCAGATTTCCGAGGCGCGCGCCAAGCTCGAGGAATTCTATCATCTCGAGGACTCTGCATCCGACGCCGCCGAGCCCGATGGGCTGCGCGATCTCGTCAACGTCACCGGTCATGTGCGTTTCGAGAATGTCTGCTTCGAGTTCGGCAATTCCGGGCAGGGCGTCGACGACGCGTCGTTCGAGGTCCAGGCCGGCCAGACCGTCGCCATCGTCGGCCCGACGGGCGCCGGCAAGACGACGCTCATCAACCTTCTGCAGCGCGTCTTCACCCCGTCCAGCGGCCGTATCCTGATCGACGGCATCGACACCCGCACGGTGACCCGCAAGTCGCTGCGCCATTCGATCGCCACCGTCTTCCAGGATGCCGGCCTGCTCAACCGCTCGATCGAGGACAACATCCGCGTCGGCCGCGCGGAGGCGAGCTATGACGAGGTCCATGCCGCGGCCAATGCCGCCGCCGCGCAGGATTTCATCCTGTCAAAGAGCGAGGGCTACGACACGGTCGTCGGCGAACGCGGCGGACAGCTGTCCGGTGGCGAGCGCCAGCGCATCGCGATCGCCCGCGCCGTGCTGAAGGACGCGCCCATCCTGGTTCTCGACGAGGCGACCAGCGCGCTCGACGTCGAGACGGAAGACCGCGTCAAGGACGCCATCGACGAATTGCGGCGCGGCCGCACCACCTTCATCATCGCCCACCGCCTGACCACCGTTCGCGACGCCGATCTGGTCGTGTTCATGGACAAGGGCCGGGTGGTCGAGATGGGCGGGTTCACCGAACTGTCGCTGCGCAACGGTCGCTTCGCCAGCCTGCTGCGCGCCGGCGGCCTGCTCAACGACGAGGAGGTCCGCCGCCTCAGCCGTCCGGTGAACGAAGCCGCCTGAACGCTTTCCCTTCTCCCCTTGTGAGATCCACAGTGGAAGGCGGGCTATCGCAGGTGGAAAGCCGAGGCTTTCGCTCTACGATGTACCCCCACCCCTAACCCCTCCCCACAAGGGGGAGGGAGACTTCCGTTGGCGCTGACCTCGGCAAATTTGCCTGCCTTTCGGCGCCAAAAGGGGAAGTAAGGGCATGCGGCAGCGTTCCCTCCCCCTTGTGGGGAGGGTTAGGGTAGGGGGTCCATCTTCGTAAGAATCCAAATGCGATTGCCCCGCCGTTCACGGGGAGAACGGGAGACGCCGTACCGCCGCTGCGGTTGCCGCAACTCCGCCGGCGGTCTATGTAAGGCGGCATGAGCGACACGACTTCACGCCTCTCCGGCTGGATGGACCTTGCCAACCCGACGCGGTTCGTCGGGCTGGCCGACAAGGTCGTGCCGTGGCTGGCGAGCGTTGCCGCCATCATCCTCGCTGTCGGCCTCTACATGAGCTTCGCGGCGCCCGAGGACTTCCAGCAAGGCATCACCGTTCGCATCATGTATATCCACGTGCCTTTCGCCTGGCTCGCCATGATGTGCTACACGCTGATGGCGGTCTCGGCACTGGGCACGCTGGTCTGGCGCCATCCGCTGGCCGACGTGGCGCTGAAATCGGCGGCACCCATCGGCGCCGTCTTCACCGCCCTTGCACTGATCACCGGTTCGATCTGGGGCAAGCCGATGTGGGGCACCTGGTGGGTATGGGACGCGCGGTTGACCTCGGTCTTCATCCTGTTCCTGATGTATCTCGGCATCATCGCGCTGACCCGCGCGCTCGACGATGCCGGGCGCGCCGCGTGGGCCGCCGCCATCATCACCCTGGTCGGCTTCATCAACATTCCGATCATCAAATTTTCGGTCGACTGGTGGAACACGCTGCATCAGCCGGCGTCGGTGTTCCGGCTCGGCGGCCCGACCATCGACCCAAGCCTGTTGTGGCCATTGCTGGTGATGGCACTCGGCTTCACCGTGCTTTTCTTCGCGCTGCACCTAGCGGCGATGCGCACGGAAATCCTCCGCCGCCGAGTCATTTCGATGCGCCGCGTCGCGGCAAGGCAGGCTAACTGACCGCCGTCGAGTTCCTTCGCGCCCCCCTCTGTCCTGCCGGACATCTCCCCCTCAAGGGGGGAGATTGAATGTCACGTATCGTTTCGCCAATCGCGAATGTTGAAAGAGAGGCGAAGCTACCGATCTCCCCCCTTGAGGCAGGGGAATCGCATATGGCGATTTTGGGGTTGAGTTTAGGCTGAGAAAGGATTCTTTGGAGAGGCAGTTGAGCGAAGGAGCGA